>NZ_JBQHQR010000013.1:0-129873 GCF_052067195.1 Clostridium sulfidigenes | reverse complement strand
TCAATATATTTAAATATGTTTCTTTTTTCTTATATCGCTATCCTAAGAATTAGTGAGATATAAAGAGAATATTAAAGAATAAAGAGGAAGTTGTTCTGTTCATGCGGGTTTCAGCATTTTTCTATATGGGAAATAGTATTTAAGCATCTGAAAATAGAACAATTAAATTCTTAAATTAGGAAATGAGATTGAGTAATTATTAATGGTCAGATAGTTATGGTTATTTTTTTATAATTGCCCTAACGACGTTACTGATATTAAGTTTTATCCTATTTTAAAAAAGGAATTAGACCTTATGGAATAGGAATATAGTTGATATACATAAAGATAAAATAAAGGCTAAAGATGTAGGATAAAACAACTATATACAAAAAATCTAGTATAAAACTAGAGGGAGGTAGTAGTAATGGAAAATGAAAAATATTCACAAGAAAAAATTGATGTGTTTTGGAAAACATTTTTGAGGGAAACGAACAGAAATGAAACAACAAAGTGTTTAGAGGTATCTCATTTTGAATTGACTGAAAAGTGGGCCAATGAACTGTTGCATTTGGTGTTAATTGGGAAAAAGAAAGCTACATCAAGTAGTTTATTGAGTTATGAAATTGAAGGCGAGCGTATACCTCAGGTTGGTGATTTAAGTATTGTCACTGATTGGGAAGGTGTACCACGATGTGTTATTGAAACTACTGAGATAACAATTATTCCATTTTCAGATATTACTTATGACATTTGTAAGCGTGAAGGTGAGGATGATACATTGGAATCTTGGGTTGAGGGACATGCTCATTTCTTCAAGGAAGATGGAAAACAGCAAGGGTATGAGTTCAGTGATGATATGCTAGTGGTTTTTGAAGATTTTGAAGTAGTATATAAAGTATAGATATTATATAAAAATAAACCTAATATGTAATGTTATTGTTGAGATATAACGTTCTTATAAATCGAATTAACAACTTATTAGACACATAAAAGTGTATAAAATGAAAGGAGGATAGCTTTAGTGAGGGATTGGTACTTACAATATAATCTCTCACTAAAGATAAATTATGAATAAAGACAATATCAAAATAGAAATACCTAATGAGGAAGAAATAGATTATATTGATGAAATGCTTACGGAACATAACAAACTGTCTAAACCCTTTGAACAAGAGGAGCCATACATTAAGATAAATCGTTGTATTAAGAATGAAAAGGGTGAAGTTATGGGAGGCATATTAGCTTACTCTGTGTTTTGGCACATCTTCTATATTGACACATTGTGGGTTAAAGATGATTATCGCAATAGAGGATATGGTTCAATACTTTTGAAAGAGGCAGAGGATGTAGCAAGTAGTCAAGGATGTCATATAGCACATCTAGATACCTTCGATTTTCAAGGTCCAGATTTTTATATGAAGAATGGATATAAGGTTTTTGGAATTTTAGAGGATAGCCCTAAAGGACATAAGGAGTATTTTTTAACTAAGAAATTATAAATGAAGTTAAGGGAAATATTTGAATTGAAATGAGGAGAAAATTTTAATGATCTATGAAGTAGATAGTAATTTAAGAAAAAATTTATGTTCTGTTTTTAAAAATATAGATTGTACACTTATTCTTTCATGCCTTCAAGGACATATGGGAAAAGCTTGGGCTGATGACATTGAAAAACCAACAGTTGTACAGGTTATAGTAGGGGTTTTTGCATTTTATGCAGGAAACCATAACAGTAAGGAAGCAGAAGAACTATTATATAATTTGCCTGAGAATATTTTAGTTATCTTGGATACTGAAGAGTGGAAAAAACGTATAGAAATTATTCATAAGGGACGTATGGAAAAGTTTCAACGATATAGATTTAAAAGGGATATTAAGAATTTAGATGTTGATCATTTAAATACATTTCTATCAACATTACCTGAAGGATATGAGTTAAAAAAAATAGATAAATCTTTAGCAAAAAATCCATCACTACAAGAGTTATCAGAAGATTTTACAAGTCAGTTTAAATCCATAGATGATTATATCAATATAGGCATTGGATTCTGTATTTTGCATAATGAAAAGATTGTATCGGCAGCGTCATCTTATAGTGTTTACGATGAAGGAATCGAAATTGAAGTTGATACACTTCCAGAATACAGAAGGAAAGGGTTAGCAACTATAGCAGCTGCTGCATTAATTTTAGACTGTATTAGCAAGGGGAAGTATCCTAGTTGGGATGCTGCTAATCTTGAATCTGTTAAATTAGCTCAAAAGCTTGGATATGTATTAAAAGAACCATATGATACTTATTATGTTAATTATATAAGATAGATTTATTAAGGGGTTTTAATATGAAGTTTAGGTTTGTACCTATGAATGATAATTATGCAAAAACAATGATTAATGAATGGAAATATGAAAATGAATATTCCATATATGATTATTGTAATGAGGCAGAAGATTTACTGGAAAAGAAAAATTGGGGTTTCAGTAAATTTGCAGTTTTAAATGAAAAAGAAATTTTAGTAGGGGAATTAAGTATAAATTTTTTTAGAGAAGTTGAAGAAGATTCAGATGATGATGGTTATGTTGATATGGACACCGTGAAAGATAATCTTGATATAATTTATGAAATGTGGATTGGGTTTGGGTTAAAACCTAGTTTAACAGGAATAGGTTTAGGAAAAGAATTTGTTTCTGCTTGTGTTAATTTTGCAGTAGAATATCATAAATATAAAGGTGATTATGTAAGGCTGGGAGTAGCTAAATTTAATAAGAGAGCAATAAAAACTTATGAGAAATCAGGCTTTAAAGTATTTAGTGAATATGATGGCGAGATTGCAGGAGAAGAAGTCAAAGTATTATGGATGAGAAAGTCGCAATCGTAAGAATAGGGCGAAGCAAACTATTTGGGGGGATATAAATGAAAGTAAGAGAATATATAGATACTGATAATTCTCAATGGGTAAGGTGTAGAGTTCTATCCTTTTTAGATAGTGCATATTTTGATAATGTACTGCGTGAAAAAGAACACTACAAAAATCCTTCCGTTGAGTTAGTGGCAGAGGTTGATGATAAAATTATAGGCTTAATAGACATAGAGTATGAGACTGATAAAGGAACGGTTTGTTATAATTCTAATGAATTAGGTGGTGTTATATGGCATATAGCAGTTTTACCCGAATTTAGAAAGTTAGGTGTTGCAACCTTGTTGTTAAATGAAGCAATAAATAGGCTGAAAAGCAAAAGTATAAAGAAAATTGAAGCATGGACAAGAGATGATAAATGGGTAAATGATTGGTATAAAAATAGAGGATTTAATTGGAAAGAGTCTTACCTCCATGTTTATGCTGAAGGTGATGAATGCGATATAATTACACAATCTAAAATTAATAAATTATTTATATGCAGTAGTTTTGCTCACTACATAGGTAAAGATAAAGATACTATTAAAAAAGCATTCAAAAGAGTACACGAGTGTAATTTATATGAGTTAATATTGATAGATTAGTTCGGAATCTTCTAATATCATGAATTATTAACAAAGTTATACATAGAAAATAGTCTAAAAATACGTCATATATAAGTTTCAATAAATAAAACTCATTAATATTCCCTAATGTGATCTAAGATTGCAAGTAAATTTAATGTAGAAACTTTATTAAAACATATATAATAAAAAATCTAATTATAGCTAGAGAGAAGATAGGAGGGATAACTATGATTTTTAAAATAATAGGTAGTGGAGGATGTGTTGCTCTACCAAAGCCACTTTGCTGCTGTAGAGTATGTATGGAGGCAAGAAAGAAGGGAAATCCTTATGCAAGATTTGGATGTAGCTTATATTTAGAAGAAGCTAAGCTACTTATAGACACTCCAGAGGATATTGCTCAAAGCTTAAATTATGGAGAAATTAAGGAAATAGATAGAGTTTTATATAGTCATATGGATCCAGATCATACCCTTGGTATGAGAGTTTTTGAACAGCTTCGACTAAATTGGCTAAATATTTCCCAAGGAATAGAATGTGATAGTCCCATAGAAGTTATAGCTATGAAACACGTAATGGAAGATTTAAATTCCATACGCTCAAAGCATGGATCATATTTTGACTACTATGAAAAAATAAGAAATTTAATAAAAAGACATGTGGTTAATGATTCAATACAAATAGGAGAAATAAAAATAACTCTAATTAAGGCTGAATCTGCTACAGTATTTGTTTTTGAAGAAGGAGAAAAGAAGCTTATATATGCTCCTTGTGATGTTAAGCCTTTCCCAGAGAATGAAATATTTAAAGAGGCTGATGTGATGATTATAGGAAATACGGTGATTGGTGATGTCTTAAAGGGTGACTTTAAGTTAGAAGAGGACAATCCTTTAAGAGAAGAATTATTTGTAATGGATGAGATAGTGGAATTAAAGAATAAATATAATATTAAAAAAGTTATAATGACACATCTTGAGGAAGATTGGGGAAAATCCTATGATGATTATTTAGAGCTAGAAAATCATTATGAAGATATTAGCTTTGCTTACGATGGAATGGTAATTGAATTAAGGTAAAATTCATAGAGTGGTGATTACGGAGGCTAATTTAAATTATGTAGGAAGTATAACTATTGATACTGAACTTATGGATAATGCAGGAATAGTTGAGTATGAAAAAGTTCAGATAGTAGACATAGACAATGGTAGCAGATTTGAAACTTATGTAATAGCAGGTGAAAGACATAGTGGTTGCATATGCTTAAATGGGGCAGCTGCTAGATGTGTGCAAAAAGGGGACAAAGTTATTATTATGGCTTATTGCGAACTTGATGAAGAAGAAGTGAAAATGTATAAACCTAAAGTTGTTTTTGTTAATGAGGACAATACGGTTAAAGAAGTTGGAAATTATGAGAAACATGGACAAATAAAATAGTAGTTATTTTATTATAATATATTTTTACTAGTTTAAAAAATAGATATAGTTAGTATTCATAATTTTCACTAAATCTTGTGAATTACCATGTATTAGGAATTCGTATTCTTGTATGTTTTTCTTTTGAGGATAAAAATCCTACAACTAGCAAGGAAATTGCCGGAAGTTTATATGGTATAGTATTATGATTTTAATATCAATATTGGTTTATGGTTAAGAAAAAATGTTAAAAATTTATATTTTGTAAATATTATTTAATTTAAAATTACAAATTCGATAGGAGGAAAATGAATATGGAAAATTTTATTATTAGCAAAAGTACAAGAGAAGAGGCTGGTTTAGTTGAAAATGAGATAGATAAATATAATTTATCCAAAGTTCCTTTTACGCAAGAGCCGTCTTTTGTTTCAATTAACAGAGTTATAAAAGGGGAAAATGGAGATATATTAGCAGGAATAAACAGTGTATTATATTGTTGGAATTGTCTGTATATAGATGTTTTATGGGTTAAAGAGGAGCTTCGAAACAATGGATATGGTTCTAAACTCTTAAATGAAGTAGAGAAAATAGCAAAGGAAAAAGGATGTAAATTAATTCATCTAGTTACTTTTGATTTTCAAGCAAAAGATTTTTATCTTAAATATGGATATGAGATTTTTGGTGTATTAGATGATTGCCCTTTGGAGCATAAACAATATTCCATGAAAAAGACTATATAGTTCACAGTTATAAAAATGTGAATTAAGGTAAGTCATTTTGCAACTTCCTTAAAAATTATCATATTGCTGAGAATATTTTAAGCATAACCTAATTAATTTGGTTAGATAATTGGCTATGACGGTGTGAATGGATAAGGCTAAGAAGTAGTATTAGGGAAAAAGATCTCCTAGTCAATGATAGGATAAGAGTAGCGTTTTATTTTGTCATTGAAAGGCGATTTTTATGAAAAATAATAAATTAGCACATACATGGTGGAAATGTGAGTATCATGTAGTCGTTGATTCTCTTCATACTAGATTAAAATAATTTAATTTATAGACGTAGTTCAAATTAATTCTACGTTTTTTTATAATAAAAATATTGATTTTATTGAATTTATAGTTAAATATTAAATCTAATATAGGGTTTTTGCCTTAAAGGTTAACTTATACATGTGAATTTTTCTTGATTTATCAATGGAAATTTAAATGTATAAGCTAAGGTTTATCCTAAAAACCCTATATAGGTTTTCACACTAAAACTTAGCTTATACTAGCAAACTTCTAGCATAAATCAATGAATTTTATTTATATCAAGATTAAGTTGATCAAAAATACTTTTAACATTAGATATCAGTTAATTAATAGATGAGCTAGAAGAAGGTCTAAATAACATAGCTTTAAGATATTTCCATGCATTTTCATGTGGATTCATATATGGTGAATATATTATCAGAAATATTAATTGTAGTTCTGATTTCTTTGAAAGGCAATCCTCTAAAGCTGTTATTCCAAAGGAACTCTAGTTTTTTATATGAATCAAAATAGTAACACGACTTACCTCTGAGACTTTACTAATTTCAACGTTATGGTATCCGCTATATCGAATTATTACTATACTCAATACTAATCTGGCATATTTTGAGTTAGTTTCATTTTATAATTCAATTAATTCTTCTATAGTATTCATGTAATGTGGCTACCTGTATTGTTGGTATTCCAATTTTTAAATGCCTTTTTTCGTACATTTAGTGTTTGAAAGGAAAAATTTATTATAACATACTATGCCATTCATGGTATATTTTTGAGGGCTATTTTTATTTTAAGTATAATGAAATGAATAGATATAAGATTGATATGAAGTTAAAGAGCTAAGTAACTCTTTCTAACAGTAATAACAGCAATGTAAATTTGTAAATATAATGGTTTAACTGGATTGTAATTATATGTAAGGGATAATTTCTTATAGGCGTTTTAGTATTAACTAACTATTGTATATATTTATTAGTTATAAAAATTGATTTAGTTGTTATTATTATCATTAACTAAATATTGTGAATTGAGGTAAGTTAGCAAGTTATTACGTTTTAATGTTTTTTAAAGATTAAAATTCAATTGAGTAGTCACGGAAACTAATATTTAAAACTCGATTTTGTATAGAGTCATTATAGAGCTATAAATTTTATGTTCAGAGCGCAGTTAGGAATAACAATAGGCATAGCAAACAAGCCTACACAATGCAGAAATTTTTAGAAAAAAGTATTCAATTGTCAAACGGTTACTCTAATAAATTTAAAATACTAAAACCTGAAACTTTAAGTCTTGCATCTAGATGAATATTAATTCCAGCAATCATAGTCATAAATGAATAACGTTTTTTACCATGTATTCGTAAAGAATGAATTCTATAATCATTGAGAATACGATTATTTATACGTTCTGAGCAGGTTCTAGTTTTATAAATAGTTTTCCATTGTTTTGAGCCGCGAGGCACAGAAGTAAACAACCGCAAATCTCATGATGGTTTAGTATAGATTACTCGCCCATAAGGTGAAGGTGAGCACTGTTCACAACAAGAGCAACTATTAACCTTTTTTAAAACTAAAGGGCAACCCATTTAAGGCGGGAACGACTTTTTTCGAAACCATTATAGACCATTTCATGGCCACCAATGCAGGTAGGAACTCCTTTTTCATTAATATCTAAAGTAGTTGGATATTTTGAATTTCCTTTATTTTTGGAGTTCAGATCAATAAAGGGATTAATGTTCCATTTGGAACATAATTCATATGTAGGATAGTTATCATTAGCTGAGTCAAGAACATAATTTGATATATTGAACTGCGGTAACAGTTCTCTAAATTCAGCTAATGCGACTATTCCAGTGACACTGTCGTGTCTGCTTGCTTCTACAAATCGTAGATAAATAGGTAGGTCTATCTTATATTTTTTATTGTAGGAAGATAAAGCATAGAGAGTATAGCCGTAAAACCAACGATTTTCATGACTGTCCCAACCCCAATTAGCATTTATGTCAGAAAGTCTACGAGGGCATTTGCAATCGTAAATTCCGTTTTGACGGCAGTCACAAACTTTAGAACCATAATAAGAAGACTTACAGTGAACACAAGTGCCATCACCGGCAACTGTAAGGTTATCTTTTTCTATTAAGTTAGATTAAAAGAGGGCTCTACAGCAACTAATGAGAATATTTTTTGAAGCAGCCTTTCGGCTCTTAGGGAAAATGAACGACCAGCTTCAAAAAAATCTGAAATTCTCTTAACAACACCTGTTCTTTTATTAGGAAGTTTTTTGTTTTTCCCGGGTGCCTTAATTTTAGATGATTTCTTCTTATACGAATACGTATTTTTTAGTTTGACCCTGTCGATAGACAGACTTGAGAGCCATAATCTAGAGATAAAATCATAATGAGTACTAAGTGATGGGACATTGTTTTTAGTGCAACCGATACAGGTTGCAAGTAACTCACTGGTATGAAGCTTTTTAACCCAGTTGGTAATGCTTGTTTCCTTTTGAAAAAGCATTAACGAAAATGAACGAAATATTTCAGGTTGAAGGGTTGCAGGCCTACCGGTATTAGAATAATAAGGTTTTAATATCTCTCTAAGAATATCTAAATCTAAGCAATACAACTTAGATATAGAAGGTCCAAGTTGTATAACTTTTTTAGGAAAAGTTTTGTAGAAACATGAGAGATTTGAAATAATAAATTGCTGATAATCAGCATGAGAGCTCCAATTTTTAAGCATAAAATAATCCTCCTATTAAAACATGTCTTTAAGAGGAGGGCCGCAAAATTCTATATACTTGTCAAGTGTTTTATGCAAAAAAAGTGGGGGAATCAACAAAAAATAATGATATTAAAAATGAGTAGTCACTGGAGCTAAGGAGTTTCCGTGAACGCTCGAATTATAAAAGGAGGTGAACTTTAGTGAGAGTTAATAGCTCTTGCTATGAAGTGTATGCAGGTAGTTATATATGATAGAGTTGAGGAATTTTTAAAGATTAATGAAAAGGTACTCTTAAAGAAAGAAGCATTAAATCAGTTAATACTATTTAATGCATATACAAACAGAGATAAGGATATCAATAAGGGTATTTTATTTGGACGTGTAGAAGATAGATATGGAATATCACTTATTTTCTGTAATGCGAGTCCATATAATTTGTTAATACACAATTTAAAGGAAGAGGTAGATGACTCCATTAAAGTTTTAGTAAATTACCTCATAGAAAATAAAATTGATATAAGTGGCATTAACTCTAACAAAAAGGTTTGTGAAAAATTCATTGACTATTATGAAGAAAAAACAAAATGTAAATTTCATGAGCGTTTAGCCATGGACGTTATGGAGCTAAGAAGACTAAATCAAGTTACTTTACCTAAAGGATACTTTCGTGAAGCTATAGATAAGGATCTAGATTTAATAATAGATTGGCATATTAAGTTTGGAAAAGAAGCTTTAAATGAGGACATGGCTGTAGAAAATTTTATAGAAAAATTAGTAACTAGAATTAGAAATGGAGCTATATATATTTTCGAAGATGAAAATCATGTGCCAGTTTCCATGGCAGCATTTACAAAACAATTAAAGAAAGGAATTTCTGTTAGCTTAGTTTATTCAGATTCTAGTAAGAGAGGCATGGGCTATGGAGTTGCTGTAGTTTATAACTTAAGTAAATTATATTTAGAAAGAGGAAATGAATTTTGCAGCCTCTTTGTAGATAAACGTAACCCTATATCTAATGGAGTTTATGCTAAATTAGGATATAAAATTATTGAAGATAATTTTGATTATAGAATTGTTCAGTAGGGATTAAAGAGAGAGAGTAATTTTTAGAATTTTTAGAAAGCTAGGTGACTTATGATGATAAACATTATAGATACTTTTAAGGATTATAAGGGATTTATGGAAGAAAACTTAAATAAAGAGCCTAAGGAAAAGATGGAGTTATGGGAGAAGTTTTACAATAGTAATTTTCCAGAGATGGGGAGAAAATGTAAAGAAGACTATGAATCAGAAGGGTATAACTGGAAGAAAATGGGGCTAACTATGGTATTTAATAGGTCTGAGGAGGACTTTCCTAATATGATAGAAGGCTATAAGAATCTTTTAAAGACTTTTAATGGTATAGAAGAAAAAGTTAAGGCTATATTTCATATTGAAATGGATATAAATATAGTGCTATATAGGGGATTATTAAATTCTGCTGGATGGGTAGATGAATATGAGGGGAAAAGAGCTATGCTCTTTGGTGTTGATAAGATTGCAAAACTTGGATGGCAACAGGAGGAGAAAATAGATGCTTTAGTTTGTCATGAACTTTGTCATGTAGTTCACTTTCAAATAAGAGGTGAATCAAAATTACCAAAGCAGGTAGATCAGAGTAAGTATAATGAAGGAATCTGGAATATATATGAGGAAGGCTTTGCCCAATATTTTCAACAAGTATTAGGAGAGAGTATCGTTGATTCTAGGGGAGAGCAGTGGAGCATTGACTGTGAAGAGTTAGAAAAAGAACTTAAATTAAAATATGTAGAAGCTTTAAAGGACAAAGAAAAAGGAACTAGAGACTTTTATGGTGATTGGTTCAAAGTTTTAGGTATCAGTGATGTGGGGTATTTCTTAGGAGCTAAGCTGATAGGTGAGTTAAGTAAGAGATATACCGTGGAAGATATAGCAGCTATGGATTTTGATCTTATAGAAAAAGAAGTTTTAAGCTATTTAAAAAGTTAAGTTTTTAAATAGTAATAATCACAAGAGAAGGAAATAGCTTTTACAATATGCTAAAAAGTAAAAAATAAGGATTTATTAAAGGCGTAAAAGAAAAGAGGAATAATATGAAAAGATTAAACTTATATTATTTTGGTGATATAGAAGTTTATGATAAATATAACCCTGCATATGTGTGTGATGAAAATTTTGCATCAGAAATATTATATATCATTGCAGAAAATGAGGCATTTTCATTAACACAGGAGGATATAAGTAAATTTATAGATATTGATAATCATAGGTTAAATAGTATTATAAGTAATTTAAAAAGAATAAATGCAATAGAACAAAAAGAAGATAAATATAAAATAAATTTTCCTGTATTTTTAGAGAGTGATATTGAAATCATGGATGTATATCTAAAGAATGTGGGAGAGCAAATAGTAGATAGAATTATTAAGATAAAACCTTTAGTAGTTGAGAAGCTTCAAAATTTATCAAGTTATAAGATTTTTGATGAAGAAAGATTACTATATCATATAATTTGCGACATGATTTTTGATGGAATTGCCTTTGATTTTTTTGAAGAAAGAAATGTATTTACTAGCTCTAAGCGTCAGCCAGGTAATAGAAATTATATGATAATTGGATATGAAGACAGCTATATTGTTGATAGTTATAGCAATAAACCTTTATGCAGTAGTAATAATTATGGAAGTAATAAGTTTATCTTTAATAGTTTTGGAGATTCTAATGGAGTACGTAAAGATATGTATAGATTTTTTAGAATGACACAACAGAGTATTAGAAATTCAACTCCTTTCCAAGATTTAAATCTACCATATATAAAAATTATAGATAAGGTTAATAAAAACATTGCGGAAAAATGTGGCCAACTAATGTGGGGAATTTTTAGTGAAGAAATTAATTATAATGAGTTGTCAAATGAAGATAAAGAGTTAGCAATTTTTCTTAAAGAGATGGACTACATAAACATAGATGAAACAGACAATAAATTATATTGTAATGTACCTATATTTCAAGAAAGAGATATGAAAATAGTCACCGAAATAGGTGAAATTATTCTTATAGAGATCCTTGAAACAGTAAAAAATACCTTAAGTAGCATAGAGAAATATTCCAAGGGTTTAACGGCAATTAAGCATAAAGTGAGTATAAAGGAAGTAGGAAATGAACTTTGGCATCAAATATTTGGACGTGCCAATGAGGAATTAATAAAAGAAGGAATTGTAGCTAAACCATATGAGAGTAAGAAAGAAGGAAGATACTTAAAGAGCATGAGTGTATATGATTAATAAAAATAGGTTTATAGAAAGAAGTGATGAATATGAAGGATGACATATTGAAGCTAGTAAAATTAGAAAATCGCAAGGTGCTTATATTAAGAAAACCAACTGAAGAAGATGCAGAGGCTATGATTGAGTATCTAAATATAGTTGGTGGAGAAAGTGATAACCTTCTATTTGGTAAGAATGAGTTTAGACTTACTGTAGAACAGGAGAGGGAGTATATTAAAAATATAAATGAAAATAATAATGATCTTATGCTCCTAGGTATTATAGATAATCAAATAGTTAGTGTTTCTCAAGTTAGTGCTCCCAATAGAAAAAGAATAGCCCATAATAGTGAATTAGCTATTTCAGTAAAAAAAGAATACTGGAGCATGGGAATTGGCACTACAGTTATGAAAGTATTAATAGACTTTGCTAAGAAGCATGAGACTATAAAAACTATAAGTTTAGGTGTTAAAGCTAGCAATATAAAAGCTCAACATCTTTATGAGAAGCTTGGATTTGAAAAAGTGGGAGTTCATAGAAACTTCTTTAACATAGATGGAATTTATGATGATGAAATTCTTATGGATTTATATATAGATTAAATAGGTATTACGGGGATTTAATAAAAGGTCAAAGGGGAGAAATATAAGTTGGAAAAACAAGAATTAAAACAATTGTTAAAGAGTATACAGGAAAGTGAATATAAAGTTCCAGAAGGTGTAGATCCATATGAGTTATCCCTAAAAATGATGGATAATATAGGTGATATTGATAGTGAATTGCGTGATGATCTTATACTTTCCAATTTATTTACTTGGATATATGAAAATCAGCTATCAGGGAAGCAGGTTAATGAGCTATTGTGGATAGCTTTAGATGAAAATCATATTCTTAAGGGTTTAGGTAACATTGATGATTCGGTTTTCTGTAGGACCTTTTCAAGTGAAATAGTTGCAGCATGTATTTATAGACATAGAATGGATAAGTTCTTATCTAAAAGTGATATTGAAAAAGCTTTTGATACTCTTTTGAAATTTTATAATGAAGATAAGGATGTTAGAGGCTATATAGAAGTTAAAGGCTGGGCTCATGGAGCTGCCCATGGTGCTGATGCACTAGATGAATTTGCTAAGTGTGAAGAAATTGGATATGAAAGATTAAAGAACATACTAGATGCATTTTATAAAAAGTTAAATATAAATTACTATGGATACATTCATTTTGAAGATGAGCGTATAATAACAGCTGTTAAATCTATATTGGAAAGAGAAATAATACCAACAGATGAAATTGAAGAATGGATAAAAAGTTTTAATAAAATAGAAAAAGTAGGAAAGTATCCAGAAGATTTGGTCATTGATTTTAATGTAAATATATTTTTGAAAAGCTTGTACTTCAGACTGATTGATATACCTAAATATGAGAATATTGCAAATACAGCTAGAGAAGTATTGAATGAAATAAGTAGATTTAAGAAGTATTAATAACCCATAAATATATTAAATTATAAAGGAGATAATGCAATTGAATTTTTGTGTTTTGATGGGAAGTCCTAGATTAAAAGGAAATACAGCTGAATTACTAAAACCATTTTTAGCTGAGCTTGAAGATAATAAGGCTGAGGTTACTTACATCCCTTTATCAGAAAAAAATATTTTACCTTGCAGAGGATGCTATACTTGTCAGAATATCAGTGATATATATGGTTGCATACAGCAAGATGACGTATTAGAAATTATGGAAAAAATAATTGCCTGTGATTGTGTTGTTTTAGCTACACCCATATATTCATGGTATTGCACAGCGCCTATGAAGGCGTTACTTGACCGACATTATGGACTTAATAAGTTTTATGGTAGTGCAAAAGGTTCTCTATGGGAAGGTAAAAAGGTAGCAATAGTAGCTACACATGGATATGATGCAGAATATGGTACAGGCCCTTTTGAAACTGGCATTAAGAGATTATGTGAGCATTCTAATTTAGAATATATGGGTATGTATTCCGTTCGAGATGAAGACAATATAGCATCATTTCAAAGACCAGATGCAATGGAGGGTGCAAGAATATTTGCAAGGAAGTTGCTTATAAAGTGATTATATTATTATTTAGGTAAATTATAGGTTAACTGTAATGGGAGGAGTAGAAATGCTTAGAGTAATGCAGATTTCAAGCGACATTGCAGATGTTGTCCATGATATACAGAAAAGGTCATTTAAACAATTGCTTGACAAATATCATGATTATGATGTAAATCCTGCAATGGAAAGTATTGATATGGTTAAAGAAAAGATGGATAGAGCCAATACTACAGCTTATATTTTTAAACTGAACGACGTTAATGTTGGCTGGGTTAGAGTAACAGAATTAGCGAAAATGACTTATAAGATATCAGCTTTATGTGTTCTTCCAGAATACCAAAATAGGGGAATTGCACAAGAAGCATTGAAACAAATAGAAAGTTATTATCCTAAAGCACAGAAGTGGATTTTAGATACAATACTTCAGGAAAAGGGCAACTGTCATCTATACGAAAAATTAGGATATAAAAAAGTTGGTGATCTAATACCGATAAATGAAAGAATGACACTTGTTAGTTATGAAAAGATATGTAAAATATAAGATTGATTATTTACTAGAAGTAATTTTAAAATTATAAGATAGTTCGAACTTGCCTAATTAAAAAAAAGAGGAGTGATACTAAGTGACAAGTCATAATATTATGCATGAAATGAAAATTGACAAGTCGTGCTTTGATATATTTCCAGAATTGGAATCTGATAGATTAATATTTAGAGAGGTAAATCCAGAAGATGTAGAAGAGATATTTAAGATTTATAGTGATCCTGAAGTTGCTAAATATGATTGGTTTACACCCATTAATACTAAAGATGATGCACTATCCATAATAAATCATTACAAAAATGAATTTAAAAATAAAGAAGAGATTACATGGGGTGTGGCAAGAAAGAATGATAATAAAATCATTGGCTATTGTAGCTTAGGGAGCTTTGATGATGCTTCAATAAGAAGCGAGATTGGATATGGCTTTAATCGTGATGAATGGAATAAAGGATATGCAACTGAAGTTATAAAGGTTTTGGTGAAATTCGGATTTGAAGTAATGAACTTTAATAGAATAGAAGCTACTGTAACACTTAGTAATGAAGCTTCTGTAAAAGCTCTAAAAAAAGCAAACTTTGTTCAAGAGGGTATTTTTAGAGAAAGAACCATTATGAAAGGTGAGTTTGTGGATGATATTGTATTAGCTATATTAAAGAAGGATTATTCTAACTAAATAATTAGGGGATGAGTTTTTGAAAATTGGGGTTATTGGACCAACGGAAAATGAAATTATGCCTTTTATTGAGGAGATTTCTAATAAAAAGGTAGAAAGTGTTGCAATGCTAACATTTTATAGTGGTATATACAAAAACAGTGATGTTGTTGCATTGTATTGTGGGGTTTGTAAAGTTAATGCAGCTATTGCAACTCAAATATTAATAGATAAATTCAATGTTACTCATATTATTGTAACAGGGGTAGCAGGAGGAATAGATAATATATTAAATATTGGAGATACTGTTATTTCAACAGAAATAGCATATCATGATGTGGATAAAGGTATCTTGACTGAGTATCATCCATGGATGGAAAGTATATATTTCAAAGCAGACAGTAAACTGATTGAATTATGTAGAGAAATGATAGATAAAAATACATTCACTCAAAAAATATTCTTTGGAAGAATTGTTACTGGAGAAGCCTTTATAAGTGATAATGGTCGTACTGAAATAATTTCTAAATATCATCCACTTTGTGTAGATATGGAAACGGCAAGTATTGCTCATGTGTGTTACGTGAATAATATTCCATTCATAGCAATAAGGTCTATAACAGATACAGAAGATCAGTGTGGGGTAGAAGTATTTGAAAAGAACTGTGTATCAGCATCAAATAACTCAATTAATATGGTTAAAAAAATATTAGAAATGAGGTGGATATAACATGAGAACTGAAAAGGAAATGTTTGATTTAATATTAGGTGTTGCAAATAGAGATAGCCGAATTAGAGCTGTTTATATGAATGGTTCTCGGGCAAACCCTAATGTGAAAAAAGATATTTTTCAGGACTATGACATTGTTTATGTAGTTACTGAAACAGAATCTTTTCTGAGAGATGAAGGATGGACAAGTGTTTTTGGTGAGCCAATTATTTTCCAAGAACCTGATAAGCTTGATAAAATGCAAGGAATAGATGTTGATTTTAAAAATGGTTATACTTATTTAATGCAGTTTACAGATGGAAATAGAATTGACTTGCATATTCAGCCTATGGAAATGCTAATAAAGGAATATGGAAAAGATAAGTTAACTGTTCCTTTACTTGATAAAGACAGCTGTTTACCACAAATACCATCAACAACTGATGAAGATTATTGGGTTAAAAGACCTACCTATGGACAATATTTTAGTCGATGTAATAATTTTTGGTGGGTAGCACCATACTGTGCAAAGGGACTTTGGAGGGAAGAAATTCTATTTACAATAGAAGTAATGAATAGTTATGTACGACAAGAATTATTAACTATGTTATCTTGGAAGGTTGGTATTCAAACAGAATTTAAAGTAAGTATAGGGAAAGCAAATAAATATTTAAAAGAATATTTGGATTTAGATGTATGGACAAGGTTAATGAGTACCTTTAATATGAGTGATTATGATTCCTCTTGGAATGCATTAATTACAACATGCCAGTTATTTGAAGAGATTGCACCTGAAGTAGGTAAAATATTTGGATATGAATATAATTATGAAGAAGCTAAAAGAAGCTTTGAGTTTATAAAGCATATCAAAGAATTACCGAGGGATGCTGCAGAAATATACTAATTATAAGTTAGCCTTGATTTTTAAAATCACAAAGGAGCATAGGAGAATATGATATGTAGATTAGCTAAAGAAGAGGATTTAGAAGTTATCGCAGAAATGAGATGGCAACATGAATATGAAGAGTAAGGCTTTTCAATCAAGAATGAGGTAATGGAGCTAGAACTATAGAAATTTAGGACAAAGAGGGTAGACCCACAATTTTAGGTAAGGTGGTATTTAGATGAAGATAGAGGATATTTCAAAGATAGAACAGGAAGCGGATAGAGTTTCAGCTCTTTATGATATTTTTGATGAAGGTTCAAGATTATCTACAAAGGCAAGGCAAGTGGAGTTTTTAACAACGGTAAGGCAGATTGAAAAAAATCTTAGACCAGGTATGAAAATACTAGATTTAGGAGCTGGAACAGGAGAATATAGCTTGTACTTTGCAAAACGGGGATTTAATGTAACTGCCATTGAGCTAGTTGAAAAACATGTTATGCAAATAAAGGGAAAAGTTGATTCTCAAATGTCCATGGAAGTATTTCAAGGTAATGCAATGGATATATCTATGATTAAAGATAAAACTTATGATATTGTATTATGCTTTGGTCCCTTATATCATTTGTCAAAAATTCAAGATAGGATGAAGTGCATAGCAGAAGTAAAAAGAGTTTGTAAGAAGGATGGAAAGATGTTCTTTGCATTTATATCTAATGACATGGTTATTACTACGGAAACTATGCTCTATGAAGAAGATTTTTTAAAGGGAAATAACTATAATCATGACACCTTTAAAGTTGTAGACTTTCCTTTTGTTTTCCATACAGTAGACCAGTGTAGAAAGCTATTAAGAGAATCTGACTTAAAAATTACGTCAGAGGTTGCTACAGATGGATTAAGTGAACTCTTGGCAGATAAAATAAATAATATGGATGAGGAAAGTTATAGTAAGTGGCTTAACTATCATTATTATTGCTGTGAAAAGCCTGAGTTTTTAGGTACAAGTAACCACCTTTTATTTGTAGCAGAGAAGTAAATATTAAATTCATTGTGAATTGAGGTGTAAATGATGATTGATTTGGTACAGCCAGAACTCTGTCTTGAGGAAAAATTTATTGAAATGTTTAATGACTATAATAAAAATGACGAAGATGTGATTGAGAGAAGGTATTCTAGAGCAAATTATGATTTTAAAAGTTATTTAGATTATCTTAAGAATAGGGAAAAGGGAGTTAATCTAGAAGTGGGACACGTTGCATCATCAGAATGGTGGCTTTTAAATGAAAACAAGGATATTTTAGGAACTGTTAGATTAAGATATGAGCTTAATGAGACAAACTATGAAGAAGGTGGACATATTGGTTATGATATATCACCAAGGTATAGAAGAAAGGGATATGGAAAGTTAATATTAAATTTAATATTGGAAAAAGCAAGGGTGCTAGGACATAGAACAGTTTTAGTAACATGTGACTTTGATAATATTGGTTCTAAAAAGATAATTGAGTACAATGGTGGAAGGTTAGAAAACACTGTAATTTCAAAGGAATCAGGTAAAGAGGTATTAAGATATTGGATAGAACTTTAATTGGAAAGGATTTCTTTTTACCACAGATAGCTATGGAAAAGTATATTATTTAAGATATATATTTAATTGGTATATGATATATGAACTATAGTGATATAAATAATATGAAAGATAAAGTCTACAAGAATTAAAGGAATGAAGTTATTATTGGACTGGAGGAATTTACATGAATTTGATAGAATTTCGGGAATAATCCTTGGAAAACATGAGTTGTTTGACGACTTAAAGACAGGTAAAAAAACATATGAAATATTATTAGAAGTGTTAGGCAATAAAAAATTACCATTCATTGCAGATTTCGATTGCTGTCATACACATCCAATGATGACTCTACCAATAGGATGTGAGATTGAACTTGATGCTACAAACAAGAAAGTAAGTATTATTGAGGAATGGGGCTTATAGGGTATTGCGAATTTAACAATGTTTACTAATTACTGGAGGGAGAATTTATGGAAACATATATAAAAAAGAAATTGCAGGAAAGAAACCATAGAATAATTGAAGCTATTATCAAAAAGGCAGAAAATGTATGTCCAGGCTCCATTGCATTAATAGGAATTGCCGGTTCGTTCCATTCTGGTGATATCTATGAAAAATCCGACTTAGATTTATGTATCGTTATTAATGATGATAGTGGTTGGAAAGTTGCATCGTGCTTTATCATTGAGGATGTAGCTTTTGATATATATTGTACTCCATGGAATAGACTCGAGGAAATGTCAAAATATAATGATCCCTATATTACAAAACTAATAGAGTTAGATATTGTTTACTGTAATGATGAGAAGTACATGCAGAAATATATGAAATTAAGATCAGTTGTTATAAATAAACTAAATGAAGAATATTCAATAGAAAATATTGAGAAGGCTGAAAATTTTGTCAATGAAGCAATGAAAGGATATGGAAATGTAATGCTGAGTAATAAATACGGTGAATGTAGATATGAGGCAGCAAGTATTTTATATTATATTGAGTTTGCTATTTATATGTATAATAAGTCATATGTAAAAAGAGGTGTTAAAAGAGTCCCAGAAGAAATTTCCACAATGAAATACCTTCCCATAGGTTTTAATGAATTATATTGGAATTTAATCAAAGCGGCAAGTATTCAAGAGATTAAAGAATCATCAACAATGTTAATGAAATCACTAAAAGATTTTGCAAAGGAAATGAAGGATAAAGTTATTTCAAAAAAGGTAATCTCCCAAGCTGATATTATTGGCACATATGAAGAAATTTATTCTAATTGGAAGAATAAAATGTATCATGCTGCTGAAAAGGGTGATATCTATTTATCATTGATGACAGCTGCCAGTTGCCAACAATTCTATGACGAAATGTATAGTAAATACGATATTGCTAGAGCAGACCTAATGAAAAATATCACTCCAGATAACTTAGCTTTATCAGCAGAAGAATTTGATAATTCAATGGAAGAATATAAAAAGAACTATGAAACACTTGGTGTGGAGATTAAATGTTACAAAAATTTGGATGAATTTGAAAAAATGTATTTAGGGTAATCAATGATTTTAATTAGAATAGTAGCAGTTCATGATACTAATAATATTACCTAGCCGTATATTCAATATTAAAGAATGAGTGGAACAATGAAGCATTGGAATCTATATAATTTGATTATCTAAGAATTAAATTAATAAAATAGCAAGAATAGAAGAGGTATTATGTTTATGGAATTTAAAGAAGTAAAAATCGAAATATATGTTCCAGAAGAATATGTAATAGAATTAAGAGATGAACTTAATAAAGTGAATGTTTGCAAAATTGGAAACTATGATAATGTTATCTCGATAACAAATGTTAGAGGATATTGGAGACCTTTAGAAGGTTCAAATCCTTTTAATGGTGAAGTAGGTAAAGTATGCGAGGGTCAGGAATGTAAGATTGAGATAAGATGTAAAAAAGAATATGTTATGAATGCTATTAAAGTTATTAAAAAAATTCATCCATATGAAGAACCACTAATTAATATTATTCCAATTATAAATGAATTATTTGAATAAAAAATAATTCATTTAAATTAGATGGATAAAGGTTATAGGAGGAGTTTTATGGTTGAGCTGCGTTATCCAATAATAGAAGATGCTGAGGATTTCTTTAGAATACTTACCGAAGGAAAGTTTGAATTTTATTATTCAACAATTACCGGAAGTATTGAATTGGAGAGAGAATGGATTAAGAGACGAGAGTATAAAAGAGAAAATAATCTTGAGTATAATTATTCAATTATTCATGAAGATGCTGTGATTGGTGGATGTAATATAAAAATATTTCAAGATAGTCCTCACGTTGGAGAAATAGGTTATTTTATAGATAGAAATTTTTTTAATAGGGGCATTGCAACCGAAGTTGTGAAGGAGTTAGAAAATATTGCTTTTAATGATTTGAAGTTAATAAGACTGGAAATTCGTATGGATCCACGAAATAAAGCAAGTGAAAGAGTGGCAATAAAGAATAACTTTAAAAAAGAAGGCTTATTAAAAAAGGTTATGAAGTTTGAGAATAACTATTATGATAATTTGCTCTATGCAAAAATAAATGAAGAATAACCAAAGGAGAGATTAAAAGAAAAGATTCAATTGTAATAAATTTAAAGGAGAAAATAAAATCATGAAAATATGCTTTGAAGAATTTAAAGATGAAATTGATATTCTTATAGGATTTTTAACATCAGATACTTGGGAATTTTATGGAACACCGAACCAAAATCCTGAAAGAATTAGAGAGAGCTATGAAAAACATTATTATACTGGGGATGACTGCAAAACATTTTGGGTTATTCTAGATGAGGGTATAAAAGTGGGAATGATAAGAATTTATGATTTACAAGATGATAGCCCGTTGTTTGACATAAAAATTTTGAGCAAGTATAAAGGTATGGGAATTGGGACAATTACAGTGAAGTGGCTTGTTGATTATATATTTAATAATTACTCTGATAAGGAAAGGATAGAGGGAAATACAAGGCAGGATAATTATGCAATGAGATGTGTATTCCATAAGTGCGGTTTTGTTAAAGAGGCACACTATCGAAAGGCATGGGGAAGTAAAAATGGAAAACTATATGATGCAATTGGTTATGGTATTACAAGAGAAGATTGGCAAAATGGAAAAACTACCCCAGTAAATTGGAATGACTTTAAGTGTTAATCATATAAATAAACAAAATTCTTATTTGACGGATTATAAAGATGTAGTAGTACAAAAATAAAATAGATAAATTTTAGTTAAGCTTATTCACTTATTGTACAAGTTTAACTAAAGATAATGATGAGAATTACAATAAAGAAAGAAGATTTTAAAATGATAAATATTAGTATAGAAACAGAAAATCTAATTATAAGACCATTTTTACCATACGATGCAAAGGATGCAGTATATTATAGTCAACAACCCAATGTGTCTTACTGGCTGTCTGATATGGTTTTGCATAATGAGTCAGAAGCACTTTCTTGGATAAATTGGCTAAATGAAAAGTTTAATATAAATGAGCCTTTTATAATATTGGCAATTGAATATAAGGTGGAGCATAAATGCATTGGTGTTGTGGGAGTTCATGCAAAAGCTGAAATAGATAATGAAGTTGAGATTTTATATGGTATTTCTGATAGCTACCAAGGGAATGGATATGCAACAGAAGCAGCTAAAGCGCTAATTCAGTGGGTTTTTGAAAATACTGAATTAAAGTCTTTAACTGCAATCGTAAAGCCAGAGAACACTTCATCTAAAACTGTGATTAATAAACTTGGATTTAATTATGTTGACGACAGAGTAGTACTATATGATGGTGAAATGTGTAAGTTTAATTATTATAAATTATATAATAGTCATTCATAATAATTATACTTTATATATTATGGTAGTAAAACAATACTAAAGGAAAGTAAAGGAACTTAAATTAAAAAGGGGAAATTTATATGTTGACACATAAGGGGACACAAACAATAAATACAGATAGGCTTTTACTGAGAAAGCTTGAAATTGAAGATTCCAATGACATGTTTAAAAACTGGGCAACAGATAGTGAAGTAACAAAATTTTTATCTTGGAAGCCCCATGATAATGTAGAAGAAACTAAAGAAATTATAAAACAGTGGACTTTGGAATATGAAAATGATGATAACTATAATTGGGCTATTGTGTTAAAAGATATTAGAGAAGTTATAGGTGAAATTTCTTTGGTGAGAATAAATGAAAAACATTATTCCTGTGAAGTAGGATATTGTATGTCAAGAAAATATTGGAATATGGGCATAATGACTGAAGCATTGAAGGCTGTGATTGATTATTTATTTTCTGAAATTAGATTTAATAGAATAGTAGCACTTCATGATACTAAAAATGGTGCATCAGGAAAGGTAATGAATAAAAGTGGAATGAAGTATGAAGGAACATTAAGACAAGCTAGTTTCAGTGAGAAAAGAGGCTTTTATGATTTAGCGATATATGCCATATTAAAAGATGAATGGAATAGTGAAAGTAGAAGTTAAAATAGAGAAAGTTCTATGAATATAAAGGAGAATATTGATATGTATACAAAAAATGAAATTATAGAAATTGCTAAGGCTCAGTTAGCTCTGGATTATAACTGTGAGGTATCTGATTTTGAAAAAGAAGTAAATACAATAGTTGAGAATAAACTTGTTGAAGGTAGAAGAATTTATGATAATGATGGATGTGCTCTAAAAATACTATGTTTTGGAAACAAAGCAATTATTAGTACAACCCTTACATTGATACCATGGTTTGAAGAAAAATTTATTAATGCAAGTGCGGCATGGCTATTTGAATATCCTAAACTTAGGGCTATTGATAAAAAGTTACAGGAGGTTGGACATGAGATAGCAGATGCTCACCATTATTATCTACCAAATCCTGATGTGCAAGAGATGGATAAACCTATTTATGATATAAAATGGTATGAGCAAGAAGAAATTTTGAAGTTTGAGGGTGATAAGAGATTTGGAGAAGCTTTTTTATTTGATAAAAATCATCCAGATATGCTTGCAGTTTCTGCTTGGGATGGAAATGAAATAATTGGCATGGCGGGTGCAAGTGCAGATAGTAAAACTATGTGGCAAATAGGTATTGATATTCTGCCAGAGTATAGAGGTAAGAGAATAGGAACAACCTTAGTTAAACTTCTAAAGAATGAAATTTTAAAGAGAGGAAAGGTTCCTTTTTATGGAACGGCGGAATCCCATTTTCACTCACAAAATATTGCTATAAATTCAGGATTTTTCCCAGCATGGGCAGAACTTTATTCGAAAAGTAATTCTAAGGAAAGTTAGTGATATTAAACTATATAAGGAATGTGGTTTTGATCACTTAAACATGATACAGCTTAGAAAAAATTATGATAAATCCTTAGATAAGAATGAGCACATAGAAGTTTTAGGTTTTGATTTTATAAAGTATTAAAGGAGATATTTATGATAGAGGGAAAAGGTGTAATTATAAGGCAACTTGAAATAGGTGATGAAGAATTTTTATATAAATGGTGGAATGATGGAAGCTTTATGTCTCATGCTGCCTTAGTCTATGGTACTTTAGAGAGTAAGACTTCAATAAGAAATAGTATAGAGAAGGAAGTCTTAAATTCACAGTTATATGCTGCAAGTAAAAGATTTATAATCTGTAAAAAGGATGGAATGACTCCTATAGGGGAGATGAATTATTGTGGCTGGGATAAAAGAGAACAAAAATGCGAATTTGGAATAAAGATTTGGAAGGAAGAGCAAGGAAAGGGCTATGGAAAGGATGCTTTAAGTCATTTTATAGATTTTATGTTTAGATTTTTAAATTTAAATAAGATTGAACTTACGAGCATGATAGATAATAAACGCGCTCACAGTTTATATAGAGCTTTAGGCTTCAAAGAAATTGGAATTATAAGGGAAGGGTTCTTTGATAGTAGAACAGGAAAGTTTTCAGATGTAATGTACATGGATTTATTGAAAAGGGAATGGATTGATATTAGAGAAGAAGTATTGTAACAGATACATCAGAAGGAGATAATTATGATTTTAAACCAAGTTATAGGAATTGAAACTGAGAGATTAATTATTAGAACAATGTCACTTAGACTTATAACAGAAGTCTTAAATAATGATATAAATGCATATGATCATATAGGTGTAAATTTTAATGAAGAATGGCCAAGCTCCGATATAATGCCTGCGTTACCAATATTTAAGGCTCAGCTAGAAAAGAAACTTCCTGATGGATATGGACCTTGGATTTTTATTGATAAGGCTGACAATACCATAATTGGTGATGGTGGATTTAAAGGCTGTCCAAATGAGATTGGAGAAATTGAAATTGGTTATAACATAGTTGAAAGCAAAAGAATGCTTGGGTATGGCTATGAAGCAGTTAATGCTTTGATAGAATGGGCATTTTCTCAGGAATCTGTGAAGGTAATTACGGCAGAATGCTTAAGAGATAATATGCCCTCTATTAATTTATTAAATAAGGTCGGAATGACTAAGGTTAGAGATGATGAAGAATTGGTTTATTTATCCTTAGATAAGGGCATTTAATAGTATAGTGCTTATCATGGAATAAATTATTAAGGATAAGGAGAATATCGATAAATATGAATAAGATTGCTGTAATAGGTAGTGGTGGTTCAGGTAAATCTACATTTTCACGTAAGTTAGGAAACATATTAAATCTTCCTGTATATCATCTAGATACTATGTATTGGAACCCGGGTTGGATAGAGACGCCAAAGGGTAAATGGGAGAGTGTAGTAAGAGAATTAGCTGATAATGATCAATGGATTATAGATGGAAACTATAGATCGACTATGGATATAAGGTTAAACTCAGCAGATACAATAATATTTCTTAATATGTCAACTCTACTTTGCACCTATAGAATTATAAAGAGAAGATTTATGTTCAAAGGGAAAAAGAGACCTGATATGACAGAGGGATGTGAAGAAAAGCTAGATTTAGAGTTTGTTAAATGGGTATTGAAATTCAATAAAAATGAAAGACCTAAGGTTTTGGAAAAGCTCAAAAACTATGAAAATAAAAAGAAGATAATAGTGCTTGAGAATCCAAGAGAAGTAGATGAGCTTCTTAGGAATTTAAAAGAAAATCAGAATGGTGAGTAAAGTTGATAAGAGTGTAAAGGAGATGGAAAAATGAGTATAATTCACAGTTTTGATGAAAGTATGGAGGCCATAATAAATCCAAAGGAAGTAGTAGGGAGAATTGAAGGTTTTCCTAAAGTAGTAATAGCCACTTTTTCTCATAAAGTAATGGAGGTTTTTTCAAAGTTAGAAGGTGTAGTTCAAGTAGGAGTTATAAGGTCAGTAAATGGTGACGTAATTATTTATAAGATGAATTACAAGGGTAAGGAGATAGGATTTTATATGACTCCAGTAGGAGGCTCCTTTGCAACAGGTACCCTTGAAGAAATTATAGCTATGGGAGCAGAGAAGGTTATAGTATATGGCTCTTGTGGTTCATTAGATAAAAATATTACAGCTGGACATTTAATTGTTCCAACTGATGCATATAGAGATGAAGGGGTAAGTTATCACTATATGAAGCCAAGTGATTATGTAACTATTGAAAAGGCTGATAAATTGGCAAGTATATTAAATGATTTAAAAATTCCCTATGTTAAAGGAAAGATTTGGACAACTGATGCAATTTATAGAGAAACCATAGGAAATATGCAAAAAAGAAAGGCTGAAGGATGTATTGCTGTGGATATGGAATGTGCATCACTAGCAGCTATGTGCAAGTTTAGAGGAGTAGAGTTTTTTCAATTTCTATACTCAGCAGATAACTTAGATAGTGAAAAGTGGGAAAAAAGAATTCTTGGTAATTTAGACTTAAGTGAAAGAGAAAGATATATGATGATAGCCTTTGAAATTGCAAGTAATATATAAAATCATTTTAAAATAAATGTAATTAATGTATAATAATAACAAGGGAGTGTAAATGCTCATTTTAGGGGGGAAGTTTATGATTATATCAAATTTCAGTAAATATTCTAATTTGCTAAAGGGGTATACGGAACTGCGATGCCAAGAAAATTCATCCATAGGTATAATGATGACAAATGGCAATTTGATTCAGAATATTAGATCATCTTCTAGTGGTATTTCTGCAAGAGTAAATGTAAATGGAGCATGGGGATTTGCTTCTAATTCTAATATTAAGGATGAAAGTATTAGACAAGTACTAAATATTGCAAGACAAAATGGGGAATTTTTAAATTCTAAGTCAGTGAGTAGGCATATAGAGTTAATAACTTCAAACTATTCTATAGAAAAATCATTTGCTACAAAGAAGGTAAGATTAACTCAAAAGCAGTTAATAGAATTTACTAAAGAGATAGATAATTATATTATAAAAAAATATAGTAATTTAGTTAGCAGAAGTATAAGAATTAATGAATTAAATATGGAAAAAAGTCTTATTACATCTTCAGGAGCTGAATTATATTCATTTTTACCAAGAGCAAATATAATGATAGAATTAGTGGTTAATGATAATAATGGTGTACCTGTTGAATTGTATGAAATTATAAGTGGATTGGGTCAATTTGAAGATAAATTTTTAAAACCAGATGATCTATATGAAAAAATAGATAAGACTTATGAAAGACTAAGAGAAAAGGCTGAGGGAGTATATGCAAGTGGTGGATTAAAAGAGTGTATATTGGCTACAGATTTAGCTGGTATCCTTGCCCATGAAGCAGTTGGACACACTACAGAGGCAGACGTTGTACTAGCTGGCTCTATAGCAAATGAATATATGGGCAAAGAGGTAGCTAGTCCGTTAATTACTTTAGTGGATTATGCTAATACGGCATTTGGTGATACATGTCTAGTACCTATATATATAGATGATGAAGGAACTAAGGCAGAGGATGTAACTATAATAGATAAGGGCATTTTAAAGGGATATATGCATAATAAAGAAAGTGCAAATAGGTTTAATGTAGCACCAACGGGAAATGCAAGAGCCTATGAGTTTTCAGATGAGCCTATAATAAGAATGCGAAACACTTGTATCCTTCCAGGAACGAATAAACTTGAAGAAATGATTGCTTCTGTAGAGGATGGATACTATCTAATGAATCCTGGTAATGGTCAAGCTGATGCTACTAGTGAGTTTATGTTTGGAGTAACTATGGGCTATGAAATAAAGAATGGAAAGCTAGGTAAAGCCATAAAGGATACCACTATATCAGGAGTGGCCTTTGATATGTTAAAGACTGTTACCATGGTATCTGATGACCTTTCATGGTCAAATAGTGGAATGTGTGGTAAGAAACAACCTATAACTGTAGGTATGGGTGGACCTGCAATAAAATGTAGTGTAAATATAGGGGGAAAATAGTATGGAAAATAGAGAAATAGCCTTATATTGTATTGATAATATAGTGAAGCAAGGGGCGGATAAGTCTCAATGCATTCTTAAAAGTAATAAAAAATATGAGTTGAATTTTGGAAATGAAGATATAACTCTTTTAAGAACAACTATTGATACTAACATAGATTTAGTAGCTATAAAGGATGATAAAAAATCTACTATAACCTTAAATAAACTAGAAGAAGAAGCAATAAATACAAAAATTAAAGAGTTAATGGAGATGTGTGAATCAGCAGAGAGTGATCAGTGTAATGATATTGCAGAAGAGCAACCTAAAGAGGAATTTAGTAGTGGAGCTAGTGAGCCAGACTTAGATAAGATGTATGAATTTACAAGTGTGTTTTTAAAGAAACTAAAGGAAGAGTTTCCGCAGGTTAAGTTTGTGGATGGAACTACCTTAGAATTCAATAGTAGTGAAACTAATTTTTTAAATTCTAATGGTGTAGACTTTAAAATAGTAGAAGGAATATATAGAGTTGACATAGGGTTCTTGGCAAAGGAGGGTGAAAAATCTACATCTTTTACAGGTTTTGGTTATTTATTTAATGAATTACCTTTAGATTTTATGGAGTATGCTGATGTTAGACAAAGATTTAAGGATATAGTTAGTCAACTTAATTGCGAGAGAATGAAGGATAAATTTATTGGAGATATAATTTTAACTCCAGAGTTAGTAGTAGAAATGCTATATTACTATAATATAAATTTTCTTGGAGATAGATCACTAATTGGTGGTACAAGTATTTTAAAGGATAAATTAAATGAGAAGGTTGCTGATCATAATTTTACGGTTAAATGCATGCCATTATGTGATGAGATAGCTAATAAAAACTTCATAACTGCAGATGGATATAAAACAGAGAATATAAGTATCATAGAAAATGGGATATTAAAGTCATTTATTATAGGATTATATGCTGCAAAGAAAATTGGAAAGCCAGTTACTAAAACTGACTTTAATATAGTTGTGGATAATGGAGATAAATCCATAGAAGATATAATAAAATCGACTAAAAAAGGAATAATTCTAGGAAGATTTTCAGGAGATATGCCAGCATCAAATGGAGATTTTTCAGGAGTAGCTAAAAATAGTTTTTATGTTGAAAATGGAGAAATTAAGTATGCCATAACTGAAACTATGATAACTTCAAATTTAAAGGATATGTTTAATAATATAGAAGAAATCTCTATAGAAACTTTAAATACTGGAGAATCTATAACTCCTTGGATGAAGATTAAGGGTGTAACTATTTCAGGAAATTAAAATCATAAAAGCTCTATGACTGAAGACTTTTAGTCATAGAGCTTTGCTATATATTGTTTATTCTTCACCTTTAAATATGGAGCCTAATCCTTTAATAGCTAAAAATATTATAAGCATTACTACAAAGATTCCGCCCATACCTTTACCCATTACAATTAAACTTTCCATGAATGCCTCTATATTTATATTCATTACATGCCACCTCCGATTAAGAAGAGAACTAATCCACCAGCTATAACAGATCCTATTTGTCCAGATACGTTAGCTGCAACTGCATGCATTAATAAGAAGTTTTGCGGATCTTCTTTTTGACCCATTTTTTGGATTACTCTAGCGGACATAGGAAATGCTGATATTCCAGCTGCTCCAACCATTGGATTAATTTTATCCTTTGCAAATAGATTTATAAATTTAGCAAATAAAACTCCACCAATAGTGTCAAATATGAAGGCAATTAGACCAAGACCTATAATCATAAAGGTTTGAGAGGTTACAAAGAATTCAGCTTTCATCTTAGAAGCTATAGTAATTCCTAAAAGTAAGGTTACTAAGTTAGCTAATTCATTTTGTGCAGTGCTGGATAACCTTTCTAAAACACCACATTCTCTAATTAGGTTACCAAACATTAAGAAACCTATTAAAGCTACAGAGGTTGGTGCAATAAGACCAGCAATAACAGTAACTATTATTGGAAATAATATCTTTGTAGTTTTAGAAACAGATTTAGGATTGTACTTCATTTTTATCTGTCTCTCTTTTTTAGTAGTTACTAGCTTGATAGCAGCTGGTTGAATAATTGGTACTAAAGACATATAAGAATAGGCGGCCACGGTTATGGGTCCTATGTAGTTGCTTTTAAAATAGTTTGCAACAAAGATAGAAGTAGGTCCATCAGCAGCTCCTATAATTCCGATGGAAGCTGCATCTTTTAATGAAAATCCTATTAGTGCCGCTAAAGAAATGGTAAAGAATATACCAAACTGAGCTGCAGCGCCAAATAAAAGCATTTTCGGATTTGTAAGCAATGGACCAAAGTCGATCATAGCTCCAATACCTATGAATAAAATAAGTGGAAATAGCTCATTAGCTATACCCATATTAAATAAATTGTCTATTATTCCGATTTCTTCATGACCATTAATAAGTTGAGTTACAGCTCCAGAGAGTGGTAAGTTTACAAGAATAGCACCAAACCCCATTGGTAGTAAAAGTGCCGGTTCAAAACCTTTTTTAATAGCAAGCCATATTAGCCCTGCACCTATACCCCACATTATTAGTTGTTGCCAGGTGACGGACATTATGCCCTTCAGTAGAAATTCCATGATTAATCCTCCCATATAAGTTAAATATTTTGCCATTGTAGTTAGTGAGTGTAATTATAATAAAATAGTATTCCCCAATATATTTATTACAACAACATAATTTTACTACAACGTATACATAATTTCTATAATTGTATTTATATAACATAAAAATAACCTAGGTTATAGTTAAAAGTGAATAGAATAAGCACTTAACCTACAACCTTAGGTTAAAATATAATCATTAAGTAGTTAAGTAATCTTTTAGTGTTTTTATAATAAAATCTATGTTTTCATAACTAATCCAGTAGTGAGTAACAAATCTCATTAATCCATCTTCTATATCACAAACCTTTATGCCTCTTTCTAAAAGGTATTGAACTAAGTCTTGAGAATTTATAGAAGTAGGTAGTTCAAAGAATACCATATTTATGTGTAGGTTATCTTCCATTACTTTAAATCCAGGAAGTTTTACTAGTTCTTTAGATAAGTATACAGCTTTCTCATGATCTACTTTTAGGTTTTCTCTCATATCTTTTAATGCCACAAGCCCAGCAGCAGTTATTACACCACACTGTCTTAAACCACCACCCATTAGTTTTCTATATTTTCTAGCTCTATCAATAAATTCTTTGCTACCTGCTAAAATAGATCCTACAGGAGAGCAAAGTCCTTTTGATAAGCAGAACATTACTGTATCTACATTTTTAGTGATTTCCTTTACATCAACATCAAGATAAGCAGCTGCATTAAATAATCTTGCACCATCTAGATGAATAGGTAAATTATATTTATTAGCAACTTTTCGTATTTCAGCCATATTTTCTAGAGAAATAACTCTTCCATTTGAATGAGAATTTTCAAGACATATTAAGGCTGTATCAGGATAATGGATATCTTCTTCCTTTCTTATGGTTGCTTCTATTTCACTAGGTGAAAGTTCACCCTTATTGCTATTTAAGGTTCTAAGTTGAACTCCAGCAATAATTGATGCTGCTCCAACTTCATGACAAACTATATGACAGTCATTTCCTAGAATAACCTCATTCCCTTGTCTACAGTGAGTAAGTAATGAAAGTTGGTTCCCAAAGGTTCCACTAGGAACAAATAGTGCAGCTTCTTTGCCTACAAGTTCTGCAGCATATTTTTCAAGTTCTACAGTAGTCTCATCATCTCCATATACATCATCACCTACAGTAGCTTCATACATAGCCTTTCTCATAGCTTCCGTTGGTTCTGTTACGGTGTCACTTCTTAAATCGATAAATTTCATACATATCCCCCCTACGTCATAATTAAATTGTACTATGAGAGGGATTAAAAGTCTAGAATATCTCATGGTATTTCAGATAAGAGAGAATTATAGAAAAATTTTCAAATTATATAATTATTTTCATATAACATATATAATATTAGTATGAATTATAAATTTTTGATACAGAGTTATATTAAAAAGGGGTTGAATTTAAATGAAATCTGCTACAAAGGATCGATTACAATTATTGCTTATAGGTATCTGTTTTTTATTAATGTTATTAGGGGTTAGATATATAATTGGGAGCAATATTGAGGCAATATCTTATATAGGTATGGTGAAGATTGTAAGAGAAAATGATGAAGAATCTATAACCATATATAAGAAGTATAATAATGCTTATGGATACAAAATAAAAGAACAAGATAAGTTTTTATTAAAGTATGAAAGTGGATATAATAAAAGTAATTTAGAAACATTAATGCTAACAGAGGAACAGTACAATGAATTAGTAGAAGGAGAATACTATTGGTTTAAAGTAAAGAATTATGATCCAGAGAAAGATAATAGTGGTGTTGTTAAAAAAATTTATACTAGTAATCCTAGGGCGAAATAAGTTAAAGGCTTTTGAAAATGTTGTTAACTAGATTTTAAATTATGGGTATAACGGAGGAAAACAATGATAGATGTATGTTTATTAGGCTGTGGAGGCTCTATGCCAATGCCGGAAAGAAATCTTTCGGCCACTTTAATTAATTATAAAGGGAGAAAGATACTTATAGATTGTGGTGAAGGGACTCAGGTTTCTATGAAGATGGTGGCATGGGGGTTTAAGTCCATTGATATTATATGTATTACCCATACCCATGGAGATCATATCATAGGACTTCCAGGGCTTCTTTCAACTATAGGTAATAGTGGTAGAACTGAGCCTTTAACTATAATTGGTCCTGAGGGAATTACTAGGGTTGTAAATGGTCTAAGGGTTGTTGCAGAATATTTACCCTATGAGGTAAATATTATAGAAGACCCTTCAAAGGTAGAGCTTAATGTATCAAAGGATGGGATACATGTGGCAGAGAATAATGAGCATAGAAAAATTCATAGTAGTGAAATAATATTAAATGCTATAGATGTAGAACATTCATCACCTTGCAAGGGATATAGTTTTTATTTTAAAAGGGAAAGAAAGTTTAATGTAGAAAAGGCTATGGCAAATAACATTTCTAAAAGTCTATGGAGTAAGCTACAAAGGCAGGAAGAAGTAACTTTTGAAGGGAAAACATATACTGGAGATATGGTATTAGGAGATGAGAGAAGAGGAGTTAAGATTAGTTTAATAACTGATAGCAGACCAATGGATTCAATGGTAGAATTCATTGCAGAAAGTGATTTGTTTATCTGTGAAGGTACCTATGGTAAGGATGAGGATATAGACAAGGCTATCAAAAATAAGCATATGATTTTTAGAGAATCTGCCACTCTAGCTAAGGAAGGGAGAGTTAAAGAGCTTATATTAACTCATTTTAGTCCTATTATGGGAGAACCAGCACAGTTTATAGATAATGCTAAAGAGATATTTGATAATAGTGTCATAGGAGAAGATAGGATGGTTAGGACATTAACTTATATGGACTAAAAAGAATTATCCATTAAATTTATAGCATTATAACTCTATATATTGTAAAATGTAGAGTATACTGTTATATTGCGTAAAGATAAACTGTAAATATGAGTAAGTTAAAATTGATGTAAATGTAGTTTTAATTATTGCTGGAGGTCTAAAATGGATAATATTATTAATAATGATAAAATTAAAGATAAACCTAAAAATTATAAAAAGGAGTACTTAATAGGGATATGTATTTTAATAGGATTTATATTTCTTCAATTATTTGTTTCAGGATTTCATGATATTTATGATGATTCACCAGTGTTCTGGATTATACTTATGATATGTGGTATTGGGTTTCATAGGAAGAATTGGAAGGAATATATGATATTGATTTTTCCAATATTAAATTATTTTATATTTAGATTTTTTTATATTTATATTCCTAACTATATTATAATTTTTATAGTATTATCAGTTTTAACTATTTTTTATGCAGTTAAAGAGAATTCCGATAAAAAGAAAATAAAGATTGCTTTAGTTATAGTTCTAGGTATATTGTTATTTTCCACAAACTACTATGTTTATTCTAATCGAATAATAAAGGATGGAAATTTAGAGGCAGAAATAAAACGTTCACAGGAAATAAAAAAGCCTGCCTTTCTTTCTTTAAAACAAGGTGAATTAGATGAAATAGAAAGTATTTGGATTAGTACTGTTAGCAAGGTAAAGAGCTTAAATGGTATTGAGCATATGAATTACCTTAATACACTTTTTATAGATGATGAAGGTTTTATTATGGATTATAGGCCTCTTTTGCAATGCAAAAATCTAAAACGAATGTCTATCTGGTATGGATATCTAAATAAATTAGGAGAGCTTGATACTTTTGGAAAATTAGAAGACTTAGAAATTGTTTTTCCTAAGAAAGGTTCTTTAGAAGAGATGCCATATTTTCCAAATGTAAAAAAACTTGATATTCAGACTAAGAAGCCTACTAGCCTTTTAGGTTTGAAAAATTTCCCAGAAGTTGAGAAGTTTTCACTATCTGTTACAGGGATTCCCAATTTGGAGGGTATAGAAAACCTTACTAATTTAAAAGAAATTACACTACATGATAAAGTTATTGAGAATTATGATAAATTGCTTAGTATACCTACATTGAAGAAAATATCATTATATTCACCACTTAATGTTAATGAAGAGCTTATAAAAACAGCCAAAGCTAAAGGCATAGAAATTGAGATTATGGAAGAATCTAAGATAATATCTGAATAAATTTAAATGATATGTAAGATGAATTTATGAATAATAAATACTAATAATAATTATAATAAATACCTATGGACTAAAACACTGTTGTGTGCCTAGTCCATAGGTATTGTTTTGTTAAAAAAAACTATGTTATATAAGTTTTTTATTAAGTTATTTTTCAATATTATATGTCATAAAATTAAATTCTTTATGACTTTTTAAATATGTAGACATTAGGCTTATTAGTGGTAATAAAATCAAATAAAAAGAGAATAAAATAGCTCTTGCATCTACACCTAAAGTGGTTAAAGGTACTAATACAGCTACATTCCAAGGTATTAATGGAGCTATTACAATAGCTGAATTTTCTAGATCAAGTGCCAAATGTTCTTTATCATAACCTAGTCTAATATAGGTATCATTCATAGTCATTTTTGTAAGCATTACTGCCAATACTTGAGTACAGCCAACCATGGAACTAATGATACTAGTTATTATAGTAGTGAGAAATAAAGTATAAGGTCTTTTTATTTTATTTAAATATTCTTCTATAAAATCTAGCATATTAGCCCCTTGAAATATTCCGGTAAGTGCTGAAGAGAGAAATACTATAAAGGCTAACTTTATCATTGATATTATACCTCCACCCTTTATGATGCTGTAAAGAGGGTTATCAATAGGTAATTGGAAACCAAAGATGGCAGTTTTAATAATTTCACTACAGGTAGCATGTTGAAAAATGAATGATATAATAGCAGCTACAGTCATACTGACAAACATAGAAATTTTCACTTCAATTTTAAAGAATGATAGTACAATTATAATTAATGCAGGAAGCAATGCTATTATATTTATATTAAAAGTTTCAGTTAGCTGAGATAATATATCTGAGTTACTATAATTTACAGGCATGAATAAGGATAAAATTAAATATAAACCTAGAGATATAATTAAGGGCATTAAAGAAGTTGTAGTCATTCTCTTAATATTATCGTAGAGATTGGTATTTGTAATCGATGCAACTAGATTTGCACTGGAAGACATAGGTGATGCTCTATCTCCAAGATATGCACCAGAAAGAATTGCTCCAGCTATTATAAGGGTATTACCACCACCAGCTCTAGCCATTACTATCAAAGAAATACCTACAGTACCAATGGTACCAAAGGAAGTTCCAAGGAGCATGGATATAAAAGCTGACAAAATAAATGCGCTTACAGCAAAGAAGCTTGGATGAATAAGATTAATTCCATAATAAACAATTGAAGGAACTGTACCAGAAATCATCCAAAGAGAAACGATTGCTCCTATTAGAATAAATATCTTTAATACCCCTAAGGATTCTTTACCTCCTTCAATTAAATATCTAAATCCATCCCTAATAGAGACACCTCTTTTTATTGCTATAATAAAGAATATACATAGTACAATGAATAAAGATATAACAGTATCTATATTTCTAATTACTCCTGTTATAAATATAATTGTAGAAATGATTAGCCCTAAAATTACGTCCATAATAATCCCCCATATAAATAAATTTCACTTATATATTATCTTTAATATTATGAATTTACAATATAAAAAGAGATAAATTTATAGTCTACTGATTTTTAAAATATAGTAAATTTAGAAGCTGGGATTCTATGGAATAAATTTATTTTTATTTCATGGGATTATTTGGATATATTTACGTATATTATATAGAGAATATTTTAGGAAGTGATTGTTGTGAGAAGAAAAGTGATTCTTGTAATAATTTTTACAGTAGCAGTTTTTCTTACTGGTTGTGGTAATAAAAATAGTGAAGAAAATAAGAATATTAATGCTGATATTAATATAAATACTAATAATGTTGTAACTAACAACACTGATAATACCTTAAAAGAAGAAAAAAATACAGATTCTAAAGAAACTACTAAAGAGAATAGCACTACTAAACTAGAGGAAAGTAATAATAACCATAAGTCAAGTTATAGTATAGATGACTATTTTAAATTTAAGGAAAATGTAAAATACAATTATGCTGGTACAAATTCAGAGTATGCAGAATATGTTACCTACGTTGATTATATAAATGGCAATAAGGTTCAACTAAGAAGTAATAATGGAGGAACAGAAACGGTCACAGTTTTACAAAATAATAATGGAGAAATTGCAAAAATATTTCAAAGAAATGAGTGTTATTATAGAGAAAATTTCACCAACAAACCATATAACGTAAGTGAAGTATTACTAAAGGAACCACTAGTGGTAGGTACTACATGGAAATTATCAGATGGAAGTAAAAGATATATTTCAAAGTTAGATGTAAAGATTTCAATAGGCAGTGGAGATTGTAGTGCTCTTGAAGTTACCACAGAAAATACAAATGGCCAAATTGATTTACAGTATTACGCTGTTAACAAGGGGTTAATCAAATCTATTTATGATATTAAAACTATGAAAGTTACTTCAACTTTAAAAAGTATAGAAGAGAATATGAGATTAAATCAAAGTATAAGATGTTATTATCCAGATGAAAATTATAAAATTCATTATGAAGATAAGAATCTTACTTTTTCCACTAATGATATAACTAAAATTGCTATTCAAAAATTATTTAAGAACTTTCCAGGAAATAACAAGGGCCAATTGTTAGGGAAAAATGTAACTATAAATAGTTTATATTTAAATGATGATGGTATGGTATATATAGATTTTAGCAGTAATTTTGTAAAAGAAATGAATGCAGGCTCAGGATTTGAAAGTGCTATCTTAGAGAGCATTGTAAATACTATAGGAAAATACTACGGAGTTAATAAAGTTTATATCACTATAGATAATAAGCCTTATAGTTCAGGTCATATAGTAAAAGCTAAGGGTGAATATTTTAAAGTAACATGTGAATAAGTTAGGAAAAATTTTTATAAAAAATGTGTTGAATATTAAAATGATATAAAAGCTATTTAAAAAGTAGTATATTAGATAAACAATTTCATTAAAAGATTACTCAATGGTATCTTTTAGGTGGAATTGTTTATTTTATGTAAAATATAATAACAACAGAAAAACCAACAATAGACACATAAATACAATAATTTATTATAAAAAGAAAATGAATTTAATAAATTAAGAAAATTTATTTGTTTCTAAAACATTATATAAAACAGTAGAATAAACATAGAAAAGTTAAGATGATATTAAGATAATTATTATATAAATTAAGGGGGATATAAAGACAATGAAAACGAATAACATTTCTCAGGAAAAACGACCTAGCTTTGGAGCAGCAATATTTATAATTCTTTTCTTATGTGTTGCAATGGCTTTACAAATTTTTGTTTTTAAACAAAACTATGCTACTCATATTACACTTATCATAGTAACAGCTGTTGCTGCAGTAGTAGCATTAATATCTGGGTTTACATGGAAAGATATTGAAGATGGGATTGTATATGGATGTAATATTGCATTAGTACCAATGCTTATACTTATGCTTGTAGGAGTTCTTATTGCTACATGGATTGCAGCCGGAACTATACCAACTCTTATATATTATGGGTTAAAAATAATATCTCCATCATTCTTTCTAGTTACATCAGCATTAGTTTGTTCTATAGCTTCAGTTTCAACAGGAAGCAGTTACACTACAGGAGCTACCTTTGGAGTTGCATTCATGGGAATAGGAATGGGACTAGGAATTCCAGCACCATTAACAGCAGGTGCAGTAATTTCAGGAGCTATTTTTGGTGATAAAATGTCTCCATTGTCAGATTCTACAAATCTGGCAGCTGGTGTGGCAGAAGCTAACCTTTTTGATCATATTAAATCTATGTGTTATACTACAGGACCGGCTTTTATAATATCATTAGTGCTTTATGCATTTATAGGATTTCAATTTAAAGCGGATGCTATAGATGCTTCACAAATTAATATTATACTTAACGGATTGAAAGATAACTTTACATTAAATCCATTAATGTTAATTCCACCAATTATAGTTGTTATTTTAGCAGTAAAAAAAGTTTCTGGACTTGCAGTAATGGTTATAGCATCTATTGTGGGATTAATATTTGCTGTGATATTTCAGGGGTTTGGAATTGGAGAAATGCTTGGATTTATGAATGATGGATTCATATCTAGCACGGGAATTGCAGAGATCGATGCACTTCTAAGCCGAGGAGGACTTCAAAGCATGATGTGGACAATATCACTAGGATTTATTGGAATAAGTTTTGGTGGACTACTAGAAAAAACTAAAGTTTTAGGTGTTTTATTAGAAAAGATGTCAGGGCTAGTTAGTAAACAGGGAGGATTAATCACTACACATGTTATTTCATCTATTGCAGTTAATTTATTCTCTGCAAGTCAATATATAGCATTAATAATTCCAGGAAGAATGCTTGTACCTGCTTATAAAAAACTTAAAATTCTTCCTCAAGTTTGTTCAAGAACTTGTGAAGATTCTGCAACGGTTACTTCACCATTGGTTCCATGGGGATTATGCGGGGTATATTTTTCAGGAGTTTTAGGGGTCTCTACCATTGAATATATACCTTATGTATTTTTAGCATTACTTTGTCCTTTAATTACAATTATATATGCATATACTGATAAATTTGTATTTAAAGAAGGCGACATAAAATCTTCAAGTACTTATGAAAATAAATCTGTATAGTTAGGGGTATATACTTATGAAAAGAACAGCAATTGATTATATAAATAAAGAAAGTGTTACGTGTCTTTTAAAAACACTTGTTAATATTCCGAGTCCTTACTTTCATGAAAAGGAAATTATGGATACTGTTTATACCTGGCTAGAAGAGCATAACCTAAGCCCACAATTTCATCACTACAATGAAAAGAAAATTACTCAATTTCAAGGACTAAATGTTATAGGTGCTATTAAGGGGAAAAAACATGGACCTAAAGTTTATTTCAATGGACATATAGATACTGTAAATCAGTGTAATGGATGGGATACAGATCCATTTAAAGCTGTAATTAAAGAGGGAAAGCTTTATGGATTAGGAGCTTTAGACATGAAATCCGGAGTAGTAGCTATAATGCTTGCCCTTGAAGCTTTCAAGTCACTTCATAATGACTTTAGTGGAGAAATTGTTTATTCAATTGTTTCTGATGAAGAAGGACCATATGGATTAGGTACAGATGCAGTTATAAGGGATGGTATTACAGATAATGTTGATGTGGCAATAGTAACAGAACCTAGTAGTGGATTTTGTAAGAAACCTTTTCCATGTGTTTGTTTAGGGGCAAGAGGTGGATTCAATTATATTGTAACTTTAAAGGGAAAATCATCGCATGCAGCAAATCCTGAAAGAGGAATAAATGCATTAGTCGATTCTGCAAAATTAATGATAGAGCTTGAAAAGTCATCTCTTATTGAAGATGAAAAGTTAGGTAAGGGTTCAATATGTATTTTAGGATGCAATAGCAAAAATGAAGCTTGTAGTGTACCAGATGAAGCATCTTTTACAGTATTTAGACATGTAGTTAATGGCGAGGATGAAGATTATGTTAAGAAAGAATTATTTAATGCTGTAGGAAGATCTGGTATTAGTTCTAAGGTTGAATATTCATTAAGAGAACATCCCAATGAAGAGACTAAGGGGTTTCTTCCATATACTATTGATGAAAATAACTCATATGTTGAAAAATTCATAGAAAGCGTAGAGGAAGCTTCTAAGAAGAAGTGCACTATTGACTATTTTAAAAGTATAGGAGATTTTAATTATGTAGGTTCAAGATTAAAGGTTCCAACTATAATATTTGGTCCTGATGGAGGTAACTATCATACAAGTAATGAATATGTGATAATAGATACTGTAACAGAAACAGCTTTGTCTATTTACAATTATTTATGTAACCTTCTATGTAATTAGAATTCTGTAGATTGTTAAAAGATTTTAAGGAGAGGTAACGTTAAAAGTTTTATTAAAACATTTTAGCGGCCTCTTTTAAATATGTATTAATAAAATTATAAGTGTTATAATGGGGTATATAATGAAAATTCGAGGTTGTTAATATGGCTGACTTAATTTTATATAATGGGAATATAATAACTTTTTCAGAGATGCAATGCTTTCAGTGGATTGCAATTAAAAATAAAATGATAACACAAATGGGATTTGAAGAAGATTACTTACATATAGCAGATAATAACACAGAGCTAATAGATTTAAAAGGAATGACTGTGCTTCCAGGATTTTATGATAGCCATGTTCATCTTGTTCAAACGGGATTGAATTCTATCAGTGTTGATTTAAGCAATGCTACAAGTTTTGATGAAATTTTTAAGCTTATTAAGAAATGTTGTGATACTGCACCAAAGGATACCTTAGTTAGAGCAACAGGTCTAGATGAAACTAAACTTAAAGAGAAGAGACTTCCAACAAGATATGAAATTGATAAAGTTTCTCCAGATCATCCAGTTTGGATAAATAGAAAAGAGTATCATACTAGTATTTTAAATTCCTTAGCATTACACAAATTTACTATACCTTTAAATCTTAAAGGTGTAGTAAAGAATGAAGCTAATATTCCAACTGGTGTCCTTACCCATACTGCGAATGCATTAGTTAGAAAGCAGATATTGGAAAGTATTAGTAATAAAGCGCGATTTTCTGCAGTAAATAATACTTTAAAAAGTGCTATTGCGAAAGGTGTAACTACAATTAATGCTATGGAGGGGGGATATACTTTCCATGATAAGGATGCAGAGTTTATTTTTGATACAAAGGATGATTATCCAATAGATATCATATTATTTTATCAAACTATTAATGTGGATAAGGTGATGGAGAAAAAATTAAATAGGATTGGTGGAAGTATTTTTTTAGATGGATCTTTTGGTTCAAGAACAGCAGCGTTATGTGAACCATATGAGGATGATGTTACCAAATCAGGTATACTATATTATACCCAAGAAGAATTAAATGCATTTGTATTGAAATGCTATGAAAATAATATTCAGTTAGGTACTCATGCTATAGGTGAATTAGCTATTGAGCAAATAATTTCTGCCCATGAATTTGCAAATAGTATATATCCAAATAGAAATCTTCGTCATAGAATAGAGCATTTTGAACTTCCATCTAATGAACATATTAACCGTGCAAAAAAGTTAGGATTGATTGCATCTGTTCAACCTACCTATGAATATTTTTGGGGGGGAAAAGGGAAGATGTATGAGAAGCGATTGGGAAAAGAACGAACTAGAAAGACCAATCCATATAGAACTATGATTCGTGGTAATCTTATAGTTTGTGGAGGTTCTGATAGTGATGTAACTCCAATTGATCCATTATTAGGTATTTATTCTGCAGTAAATCATCCTAATGAAAATGAGAGAATAACTGTGTTAGAAGCTATAAAGATTTTTACTATTAATAGTGCCTATGCAGTATTTGAAGAGGATAAAAAGGGATCTATAGAAGTAGGAAAGTATGCTGATTTAGTTATATTAGATAAAAATCCCCTTAGTATAGATACCAAGGAAATTAACGATATAGATGTTGTGGCAACTATTAAAGAAGGTAATATACTATATGAATGCGGACTTAGACCGGATACTTATTAGTTAGTAGGTGATAAATATTGAGTAGAGTTCATATATATCTTTTAGGTGAAGTAGATATCAAAGTAGATGGTGTAAGTGTAACCGATAAGCTTAGCAACAAGGCAATAGGATTGCTTTCCTTTTTATGCACTAATAAAGGTAAAAAATTTACTAGAGATAGGCTTTGTACATTTTTCTGGAATAATACAACTATTGAAAATGCTAGATATAATCTAAGATATAGTCTTTGGGTATTACGTAAAATATTTAATCGAGGGGATTGTGATTTATTTATTAGTTCAAAGGATAGTTGTATGATAAATCCAGAATTTGATTATTATATAGATGTTCTACATATTAATTATATAATGGAAAATTGTACACGTGAAGAAAATCCTATATTATCTTTAGAAAAATGTAAGGATATTTATAATGGTGAATTTCTTCAAGGTTTTTATTTGAAGAATTGTCCTGATTTTAATGATTGGATTTTCTTTGAGAGAGAAAAATATCAGGAGTGTTATAGCACATTGTTATTTAAATTATCTAAGCTATATTCAGAAAATAGTATGTATAATGATTCTATTATAGTATTAAATGAAGTACTAAAACTTAATCCCTATAGAGAAGATATTTATTTGGAATTAATGAATTTACATATACAAACTAATGATATACAAGCTGCTTTAAAGGAGTATAAGAAATGCGAGTATATTTTAAGAGAAGAGTTAAACATACGTCCTAGTGAAGAAGTTATAAACTATTACAAAAACATCATTTGTAATAGTGAAAATACAAAAACAAATTTTTATAGGGTAGATAAAATTAAGGTGAATAATGTTAAAAAAACTAGTATAATTGTACAGTGTTATCCTATAAATAAGATTAAATATTTTGGTATAGCATGTATAGTGGAAAAAATTATGCAGAGGTATTCAATTGAGCAGTTAATGGATTTAGATGAGTTTATTCTAAAGGATCTGTTAAGAATACAGCCAAAAGTTTTGTTAATAAATAAAAATCTAAGAATTGAAGATAATTTAAACCATTATAACGAAGAGAATAGAATTTATTTTTCTTTCGAAAGTTTACTTTTATATATTGAGAAAGTTTATCCTATAGAAATTCATATTAAAAATGTTAGTAATATTGATTATGTATCGCACAATATACTTAAATTATTTAGTTTAAAAAACCCAGAATGTAAAATAAAAATCTTAGTAGATGGTAATAAAATTATATTATAGATAGAATCAAAATAAGACTTTAACAAGAAGAATAAAATGAGTATTATCAGATATATTTAAATCTATAGGAAAAAATTTCATGAATAAAAGGTGTTGACTATTAAATTAAAATAGGATACTATAATAACAGTTAAATATGAATTTACAAATGCAACGAAAAGGGAAAGTAATTAGTATAAGTTATTACAGAGAGGGTTAATTTGCTGAGATAACCTATAATAAGTATTAGTGAAGTGCCCCTTGGAGCAGAAAAGCCGAAGCAAGTAGGTTTTTATGGGAACTCCCATTACAGAGTTAGGGTATGTAGTACCTAAAATGAGATAGATATTTTTATATCTAATAAGAGTGGAACCGCGGAAGTATACCTTCTGCCTCTGTATATTACAGGGGCAGAAGGTTTTTTGTTCTATAAGTTTATGGGTAAAATTAGTAGCTTATAGAATTTTGCTGGCCAGCAAAGAACAAATAAAATAAGGAAGCTCTACTAAAATGCTTATAAGTAAATTCAAAATTACTAAATAAAATAAAATAAAAAATAAAAGGAGATTTTAAAATGAATATAAATTTAATATTAGCAGTAATACTATCATTACTAGCAGTGTTTACCATATATGCAGTTGAAGAAAAGACTAATAAATTTACTTATACTACATTAACAGCACTTGCTTTAGGAGTTATTTTAGGAGCGATATTTAAAGAAAACATTTTGTTTTTAGATATAGTTGGAAAAGGCTATATGTCCTTAATTAAAATGATAGTTGTACCTTTAGTTATGGTTTCACTAATTACAAGTATAGTTAGACTAAAGAATTTAGATACATTAAAGTCTATAGGAATTAAAACACTAGGAATTTTATTAGGAACTACAGGTATAGCAGCAGCTATAGGAATTGTCGTAGCTAAGGTATTTAACTTAGGACAAGGATTAACTTTTCCGGGAGCAGAAGACTTTGTAGCTAGGGAAATACCTACATTTACTCAAGTGCTAGTGGACATGCTACCATCAAATCCAATAGCAGCTATAGTAGATAATAGAATAATTCCCATAGTTATATTCTCACTATTTGTAGCTATAGCTTTAGTTACAGAAGATAATATAAATCCAACTAAAGCAAAACCTTTTAAAGATTTTGTGTTATCAGCTCATACTATAGTATCAAGAATAACTCAAATAGTATTAAAATTTATACCTTATGGAGTTTTTGCTTTAATTGCAAAGGCTGTAGCAAGCAATGGATTAGAAACTATTAAATCCTTAATATGGGTTATTGCGGCAGTTTATATAGCAGCTATACTTCAGTTTATAGTGGTTTATACTCCACTTATCGCTTTTGTAGCGAAGAAAAATCCTTTAAAATTCTTCAAGGGAATCTTCCCAGCTCAAACAATGGCTTTTACAAGTCAAAGTAGCTATGGAACACTACCAGTAACTATAAAATCTTTAGTTGAAGGAGCTGGAGTTTCTGAAAATATAGCTAGCTTTGTAGCACCTCTTGGATCGACTATAGGAATGAATGGTTGTGGAGGATTATATCCAGCTATAGTAGCTATATTTGTTGCTAATGTATTTAATGTGGATATGACAATTTACTCATATGCTTTAATAGTCTTAACTACTATAGTATCTTCAATAGGTATTGCAGGAGTTCCAGGTTCAGCAACTATGTCTACAACAGTAGTATTAGCAACATTAGGATTACCTATAGAAGGTATGGCAATGATAATTGCCGTTGATTCTATAATTGATATGATGAGAACAGCAACTAATGTTACAGGCTCTGCAGTGGCAGCTTTAGTAGTAGATGAAACAGAAAAGAGAAAAGTTGCCAAAAAGAACAAATAGTAAACGAATATATCATTATAATATTTAAACACATTTTAACAGTGAGTTAAACTAAATTCTGAAAACAAATAATAATAAATTCAAAATAACTTCATCCTAAAGATAATTAGCTTTAGGATGAAGTTTTTTATATGCAACTTAGCATAGGATTTATGCAGCTTAGAAGGATATGATTGTCTTAATAAATTTTAAAGAATATACTTAAATTATAGATTATAGATAATTTGAATTTTTTAACTGGTTAAAGAATTTGAATAGAAAGGAAGGCGTTAAATGAAGATTATAATAAATGAAGTTGAAGATATTGAAGATGTAGAAATAGTAATTAACTGCAAAACAATAGATGAAAATGTGACAAGAATTATATCTAAACTTAAAGCCTTAGAAGAAAAAATAACAGGGAATAAGGATGGAAAGATATTTATTCTAGATACAAATGAGATATTTTACTTTGAGTCAGTTGATAAGAAAACCTTTATTTATATGGATAAGGAGGTTTTCCAGACACATTTAAGACTCTATGAATTAGAAGAAAGACTTAAAAATACAGATTTTTTTAGAGCTTCTAAATCTACTATTATAAATCTGCGAAAGGTAAAAAATATAGTCCCTATGTTTGGAGGACGAATAGAGATACTTCTAGATAATGATGAAAAATTAGTAGTTTCAAGACAGTATGTACCTATCTTAAAAAATAAATTAGATTTATAGGAGGAGTATTGTATGAAAGAATTTTTTAAGAACACATTAGAAATAAAGATAATAACATGTATGTTCTTTACATCTCAGGTTGTTATTTATACTCTTATTGCTCCTTTTTTAGGAGAAAAAAGTATTCATTTAAGTTTAATATGGCAGATGATATTTATATCTATAATTTTAACTATTCTCCAATATGTTATATATGCATCTAATATATTTATGAAGGTAAAGACTTGGATTAAGATAAGTATTCATTATTTGTTGCTTGTTTTTATAGGTTATATATTAGCTATAATCTTTAATTGGTTTGACTTAAGTAGCGGTAATAATTTTACTATTGCATTAAGTATATTTACTGTATGTTTTATTTCCTTTACTGGGTCTATTGCATTATACAATAAGGTTTCAGGAGAAAGATTTAATGAAAAATTGAAACTGTATAAAGGTTCAAAATTTGATGATAAATAGGGGGATAGTAATGAATATAATTGAAACTAACAAATTAACAAAGAGTTATGGAAAAAATCGAGGAATAGTAGATGTGAACTTGCAGGTTAAAGAAGGAGAAATTTTTGGATTTGTAGGTCCAAATGGAGCAGGAAAATCTACTACTATTAGAACTCTTTTAAATTTTAATTTTCCGACTTCAGGGTATGGAACAATTCTTGGAAAGGATATAGTTAAAGAAAGTAGTGAAATAAAAAAGTATATTGGGTATGTACCTAGTGAAGTAAAGTTTTATGATGAATCAAAGGTTAAAGATATTATAAGATATGCTGAGAGTTTTTACGAAAATACTAATAAGGAAGATACTGATGAACTATGTAAAGAACTAGAGCTAGAGTTAGAGAAAAAAATGAGTGAATTGAGTCTTGGAAACAAGAAAAAGGTAGCTATAGTACAAGCACTTATTCATAATCCTAAGCTTTTAATTCTTGATGAACCTACTAATGGACTAGATCCACTTATACAAAAAAAACTTTTCAATATACTAGAAAAACAGAGAGCTAAGGGAACTACAATATTCTTATCTTCTCATAATTTAGTTGAAGTTGAAAATTTATGTGATAGAGTTGCAGTAATAAAAGATGGAAAGATTATTGATGTTATTGAAATAGATAAGCTTGCCAGAAAAACGGGAGTAAAAATTACCTTAAAAGCTGAGGGTATAGATAATAAGAAGGTTGAAGAGTTTAAGGGAGAGATTATAGAAAATAATAAAGGTGAAATAACTTTTAGTTTTATAGGAGATATTGATAAATTAATTAAAGAAATTGCTAAGTTTAATGTGGAGAAGTTGCTTATAGGTGAGCATACTTTAGAGGATACATTTATGGATTATTATAAGAGGGAAGGGGAGAATTAGGATGAATATATTCAAGTTTGAGTTTAGAAGACTATTAAAATCTGCCATTATTTGGTCTGTGGTATGTGTAGGACTAGTAATAATGTTTATGGCATTATTCCCTAGCATGAAGGATAGTGGAATGCAAGAAATTGTTGCTACAAAATTAGATGCTTTGCCACCAGCACTATTAGAGGCTTTTAATCTTGAAGATGCTGTAGATTTTGGAAACATTTCAGATTATTTAGCCTATGCAATTCAATATATATCTATGGCAGCTGGAATATATGGAATAATTCTTGGAATATCTGCTTTAGTAAAAGAAGAAAGTGAAGGTACCATTGAGTTTTTATATTCTAAGCCAATTACAAGAAATAAAATAGTAACTTCAAAATTAGTTTCCTCTGCAATTATATTTTATCTATTTATTGTTATAGTTGGAGTTGTAACTATGGGAATTTCTATGGCTGTAAAGCCAGAAGATGTAGACACTATGACACTATTAATGGATATAAAAACTTTATTTATAGGAATGGCTTTTCTCGGATATATATTTATGGCCATAGGATTTTTATTATCGGTTATAATAAAATCTAGCAAACAAGGGACATCCATTGCACTAGGAGTATTCTTTACAACTTATATATTTGGAATTATAGGGAAGATGAAAGATGAACTAGAAGGATTTTTATATTTATCACCCTTTGATTATGTAGTTCCAGCTAAGCTGCTCAAGGATGGGTTTGAAGTGAAATATGTACTTTTAGGATTAGGAATAATTGCTATATCTATTGTAACTACTTATGCTATTTATAATAAAAAGGATTTAGCCTAAACAGAGTTCTTAGCTTCTTCGAAGCTTTACTAACAGAATTCTTAGTATCAATTTATTTGATACTTAGAATTCGTTGTCCTTTAGGGGAAATCGTTATCCAGGGACGTAGCAGATCTTCGCACCCACTTTGAAGAAAGATGGGAGTATTAGAGCTGGTAGTCATCGGATAAACTTATATAAATAAATACCTAGCACTTTAATTAAAGAGCTAGGTATTTATTTTCATTTAATATTTAGTTCTTCTTTGTTTCATGATAACTAAACCTACTCCTAAGAAAGCTACTGAAAAAGCTAACATTATTAACATTTCAAATAGGAGTGGAGTGAGAGTATCCATATTAAATGTTGATAGGGCATTAAGTTTATCATTTACATTTATAAACCAATATACTGGATTAAATATAGCAGTACTTTTTACTGTTTCGCTGAGAAGCTGCTGAGGAACAAAGGCTCCTCCTAAGAAGCAACAACCTAAAGACACAAGGTTAGAAATTGGGCCTATGGAATTTTTAGTAGATATATTGCTAATTAAAAAGCTAAGGCATAAACACGTTATTGTAAATATTAGAGAATTTATACCATGTAACACTCCACTAAAAGAAAACATGTCTTTAGGATACATTACTATTGCTAGTGCCATGAATATAGTCCAAGTAGATAATGCTAAAACCATATCTCCTAAAAATATCTGCATGTTGAAGTTATAGGAATTAATAGGTGAGCATAAATTTCTCCTTTTTAAGTCTGGAGAATTGAAAATATTTGATACTATAGATATTCCAAGTATTAACATACATAGCATAGGATAAGCTAAATAGTTAAAGTAATAGGTAACGCTACTTTTAGTATCTTCTTTATTATCCTTTGCTAAAGTAACTTCTGTATCTATAGATAAATCTTTATTTACTAGATCACTTATTTTTTCAAAGTTTAAGTTCTTAGTATTATCAATGTAAACTTTGGTTGTATTAAGATAATTATTTATCATTGATTTTATAAAAATACTACTGGAAGAGTTAGGTATACTTTGAGTTTCTAAAGTATAGGAATTATCTTGAAGAAAGCTATCTTCAAATCCTTTTGGGATGGTGATTACAATTTCTGCTTCTCTAAAAAATAATGCATCTCTTATTCCTTCATCGGTAGTTTTAATTTTTACCAATTTAGAATTTTCTTCAATGTAGGCTTCTAAATTATTTGAAAGAGGAGAATTATCATTATTTAAAACTGCGACTTTACATTTTTCAGTTTCAAAAGAGGTTGAATCTGTAGAATTCCCAACATTACTAAAAATAATTGTCATAAATATAAATATAGCCATATAAAGCAGTAAAGAGGAAAGGGCACTTTTTTTTACTATTCTAAAATACTGTTTAAATACTTGCATACTTTTGCCTCCTTAAAACTAGATAAGTAACTATTGAGAATATAACTCCATACAAGGATAGAAGACCTAGATTAAGAAAATATCTATCATAGGTACTATAATAGTATAATGAATAAAATCCGTCAGTAATTAAGTTAACAGGATTTATATAGGATAAGATAGGAAATTTATCTTGAATGAAGTATTTAATCTGAACTGCCATCATTCCAGACAAAAAAGAGCAGACCATTGTAAATGCCAGTAAAATTCCTTCCTTTACGCTAGCTTTTTTATTAATTAAAGAACTTACCATGGCACCCAAAGTTATTCCATTAAAACAGCCTACAAAGCAAAGTAAAATTACATAACCTATGGAGTTACCAAAGTCTATTTTTAATATTTGAGAAATATAAAGTATAACTATTAGGACTGTTGAAAAATAAAATAATAAAGTAGCACTTATTGCAGCTAAAAAGGTTTTTATTTTATTCACAGGAGCTATATTAATTCTTGCTGCTCTTTGAGATTGATTTCCTTGGATGTTTATAACATCAGTACAACCAGGGGTTGAACCTAGAATGCAAGTCATAGCTAAAAGGGTATAAAAATAAATTACAACAACGTTTGTAGAACTATTCAATTCTTTATCTTTAGTGTAGTTATTATAAAGAGCAATATTATTCATAAAATCTTCATTCATAATACTTGGGTTTATGGATACTAAATTTGATATAGTGGAATACTTTTGACTATAACTATCTACAAAGGTTTTTATTATGGACTCGTTAATACCAGACTTTGCAACAGTTATTTCAATATTACTTACAAAGGTTATATATCCTGAAATTTTACCTTTAGAAAGCAATTCTTTCGCACTATTCTCATCAGTACTTTCTATATTAAATAAATCACTTTCCTTCATAGCTGTAGAAAAGCTTTCAGGTATATTACTATTACTTACAAGAGCAATATTAACTTTCTCAAACTCTTCACCGGTGAGTATATTTGAAAAGGCTAAATTGAAAATGGTAGCTAATGCAATTGGAAATAATAAGGTCCAAAAGACACTTAATTTATCTCTAAAACGACATTTAAGTTGATACTTAAAAATATGCCAAAACATTCTATATTCCTCCTTTAATCTCTAAGTTCTTTACCTGTAATTTCCAAGAATACATCATTTAAGGTAGGTTGCTCTGAGTAAATTTTCCCATAACTTATTTTATTATCTCCAATATAACTAACAATGTCCCCAAGAGAACTATGTCCACTTTTTGTTCTAATATTTAGTAAATTATTCTTATAGCCTACTGATATAACATTAGGGAGAGCATTTATATTTTTTATATGATTTTCATTTAAATCAAAGGCCTCAATAGTTATTTTCTCACCTAAATCAATAATTGACTTTAGTTCTTCCTTTGTGCCCTTAGCAATGACTTTACCCTTGTCCATAATAGCGATTGAAGTACAAAGCTGTTCAATTTCTTCCATGTAGTGCGAGGTATATATAATTGTGGCTCCTTCAGCATTTAATTTTTTTATTCCCTCTAAAATGTGATTTCTACTTTGAGGGTCAACAGCTACCGTTGGCTCGTCTAAAATGATTAGTTTTGGATTATGAGCTATACCACAAGCAATGTTTAATCTTCTAAGAAGTCCTCCACTTAACTTTTTAGGAATAAATTTTTTGTAATCTGAAAGACCAACAAAATCAATAGCTCTCTCCACAAGTACTTTTCGTTCCTTCTTATTGGTTACATATAATCCACAGAAATAATCAATGTTTTCATACACTGTTAATTCATCAAAGACGGCTACATTCTGCATGACGATTCCAATATCTTTTTTTACTTTATAAGTTGTTGGAGTCATTTCCTCTCCTAGGATTTCAATAGTCCCTTTATCATATTTAAGTAGAGATAGCATACAGTTTATAGTAGTAGTTTTACCAGAACCATTTGGACCTAAAAGACCAAATATTTCACCTTTTTTAATATCCAAATTTAAGTGATCTAAAGCAATTAGTTCACCATATCTTTTTACTAGGTTTTCTATTTTTACAATCATAGTTAATACTCCTTACTTTATTTAGTTTATACTTATAGTTTATTAGAGAATCTCTTTGTAGGTAAGTGCTATTTGTCATTAATATTACATTACATTTGTCACATTAAGAAATTTGTATATGTTATTATAGATATATAAAGTGAGGGAGTATAGATGAATAATATATTAAATAAAATTATTTTGCTTATAGGTTCGGCATTATTACTTATAGAAAATTATAGTATAGAAAAATCAATATTACCAATCTTGGTAACAGTTGCAATAACTTGTTTTCTAGAATATTTTAGCAAGGATAAATTAAATGTAATAGTATTAATAGTATATAGTATCCTTTGCATTGTATATCCTGAATTTCTCATGGGTATTCCTATAATATTTTATGATACTATTTTTTCAAAGTATAAATATATATTCATCTTAACTTTAATTCCGTATCTTATGAATATACATAAATATTCACATATTATTAGTATAATGATTCTTGGACTTCTTATTACTTCAGCAATCTTGAAGTTTAATACTGTGAAATATGAAAAATTGCATGATAAATTTATAAAACAAAGAGATGATTTAACTGAGATATCTATAGTATTGGAAGAGAAGGTAAAGGAATTACAATATAAACAAGATTTTGAAGTTAATTTTGCAACATTAAAGGAGAGAAATCGTATTTCAAGAGAAATTCATGATAATGTAGGACACCTTTTAACTAGCTCTATATTGCAAATTGGTGCTATTATGGTAGTTACTAAAGAGGAGCAAACAAAAAGACTTTTAGAGGACATTAAATCTACCTTGGACCAAGGTATGGATTCTATTAGAAGTAGTATTCATAATTTACATGAAGATTCTATTGACTTATATGTACAACTTTCAAAGCTTATAAATGAATTTAAGTTTTGTAAGGCTACTTTAAATTATGAGTTTTCTTCTAATCCTGATGTTAAGGTTAAATATGCTATTATTGCTATTGTAAAAGAGGCACTATCTAATATAATAAAACATTCAAATGCTACTACAGTAACTGTAAGTTTGTATGAACATCCAAAATTATATCAAGTTATTATTTTAGATGATGGAAGTAAAAAGAAGGCAAGTATGGATGGTGGAATGGGATTACAAAGCATTGAAAAGAGGGTAAATAGTTTAAATGGTATTGTAAATTTTGATAGTTCAAAAGGGTTTAAAATATTTATTTCTATTATGAAGGAGGGGTACTATGAGAATAATTATTATAGATGATGATAAGCTTATAGCAGCATCATTAAAGACAATCATAGAGACATCAAGTGATATAAAAGTTATATCCCTTGGATATAGTGGTGAAGAAGCTATAGAGCTGTATAATAAGTATACTCCAGATATATTACTTATGGATATTCGTATGGGGGGAATGTCAGGGCTAGAGGCTGCACAGAAAATTTTAAAATCTCATAATGAGGGGAGAATATTATTTTTAACCACTTTTGAGGATGAGGAATATATTATAACTGCATTAAAAGTTGGTGCTAAGGGATATATTTTAAAACAACATTTTGAAAGCATAGTACCTGCTTTAAAGGCAGTAGAACTTGGACAAAGTGTTTTTGGACAAGAAATTATATCTAAAATTCCTACCATGTTAAATAGTACTGAAAATAAAAAAGATATATCAAAGTATGATTTAATTGATAGAGACATTGAAATAATCACTTTAGTTTCTAAAGGACTTTCCAATAAAGAAATATCAGCAAAATTATTTTTGAGTGAAGGTACAATAAGAAACTATATAAGTAGTATTTTAGAAAAATTAAATCTTAGAGATAGAACACAACTTGCGATATTTTATTTTAACAATATAAAGTAAAGAATTTTTGTATTTAACTTTTGTATGTTGGAGAAAGAAAAGAAATAATAGGAAAACCAATATAAGAATAATAACTGTGTATATGCTTATACTATAATCATAAAAATGTGCACAGGAGGTTTATTATGAAAAAAATAGCGCTTTTAATTGCAACAATAGCATTAACCACAGGACTTGTAGGATGTACTAATAATGACACTGCAGGTAATAAAGGAAATACGGGTAGTGAAGTTGCTCAAAATCAAACTGAAAATGGTACAGCAAATAGTGAAAATACAACCTTAGATGGTAATGGAACTAATGATAGTGGAGTTTTAGGCATTAATGACAAGAATAGTAATGACAATACACTCTTCGGTATTGATTTAACCAACAATAATTATTCTAATGGTATATATCGTGGTTCATATATAGATGAGGATGAATTAACAGTTGAATTTACTTTAGCTAATAATCAAATTAAGGATATTAAATTTATAGCATTATCTAATAATGATGATAATTATTTAGAAGATAGTAATTTCAAGAATGTGAAAAATCATTACGAAGCTTTGATAAACTATTTAAAGGATAAAGATATAAGACAAAGCCTTAATGATTTATATAACCCTTCTTCTATAGTTAAGGATATGGATCAAAAAGTTGAAGTAGGTAAGGTAACATCAGCTATACATGATGCTTTAAATAGAGGTGTATATTCTACTACTAATGGTACTAATAAATAATATAATAGATTTGCAATAAAAATGGACTGTCTCAAAAAGAATCACTAAACTTTACATTAAGGTTTAGCTTATTTTGAGATAGTTTTTTAGTTTAATGATATTAAAGTGCTATTCATAAAAAGATAGAGTAACATAGAAATGTTATATACATATAATATATTAGCAGAATAAAATCAAGGATAAAAAATTATTCGAAAAGTACAGATGATATTAAATATATAAACAAAGGAAGTACTGTAATTAAAACAAAATATATTAGTGTATGAGGTGTAATATATGAATACAATTGAAAATGAATTAAAATATGTGACAAATGAAAATTCTGATTCCATAGAACTAGAGACAAATCTAATTCAAGAACAGAGTAAAGAGCCAGGACCACAAGGCACACCTCCTAAATATGGGACAGATCAAATGTTAAATCCTTGCGAATGCCCACAAGATTTTGGACAAGTAAAAATAATAGATGCTGAAACTAAATGCAGAATAGTTAAATTTTCTATTAAAGTTAAGAATCTTTGTAGAGGCAAAGAATATTTAGTTGCTGTAGTATTATATAAGTGGGTTTGGGTTTGGCCTCATAAATGGGTTAGAGTACCTATGGCAGAAGATTGCAAAATTGCCAAATTTACTGGATGCGACAATTGTGGAGAAGATATAGTTTATTTTAAATTAGCTATTAAAGAACCTTTATGCTCTGGACAATATATAGGCTTTGATGTTACTGGAAACTATATAAATTCTTGTAAATTATAGTTTTGAAATATTATTAGGTAACTTTATTAAAATAATAGGAGCTAAGATTGTCATCCTAGTACCTAACTTATAATTATTATGTAAAAACTCCTTAGAATATAACTTTCTAAGGAGTAAATTTTTTTTATTAAGCTGTTACGGTTTTTGTAGTTTCTTCCTTTTGGTCTTTTCTCCAAGTGCTATTTAATAAATAAAAAGATGTTACTGCAGAAATTAAATCTGAAGCAGGATATGCTATCCATGCACCTATGGTACCAAAAATATTCACAAAAACTATAGCTAAAGGAATGAATACTATTAACTGTCTAAATAAAGATAATCTAAATCCTTTTTTAGCTTCATCAATTGCTTGATAGTAGTATATACCTATATAATATAAACCAACTAAAGGAAGTAGGAATATACATATTCTAAGGGCCTTAACAGCCTCAGGTAATAACTTTGCATCAGTTAAAAACAAGCCTATCATTTTTGGAGCAAAATACATAATAAATACTCCAAATATTAAAGAGATTATTGTCACAGTTTTTATAGATGCTTTAACTGTATTTTTAACTCTATCAAAGTTTCTTGCACCAAAGTTAAAGGCTACAATTGGCTGCATAGCAGAACTTATACCAATTATTGCAATAAACATAAACATAGATATTTTAGTAATAACACCTACTATTATTATAGCTTCATTACCACCTCTAGAAATTAATAAGTTATTTAAAACTACAGAAACTATTGCATCTGATATTTCAATAACAAAGGTTGAAAATCCCACAGCAATTAATCCTTTAATTAATGTAATATCTATATTTGGTAGAATATTATTTATTGAAAGTTTAATTTTAAAGTGTTTAGTTACATCTTTAAACTTGTATAGAACAAAAATTAAGCCTACAAATTGAGAAACTACAGTAGCAATAGCTGCACCAGCTATACCTATATTTAAATGAGCTACTAATATGTAGTCAACTACAATATTTAGAAGTGCACCGATACTGTTAGCATAAAGTCCTATTTTAGAGTTTCCTAAGGCTGTCATTACTTGAGAGCATACTATAGTTAATCCTTGAAATATTGCTCCTATAAAAATTATAGATATATAATCATTAGTTAGTCCAAAAGTGACATCACTTGCACCAAGTTTATATAATAATCCACCTCTAAATAAGAATAAAAGTAGAGGGATTATTGTTAAAGATACTATTGTAATAGATATTGAATTAATTATTGTGGATTTAATCTTTTCAGGTTGTTTTTCACCGGAATATCTTGAAACGTAGGTTGAAGCTCCTACACCAATTAAGAAAGCGATTGCTATAAGAAAACGTTGAATTGGAAATGCAACTGTTAAGGCACCGATAGCATTAGGACCAATATATCTACCAACAAAAACTGTGTCTACCATGTTATAGAGTTCTGCTACTAGCAAAGAAAAAATTGCAGGTATGGCAAATTTAAATAATACTCTGTATGTTCTTCCATCCGAAAATATTTTAGGGTTAATTCCCATTGTCTCACCTCATTTATTTGAAAATTCTGCATATTTTTCTTGAGTTTATTTTATAAAAACTTCTCTTTATTTTTTATAGAAAAATACGTTTTGTCTTCATGTTTAATTTAATATTATAATATTTTATCTTATATTAATATTATAGTTGAAAACAATTAAATAAACATTCACTTAAGTGTCCATCAAAAAGTACTATTCTGCCCAAATAGTCATTGGTTAAAAATAGGAAAAAGCACAAAAGCACCTTAATTAGGATGCTTTTGTACTTAAAATCAATATATTTTATACATAACATAATATATTTTAACTGAAAGTAGACATATATTCATATAAATTGAGGTAAAATTAATTAATCTTAATAGGCTTCTGAACTTCATTAATTATAACTAATGTAGCTCCATAGGTTTTTAAGGTAACTAAAATATTTATAACTGTACTCTTCTTAAAGTATTTAAATCTAATATTAGGATAAGAAGCTTTATGAAGAATACCATTTTCATCTTTGTTAAGTCTAGTTGGTCTCCCCATATCAATCCAATAGTTATAGGATGAACCAATCTTTTCATTTATTTCATAAGTAGTTACATTAATATCTGAATGAATATTAGTTATATTAAGAGAAAGTTTTTTCGAAGTCGCATTTTTTATACCTCTAAGCTTTGAAAAACTTGCCATAGAAATTAAATCATTGATTTTATCATGATAAGTATAAAGTAAAATCTCATATTGATTGTTAGTTTTAGTAACTACATATCCATCACCTTTAGCTACTAATGTATTACCTAATTTATTTAAAAGTGAATAGGCATAAAAGGCAGGTTTTTTTATTCCCTTATCATTTATAAGACCAGGATAACCAAAGAATAGTTCATTGGTTATATTTACTTGCTTATCAAGGACGTCAAAGGCCCTTATAAAGCTTAAATCTCCCTTATGATTTACTACATTATCAATAATAAATGGAATCATATAGGCTGTATCATATATATTATTTACTTCATTATTTATCATAAAAGGTTCTTCTTCAAAATCTAATTTATTGTAAATTAATATTTCTTCAATTGAAGTCCTCAAATTTTCAGGAAAGGTAGAGGAAAATTCAAATCTAAAATTTTTGTAATTAAGAGTTTCTATTGCACTGAAATATTCCATGAAGGATAGAAGAATATTTTTAAAATCTTCATGTATATCTATAGAATTTTTAAGGGGTAATATATTTTTAGAGGCAACTTCATAGCTTTCATCGTTAATGTCATTTATATGTTCTTCATAGGTGCTATCCATATCTAAAACAATTATAGGCACTATATCTAAAAATTCTATAAACTCTAGTACATCCTTTGCTCTATTCCAGTTATGAAATTTAGAGCCAGGGAAAATAGCCATATCAGTACTAAATAAATTTAGGATCCGTCCATATTCAAAATCCATTTCCCTTTGAAGTTCTTCTAGTGTATCTTTATTGTCTTCAATTAAAAGGTCAAAGGCATCACCAATGGTTATAATTCTATTAAAATTCTTATCAAATTCACCTATACAATTTTCCATATTAATATTTAACTGATGAATTTTGTCCTCATAGTTAAACCTATCGTAGTCCTCCAGATAATATATTACCTCATCTAGACTTTCTTCTAAAGGATGAGTTATATATTTAGTCAACTTTTCTAGGACTTCAGGAGTAGATTTATATTTTTTTCTAAATTGTAAAGGCGTAAGCTTATAGTGAAGTTTAAAGTGCTTATTAAAGTATCTAGTATGAGAAAAACCAATTTCCTCAGAAATTTCAGATAGTGTCATATCTGTATCTAAAATTAATTTTATAGATTCTTCAACTCTAATAAGATTTAGAAAATCAGTAAAGGAATATCCTGTAGCATATTTTATTTCTCTTGATAAATAATGAGTACTTAGATATTCGTTACTAGATATATCTTTAAGAGTTATATTGTTTTGATAATTATTATAAATATATTTCGATATACTATGATATCTTTGAAGTTGATCTTTATTTTCTTTAAGCTCTTGTTTTTCATGAATTAAATAGTTGAAGTTGTTTATAAGATGATAAAGAAGTTTTACAAGGATATCTTCAATTTCTTCATCATAATTATCTTGTTTTTGCACTGTTTCACAAAGGACTTGACAAAGAAATACTCTTAAATCTTCATACTCTTCACCTAATTGCGAAGCCTTACTAGAAGAGTTGGTATAAAAAAACATATTCTCAATATCGTTATAGTACTTTTGAAAAAAGTAGGGATCTATTTGAAATATGAGTACTTTATTGTCAGGATCATCACTTTCAATGCTATGAACTTCATCTATATTTATAATTTCAATTTGATTTTCACTTATTATATATTTTTCAGTATTTATATATAGATTGATTGTGCCTTTTATAACATAAAGAATTTCGATGCAATAATGCCAATGGATTGGATAGTTTTTAATGGTATTAAAAGAAATAGATATAGGCATGTTTGCAGAATAATTAATATATTGTCTATGCATTATAAACTCTCCTTGCCAGTTTCTTTAGTATTAATAGTATTATAGCATCAATTAGAAAAAACATGCTAGAGGAATAAAGGAGAGAAAGTGGGAAAACCTCAAGAAATTATTTTTCTTGAGGTTTTTGGATTTTATTATGAACTTTCATAGATAATTTTTACCTAAGCAATATTTTAAGGCTCTATAACATTTCTATAAAAGCTGCCATTCTAGTGTTAAGTTGTCCAATGTCAGCAGTAGAATAATCTGTTTCTATACTGATGTAAGGTATTTTTTTAGTGTTATTAACAAATCTTTTAATTTGCAATGTTTCTACGCTATATGTATGACAAGCTTGAAGTACTACATCCACCACTGCATCAACTTTATATTCATCTATCATTCTATTAAGTAGATCTGTACGGTTAGGATTAGGTGTCATACAAGAACATCCAATATTTAAGTATTTACGAGCAATAGCATCATAGATATCAGGATTATTTTCATCTACTAATTCATCGATAGCTTTAGCACCAGTACAGTTTTCAAAAGCCACGACATGAGCTCCATTATCTTCTATTGCTTTTATAACTTTTTCTGTAGCTCCACCAATAGGACATCCAGTTATAAGAATACGAGGTTTCTTTTCATATTTTTTTTCTACTTCATATTCACCCTTAATTTTCTCACTTAGGGCATATATTTCTTTTGGTACCTCTGCTTTATCAAATTTAAATGTAGTACCATAAAGAACTTTAAACATATCTTGTCCTAATATCGCTGGTGGATCAAGTTTTCCAAGACCGTAGAAGGCTTTAAGAGCTTTTCTTTCTTCATTTTTTAATTTAATGGCCTTTTTAATATTTTCATCACTTATAGTAGTTTCAAATTGTTTTTCTAAAACTTCTTTAAATTTTATTACTTCTTTCTTCCAAAGCTTTAAACCTTCTTCACTTTGAGAGTTTGGTAGTTCCATAACATGAACAGGCTTAAACTCACTTAAATATTCATACATTTTTTTCTTTCCATCACAAGTAGTTTCACCTACAACTAAATCAGAAAAGTAAAAGAATGGACATTTATCTGTTTTTGCAAATCCATAACTTGATTTGATAAGTGGACATAGATTACGCGGTAATTCTTTTTCAGCTTCTGCAATTGTCTCATCAGACATAGAACAAAGAGATACAACACTTGCACCCATGGCAAGAGGTAATTCCTGTGGCATATAAGTACAAAATACTCCTACTAAAGGTATATTTTCATCTTTAAGTTTTTTGGCTGCAATAAAGGAGTTTCTCCTAGCCTCTGCAAAGTCTTCAAATATTTCAGGTAGTTCTTTTCTTATTTTCATTTTAATTCTCCTATCATTTTACGTGGTTATTTAAAAATAATCTATCTAATAAGATTATACATAGAAATTATGTAATATTATGAATTATAGTGTTATTTTATACATTTACATCTATCTATAGAATGTTATAATACTACATTGATAAAAATAGTGATAAAATTATATTGTATATAGTAGTTTAAGTAGTAAAAATTATTATTAATTTATTAGGATTTTATAGGAGGTAGGGAAAATGAAATACAGTTTTGATGAAAAAGTGGACAGGATAGGCAGTAACTGTTTAAAGTGGGACTTAATAAATAGAACATATAATGATAGTGAAATTATACCTCTATGGGTAGCAGATATGGATTTTAAAGTGCCAGAAGAAATAGGAGATGCTATAAGAAAAAGGTTAGAACATCCTATTTTTGGATATTCCCTTACACCACCATCATACTATAAAGCTGCTACAAATTGGTTTGATAAAAGATTTCAATGGAAAGTTGAAAAGGGATGGATGAAGTTTGCTCCGGGAGTTGTACCAGGTCTTAAAACTATAGTTGCTGCTTACACAAAACCAGGAGATGAAATTATAATTCAAACGCCGGTATATCATCCTTTTTATAGTATTATAAAAAATAATGGGTGTCAGGTTGTAGAAAATCCCTTAACTTGTAAAGATGGTAGATATGAAATGGACTTTGATAACTTAGAAAAGATAATTACTAAAAAAACTAAGATGATAATTCTTTGTAGTCCTCATAATCCAGTAGGAAGAGTATGGACTGTAGAAGAATTAAAAATGGTTGGAGAAATATGTATAAAGAATAATGTACTAGTGGTAGTAGATGAAATTCATGCAGATATAGTTTATAAACCTAATATACATACAGTATTTGCATCTATCAATGAAGAATTTGCTGATAATTCTATAATATGCACAGCACCAAATAAAACCTTTAATATTGCAGGGTTTAAAACTGCAAATATAATTATTAAAAATGAAAAATTAAGAAATCAATATATATTGCAAATGGAAAAAGACTGTATAGAAGGAGCAACTACTTTAGGTGCAGTAGCACAAGAAGCAGCGTATACTAGTGGAGAAGAATGGTATCAAGGTCTTATGGAATATTTAGCAGGAAATATAGACTTTACTTTAGAATTCTTTGATAAAAGAATTCCTAAAATTAAGATTAGAAAACCAGAAGGAACCTATTTATTGTGGCTTGATTGCTCAGGATTAAATATGAAGCCAGAAGAATTAAGTAAATTCTTCCTTAAAAAGTGTAAAGTATGGTTAAATGATGGTAGCATGTTTGGACATGATGGAGCTATGTTTCAAAGAATGAATATAGGAACTAGTAGGGTTGTTCTTCAAGAAGCTTTAGAAAGAATAGAAAGAGAAGTAAATAAATTATAGGTTTATAATAGGAGGTTGCCTAAAAAATCAGGCAACCTCTTAAATAGTTACTTTAAATTATAATTTTCAATAAGTTTTAGAGTTAGTTCTAAAGCATCTTCTCCATTTACCCATATATCAGGTTTGATACCTTCACCTTCCTTAAAGAACTTTTCATCATATAGCCTTAACCAGTTTCCATAGGAAAATTCAATATGGGAATTTGGAAGGTAACCCAGTTCTACATTAGAACTTTCAAGAGTACCATGAGTATTAGTACCAACTACTACAATATTTTCAAAATCCTTTAGATGCTCTACAAAGAATTCAGCAGCTGAGGAGGTTTTTTTATCTGTAAGAACAAAGATAGTATTTAAATTTTTATTAAGCTCTTTTTTAGATTTAGGTATATGTTCATAATAATAAGCATGAATTTTTTCAAGTTGTAAAGTTTTTAGGTCCTTATGAAAGGTGTTAAAATCGTAGTAGGAGGGGGCATCCTTAGATCTTCCATAAAGAAGTAGAAAAAGACCCTTCCCTTGAGATGAAACTCCAAAATATTCATTTATCCAGTTTAAAGCGGTCAATATATCACCACCATTATTACCACGTAAATCTAATATACTTACAGGAGAACCCTTTACTTTAGAAGCAGTATTAATGAAATCTATTCCTTCTAAACCTATATTGTAGGGAACTTCTCTGGAAGATATTATAGGAACATCATCTATAGTTGTGTAGTCTAAAGGTGAAATAGACTCATCTGAAAAAGTATTTGATAATTTCAGTTCAATATCTTTAGTATATTCTGATTCACCTCTATAAAAAACAACATTTAAGTTCCTTGAAGCTTGTCCAGAATATTTTGCTAAAACACCTAAATTGTATAATAGCTTACCTTCAGTATTTATTGAAAGATATAAATAATTTTCGATGTTTTCATCTTTATTTATAGATTTAATGTAGTAAAGAACACCTCCATATTCTACATAATAGCCTATTCTGTTTTTGAAAATTCCTAGAGTTGAATTTGTATAATATCTAGAGGTATTTTCTAAGTCAAAGCCATTGTTACCTATATAAAAATGTCTATCAGGAATAAAAGCAAGATTATCTTTTAAGGTTTTTGTTAGTTCAGCTACATTAATTACATCATTATCACCAATAAAACTTAAAACTGATTCCTTAGCCTGTAAAAATAATTTATCACTACCATAATAATTATATGGTGCGTAGCTAGATTTCAAAGCTTTAAAATATAGTTCTACATCATAAATAGCTTCTTTTCTGGTTATAGCAGTAGGAGATATTACGTGAGGTGTTGAAAATAGTAGAGCGTGTTCTTTAGCAGTTAGTATATCTTCATTTGGAATTTCGGATATAAATTCTCTAATATTTAATTTAGATATGGGGATATTTAAATTTTTATGATTTATCTTTTCTAAAGCTTTTTCAAAGGAAATATCTTTTTTATAATAAGGTAAATAAATTAAAATTAAACCTAAAATTATAATAAAAAGAATTTTAAAAGTTTTTTTCAAATTAAAATCCACCTCCCTATAATTCTATTAAATAAGGTTATTATACCATAAAATGTAAAAAAATAAAGACTTTATGAATAAAAATAAAACAAATTAATAATTGACTGCCTTTTAGTTACACTATGTTTTGGTTATAATGTTATTAATAAGAATTGGAAAAGTATTTCAACTAGTTTTAGTATAGATAAATCTTAATTTTACATTAATGTAAACATATAATATAAAAAATAATTTTGGGAGTGATAAAGTGGCAAAGATCATTATAATAGAGGATACAGAAACTATTAGGCAGGAGCTTGCAACATTTTTAAATAGATATGGATATGAGGTCATAGCACCTACTAATTTTGAAAATATAATATCTATTATTGAAAAAGAAGAGCCCAATCTCATACTCTTAGATATAAACTTACCTGTATTTGATGGATTCTACATTTGTAGAGAAGTGAGGAAAACTTCTCAAGTACCTATAATTGTGGTTACAAGTAGAGATAGTGATATGGATGAGCTAATGAGTATGAATTTAGGAGCAGATGACTTTATAACTAAGCCTTATAATACACAAATACTTTTAGCAAGGATAAATTCAGTACTAAAGAGAGTAAATCAAGGGAATGAAGGGAATCAAGAAATATTAGTATATAATGATTTAAAGTTAAATCTATCTAATGGAACCATAAACTGTGGAGATAATGCTTTAGAAATCACTAAAAACGAATTAAAAGTTCTTTATTACCTTATAAAGAATAAAGGAAACATTGTATCTAGGGAGGATCTAATGGATTATCTATGGAAGTCTAATTTGTTTGTAGATGATAACACTTTGTCAGTTAATGTGACAAGACTTAGAAAAAAATTAGAGGAAATTGGAATTAAAGATGTTATAGAAACAAGAAGGGGACTTGGATATATAATGCCATAAATATATAAATATTTATGTAGAGAACTATTTATACATAAAACTATTTAAATATGGAAAAATAAAACTATTTAAATAGTTGTTCTGTTTATGCGGGTTTGAAGGAGTTTTCTACTATAAGTAGTAGAGAGGAATAGATAAAATGAAAGTTAGGGATTATCTTAAATCAAGAATTGGCTTTTTAATAATTAATGGAGTCCTATTTATGATTTTTGTATCTATTTTAATATTTTTAAATGTAGGGAGTGGACTAATATTTTTATCTTTCATATTATGGTTTACTCCATTAAGTACATATTTAACCCTTGAAGTTATTAAACATAAGAAATTTCTAGACAATATTACAGGAACTAAAGATAGCTTGGATAAAAAGTATTTGCTTCCAGAGGTTATGGAAAAGCCAGATTTTTTAGAAGGTGAAATAGTTTATCAAGTTCTTAAGGAATGTAATAAAAATATGCATGAAAATGTAAAAAAGTATGAATGTACCCAAAAAGAATATAGAGAATACATAGAAATGTGGGTTCATGAAGTAAAGACGCCTATTGCTTCTGCTAGACTTATTATAGATAATAACGAAAGTACTGTAACAAATAAAATTGGACATGAATTGAAGAAGGTAGAAGATTTCATAGAACAAGTCCTTTATTACTCAAAGAGCAACGATGTAAGTAAGGACTATATTATAAGAGAATTTAATTTAGAAGAAGCTGTTATGGAGGTTTTGAGAAAGAATTCTAGAGATTTCATAAATAAAAAGATATCTTTAGAGATAGGAGATATGGGAGGTAAAATTTTCAGTGATATAAAATGGGTGGAGTTTATTTTAAATCAAGTTTTAGGAAACGCCATAAAGTATTCTAAGGAATCAAATGGGATAATAAAAATATATTCAACTTCTACAGAAAATAAAATAACTTTAACTATAGAAGATAATGGTGTTGGAATTTCAGAAAGAGACATTTTTAGGGTTTTTGAAAAAGGTTTTACTGGGGATAATGGAAGAAAGTTTGGTAAATCCACAGGAATGGGGTTATATCTGTGTAAAAAACTTTGTAATAGACTTGGATTGGGGATAAGTATTGAGTCAAAGTTAGAATATGGAACTAAGGTGTATATAAATTTTCCTCTAGGAAGATTTACTAGTTTCTAATAATAGCTAAAATAAACTGATTGGATAAAAATTAATCTCAATCAGTTTTTTTATGGTAAACATTTGATTACATTGTACTTATACCTAGGGCTTCAATAGTTTCATAAACAGGGCTACTCCTAAGTTTATAGATTAACTTTTAGACTTTCATTATTATCTTACGAAAATGAAAGATTAATGACATGAAATTAAATACAACATACTTTTAGAAAAATATATAATAAGCTCATAAAGTTAAGGCAAAACTTAAAATGTATTTTAGGAGGATGAATTATGGAAAATGTCTTAAAAGTTGAAAATATAGAAAAATATTATGGTGGAAAGGGAAATGTGACTAAGGCTATTGATAATATAAGTTTTGAGGTAGAGAAGGGGGAGTTCCTTGGAATAATGGGACCTTCTGGAAGTGGTAAAACTACACTTTTAAATTGTATATCTACCATTGACACAGTGACTACAGGAAATATAATTATAAATAATAAAGATATAACTAGTCTTAAGAATAATGATATTGAAAAGTTTAGAAGAGATGAGCTTGGATTTATATTTCAAGATTTTAATCTTTTAGATACATTAACTGCTTATGAAAATATTGCATTGGCACTTACTATACAAGATGTAAAACCTAAAAGTATAGATGGAAGAATTAAAGCAGTAGCAAACAAATTAGGTATAAGTGAAATTTTAAATAAATATCCTTATGAAATGTCTGGTGGTCAAAAACAAAGAGTTGCTTCAGCTAGAGCTATCGTTACTAATCCATCACTAATTTTAGCTGATGAACCAACAGGAGCATTAGATTCTAAGTCCTCTAGATTATTACTAGACTCCTTTGAGAAATTAAACGAAGAACTAGAAGCTACTATACTCATGGTCACACATGATGCGTTTACAGCTAGTTATGCTCATAGGATTTTATTTATAAAAGATGGAAAAGTATTTAATGAACTAATTAGAGGAAATGATAGTAGAAAAGAATTCTTTAATAGAATTATTGAGGTAGTGACATTACTTGGAGGTGACAGTGGAGATGTATTCTAAAATTGCATTAAATAATGTAAAGAAAAGTTTTAAAGACTATACCATATATTTTTTAACTTTAACCTTTGCCGTTTGTATATTTTATAGCTTTAACTCTATAGAATCACAAAAGGCAATGTTTGAAATAAGTAAGAAGGAAGCTAGTTTTATAGATATGTTAACTACAGTTATTTCTTGGGTATCTGTATTTGTGTCAGTAATTTTGGGTGGACTCATTGTTTATGCAAATAACTTTATGATAAAACGAAGAAAAAAAGAACTTGGTGTATATATGACATTGGGTATGAGTAAAAGAAAAATCTCAAGTATTTTAGTGTCTGAATCTTTTTTCATAGGCCTTATGTCTTTAGTAGCAGGGTTAATCTTTGGTATAGTTTTATCACAAGGATTATCTCTTTTTACAGCGAAGTTATTTCAGGTAGGCATGAGTGAATACAAATTTGTATTTTCACAAAATGCTGCTGTAAAGACTATAGCTTATTTTGGAATAATGTTTTTACTTATAATGATATTTAATACCTTTGTAATTTCAAAATACAAACTTATAGATATGATAAATGCTAATAAGAAAAGTGAAAATATAAAGATTAAAAATCCTATAGTATCAATTATTATTTTTATTTTAGGAGTAGGAATACTTATAACTGCTTATAAGTTTATAATAGAAGTGGGATTAGACATAACTGATTCTAGATTTACTATTTCGATAATACTGGGGATTCTAGGAACTATATTATTTTATTATGGATTAGCTGGATTTATATTGTATGTAATCAAGAATAGTAAAAATATATACCTTAAAAAACTAAATATATTTGTTACTAGACAGATAAGTAGTAAAATTAACACAAATTTTGTATCTATAACAGTTATATGTTTAATGCTCTTTATAACTATTTCTATATTATCTACGGGATTGAGTTTTAAAAATTCTTTAGAAAGTAGTCTTAAGGATACAGTACCCTTTGATGTCTCAGCTAGAATTATAAATTTTAAAGGTTCGGAAAACAAAACTATAGAACAGGCCATTAAAGAATTAGGGTTCAATTTCACAGATAAAGAAAAGTATGTAGTATTACAAGAGTATAGACTAGAAGAAAGTTATGGTGATATATTAAGAGGATATGGTAAAGAAGATAAATTTCTTGATAACGATTATAGTAACATGTCAGCTCTAAAAATAAGTGATTATAATAAACTAAGAGAGTTAAATGGACAAAGTTCAATAGACTTAAAAGAAGATGAAGTATTAATAACCTCTAACTTTAGTAAATTAGTGCCTTTAGTTAAAAGCTATATGAAGGAAAATACAGTAATTAAAATAAATAATATAAACTATAATATAAAAAATCAAGAGCTTATTACAGAAGCTTATGAAAGCACAGGCTTTGCTAATAATTTCTTTACAGTAATACTTCCAGATAAAGCTTTAGAAAACCTTAAACCCTATGACTCTATATTAAATTGTAACTTTGTAGGTGAAGATAGAGAAAAACGAGAATCAGAAATAGGAGAAATATTCAAAAATAGCAGAGATGAAAATGCTTCGGGTAAAGACTTTATAATATTAGGTGATACTAAGACTGGCATATACAGTATGACAAAAGGAGCTACTACCACAATTTTATATATAGGTATATATATTGGGATTGTATTCTTAATTTCTAGTGCGGCAGTCCTTGCTCTTCAACAATTATCAGAAGCTAGTGAGAGCATTGATAGATATAAAGCTCTAAGAAGGATTGGAGCTTCAAGAAACATGATAAATAAAACCATATTTATTCAAACTTTAATATACTTTGCAATGCCATTAGTATTAGCTATAATTCACTCCATAGTTGGAATTAGTGTAGCTAATGAATTTATATCTCTTTACGGCAATGCAGAGATAGGGGCTTCAGCCACTATAACAGCACTACTGATAATAGCTATATATGGAGGCTATTTCTACGCCACCTATATAGGCTATAAGAATGTAACTAACACTCCAAATCTATGATTTGGCTAAGTGTTAGTTACTCCAGCGAATGAAATGAGTCGGAGTTTCATTATTCCCACTCCAAATCTATGATTTGGCTAAGTGTAGTAAGTTAAAAGATTAGTGGGAGTGAAAAGTTTATTTAAGGTGATTTAAATAATTTAAAATAGATATAAGATAATGGTTATCTTATATCTATTTTTTATTTAGGCTATGCTATTTTTATTTTTAGAAGAAAGTTCATAAACTACATCACACATGTTAGCAACAGCAGGAGAATGGGTAACTAAAATTATACATTTACCTTGTTCATGAGCTAGCTTTTGAAAAATTTTAACGATACTACTTTCTGTTTCACCATCAAGGTTACCTGTTGGCTCATCTGCCAGTATTACAGCAGGGTCATAGGAAAGAACTCTAGCGATGGCTACACGTTGTTGTTCACCACCAGAAAGTTCTAACACTCTACGGGTAGCAGTAGCTTCATCTAACCCTACACTATTTAAAATTTCTAGTGCCTTTTCTTTTTTATTTATAATTTTTTTACTTGATATGTCAATCGAGAGAATAACATTTTCAATGGCAGTTAAATGAAGTAGTAAGTTAAAGCTTTGAAAGATAACTCCAACTAGATTACTTCTATATTTAAAAGAATCCATTTCACTTATATCTTTTCCATCAAATAAGATGGAGCCTTCAGTTGGTTTAGCTAGTCCAGAAAGAAGAGATAAAAGAGTGGTTTTACCTGCTCCAGACTTTCCGATGATGGAGTAAACTGTATTATCTTTAAACTCATAATTCATATTGCTTATAATTTCACGTTCCTTATTATAGGAATAACATAGATCTTTTAGTATAAAAGAACTCATAATAACACTCTCCTTTTTAAGTCCGATTGCTTAATATTTTTAATGGTTCATATCTAAGGATAGATATTACTGCTGTTGCACTAGATATAAGAGTAAGTAGAATACCTAATCCTAGTAGTTGTAGTAAAACTACCATATCTATACTTGCTGTTATATTATCAATATAGCTAATGGGTGTTTTACCAGCTGATTGTATTGCACCAGGAGCTCTATTTCCTGACATTTTACCTTGAAAATCACCACCAAAATTATCTTTAGTTGCTTCATTGGTAGTTTCCACTGAAGCAATTTGATTTTCGAGGAGCTTATTTGCAATAGGTACAGAAATTGTAGCTCCAATACAAACACTTATTGCTATGGATACGAATGACACAGCGAAAGCTTCAGTTATAAATTGAGTTGCAATTTTAAGCTTATTCATACCTATGGCAGCTAGTACACCAATTTCATATTTTCTTTCCCTTACAGCAAACACATTAAAAATAATTAGGATGGCACCACCTATACCTAAAACAACTAAAAGGAAGTACAATGAGTAATTACTTAAGTTATTTAGTGGTATCATACTTTGTTCATAAGAATTAACATCTTGAGATGAAATCGTATAAAGAGTATCATCTAAACCAAGGGTTATGACATCGCTTTTAAAGGCCTCATAGTTTTCAATATTAGAAAATACATAAGTTCCATTTTCTTGACTACGCAATGCTGTAGAAGTTTCGATACCAGTTGTTTCATCAGTGCTAGTAGTTGCACTTGATTTAGAAGTTTCAATGACTGAATTTAATGAGTTAAAGCTTACATAGATTTGATTTGCAGGGTCAGATGAAGGGGAGAAGCCCATCATATTGGCATGTTGATAAGTAGAAGCTTCACTATTGTTATATATACCACATATAGTTAATGAGATAGTTTCTTCTTCATTGTTAGGATTTACTAAGGTTATAGTATCTCCTACATTTAATTCATTAAGAAGAGCTAATTCATCACTAATAATACACTGAGGTTCTGATGAATCTATATTAAACACAGTTCCGTCAGTAATTTTTTTTGTACCACTTTTGAAATCTGTCATTGCATCGTGAGAACTGTATCCTATCACAGTAAGGTCACCCTGTGATCCCATCTTACCAAAGTCTCTACTACCACTTTCTTTATTAGATGGTACTCCATTTGGAGGATTAGAAGTATTTTCATTTGTCTCAGAGGTATCAACAGGAGATAAGTCATCATTACCATTCAAAGAAGAGGTTAGAGTATAATAAAAATCAGATACATATTTAGAATCTGCATAAGTCTGCATTTCCTCTAAAGATAAATTTTGTGAATTTTGAAGAGCTTTTTGCTTATCACTTTCTCCATTTTCTGCATTTTTCATTAAAGCTTGTCTATTGACAGATATGTTAGCAGTGATTTCTAAGGAATCTAGAGAAGTTTCTCTAGCTGTTTCTGCACTTTTTCTAATACTAAGGGAAATACAAGCAGAAACAGAAATAATTGTTGTTATGGTTATAATTAAAATAGTTCTGACTTTTGCTCGTGTAATACTTTTTAAAGCATTTTTTAAGATATACATAATAAATAATCTTCCTTTCTAAATCGTTTTAAACATGTGCTTATGTAATTAATTATGCAATGGATACCTTAAAATAATCTTAAAAAATATAATAAAACAAGTTCTTATATTCTAAATTAATTGTTAGAACATAAGAACTTTTTTAAAAAAATATATAAATTTAATTTTATGAAATTTGTTAAAAGCTATTTTGTAAGATCTTCATAATTTTCTATATAAAACATTACACTGCCGCAATTAGGGCATACTGCAGCTTTAGGTACTTCAGATACACTACTAAAGAGTCTTTTTCCCTTTCTTTTGATTCTAATTCCATACAGAGCGCCTTCTACATTGAAACTACAATTATCTACCATTTCACAGTTGCATTGATTACATATTCTCTTCAATTTTAGCTTCACTCTATTCTTGAAAAATTATTAGTCTAGTAAGGATTTTAACTAATATAAAATTTATTTATATTAAAACAATATTACATTAATTATATACTTATACAAATTAATCCTGTAAAATAATATTATAACATAGATACTTAGATAAATGTAAAAAATTGCATAAAAGAAGGTTGATGGAATGAGATTATTATATGGTACATCAAATCCTGCGAAGTTAAAGCACATGAAAGAGATGTTACAAGGATTAGATGTAGAGATAGTTGGATTAAATGAAATTAAGATGGGAGTGGGAGAAATAGATGAGAGTGGTAATGATCCTTTAGAAAATGCAAGAATTAAAGCCTTAGCTTATTATAAGCTAGTAAATATGCCTATTTTCTCTTGTGATTCAGGTTTGTACATAGAGGGAATAGATGAGAAAAGACAACCAGGTGTACATGTAAAAAGAGTAAATGGAAAGCAGCTTAAGGATGAAGAGATGATAGAGTACTACGGAAATATTGCCAAGGAATTAGGGGGAAGTGCTAAAGCAAAGTATAAAAACGCTATATGCTTTATTCAAGATGAAGGAAGAATTTTTGAGTCTATGGGAGATGAACTAGGCTCAGAGGAATTTATTCTAACATCTATTCCTCATAAAAATAGAAATAAAGGCTTTCCTTTAGATTCCATATCTATTGATGAGAAATCAGGAAAATATTATATGGATATTGAAGATGAAGAAAGTTATGAAGAAAGGGTGGGAGATGGGTTTAGAAAGTTTTTTATAAAAGCTTTAAATTTATAGATGTAGAGGTGGAGAAAATGAAAAAAGTCTTAGTTCTTGGAGGAAGCTATTTTATAGGAAAAGCCATTGTAGAAGCTTTATTAGGTTCTCAGAAAGATTATGAAATTTACACCTTAAATAGAGGAAGCAGAAAAAACGAAGATAAAAGAATTACTAATATAATTTGTGACAGAGAAGATTTAAATGAAATGAAAAAATGTCTTAGTGAGCATGAATTTAATTATATAATTGATGTATCTGGACTTAATGTAAATCAATTAGAAATTCTTCATGAAGCCTTAAATTATGAGAAGTTAGAGAAATATATTTTTATTAGTTCAAGTGCTGTCTATGATGTAGAAAATTATAAAATTCCATTCAAAGAATCATTTATGCTAGGAAAAAATAAATATTGGGGAGATTATGGAACAAACAAAATAGAGTGTGAAGAGTTTTTAGAGGATAAGTATAACTACAGTAATGTTCAGCTTATAATACTACGTCCTCCTTATGTTTATGGAGAAAATAATTATGCAGCAAGGGAAGGCTTTATTTTCCATCACATTATCAATGATAGGCCTATCCTAATTCCTAATGATGGAGAGACTAAAATTCAATTTATCTACTCTAAGGACCTAGGCAATTTAGTAGAAAGATTTTTAGATACAAATCAAGATAATCTATCTATTTATAATGTTGGAAATAGTGAGGCAGTCACCTTTAATACATGGATAGAACTATGTGAGAAGGCTGCTAGAAAAAAGGCAATAAAGCATCATTTTTATTATGAGGAGAATGGTTATAATGAGAGAGACTTCTTTTCATTTTTTAATTATGACAATGTGCTAGATGTGAAAAAGATTCATAGAATATTTGAAAAAGAAACATCTATGGAGGAAGGCTTAAAGAAATGTTATCAATGGTATCTTCATAATGAATCGGTGGTTATGATGAAAAAACATGTAGCAGAAAAGGAAGAAGAAATTTATAAGTTATTAGGGAAATAGTTCATAGTTTTATAATATGGATGTATAACTATGAATTTAGTAATATATTTAGTACGATATGGAGATTAAAATGGACAAGTTAATATTTTGGGATTTTCAAGGTACATTAGCTCATAATGAGTGGATGCTTAGTAAAGCTTTATTCAAGGTTTTATGTAAGTATGAACCATATACGGAAATAGGTATTGAAGATTTTAAGAAAATCTCATTAGTGGGATTTCCTTGGCAACAAGCTGAAAAGGAATATGTGAATCTCACTTCTAGTGATGCTTGGTGGAACCATGCTGAAGATATATTAATAAAGGGATATATAAAGTTAAATATATCAGAAGAAAAAGCAGCTATCTACTCAAAAGAAATTAGACAAGTACTTGCATCAGGAGAAAGTTTTCAACTATATGAAGATACAATAGAAGTATTACAGTACTTTATGAAAAAGGGTTATTCAAACGTAATACTCTCAAATCATATTCCTGAATTACCTAAGATAGTAGAGAAATTAGGATTATCACCGTATATAATCGATTGTATATCATCTGCTAATGTTGGATATGAGAAGCCAAATCCTAAAATATATCATTATGCTTTGAAAAAGCATTGCAATTATAGGGATATATGGATGGTTGGAGATAGTATTTTAGCTGATGTAAGAGGTCCAGAACATGTTGGAATTAAAGCAGTATTAGTAAGATCTAATACAGAAGAAAATGTTAGATATTACTCAAAGGATTTATTAGGAGTGAAAGAAATAATAGTATAGAAAATTAATATTGAAAATGGTTAGCAATAAGCTATTGAGTTCATACAAGATAAGATAATCATTAGATTTAGAAAAACTATTTATTATACTGTGATAATTAAAAATACATTGGAGGATAGCTATGATAAAACAGTACACAAATTTAAATAATTTAGATATGTCTAGAGAAATAAAAGAAAATATTGAAAGAATATTCATGGGGAATAATGGAGAAAAGACCTTAGAGCACAGTATTAATGTTGCTAAAACTAGTATTATAATTGCAGAAAAATATAACTTAGATAAAGATGTTTGTGAAATTGCTGGATATCTTCATGACATTAGTGCAATTATTAGCCCTGAAGAAATGCTACAGTATGCTAAGGATAATAATTGGTATATAGATGAGGCAGAAAAAAAGTACCCATTTTTATTACATCAACGTTGTTCAGTTGAATTAGCAAAGGAAGTTTTTAACATAGAAGATAATAATATACTAGGTGCAATAGGTTGTCATACTACTTTAAAATTAAATCCTACACCATATGAGATGACTTTATTTATAGCTGACAAACTTTCATGGGATCAAGATGGAAGACCTCCTTTTTATGATTTGGTAAAAGAAGAATTAGACAAGTCATTATATCATGCAGCTTTAGCGTATATGAATTATATTGTAGATAATAAATTAATATTATATCCACATAAATGGTTTATAGAAGGAAAACAATGGCTGGATGGGCATTGTAATACAAGGAAGGAAGTAAGTGGTTATGAATAAAGAAGAAAAGAATCAGTTTATAGTAGATACCATAGCTAAGGTAAATAAGATATTCTCTATTCATGAAAAAATAAAGGATATAGATACATCTTTATTAAAGCTTTATACAGTAGCTGTAGTAGAAGATGGGTATTTTTTTATCTTTGATTTATCTGACAATGGTACTTGCTATGAATTTAAAGGTGAATATAAAGCACCTATGATTGTACCAGAAAAAGTGTTGGCCTCCTTTCCACTAGATTTTTATGATATGAAACCTGCATCTGTAGTATCTAAGGATGCATTTAATACCTTGGAGGGATATATATTTATATTTCATGAGTTTGTTCACTGCTATCAATGGGAGCAAGGAGATAGTGAAATTAGAGAAGAACTAGAAATTGCTAAAATAGCTAAAGAGAAAAAAGATTTTATGTGGGAGATAAATCATCCATTTCCTTATGAGGATAAGGTGTTCATAAATGAAACTTCTAAACTAGAATTTGTGGATAAAAAACTACAATATAAAGATATGGTAGATTATCATAGAGTTATGAAGAACCGTTTAAATCAAATAGACTTTGAATATATGGTATGGCAAGAGTTTATAGAAGGATTTGCTAGATATATTGAAAATCTTATTAGAGAAAAGTTACAAGTAAAATTAAATTCTAATAAATTAGAAAAACCTTTTAGTAGAGTAATCTTTTATGAGCTAGGTAGTAGATCCATAAGTGCTATATTAAAAGAAAATCCTGAGATTAAGGGGAATATTAAATGTATATATGATAAAATTAATATATAATGGATGAACTTTAGATAAAGGGTAGGGTGAGTGTTATATGGATTTTTTATATATTGTTATAGGGGTTATAGTGGCTGAGTTTATATGTTCAATATTGTTTAAAGGACTTAATGATAGCATTATTGGACTTTTTAAACCGATGCAGAAGTTTGTATCAAAATCTAAGAAGAAGAAAGTATGGAGTGCTATAGGGTATGGTATTGCTGTTTTTATTGCTTTGGCAATTAAGGATAGTTTTGAACTACATTACATTTGGTATGGTATATTAATTGGAGTTTTATTGTCTCTTAATGACATAATCTTTGAGAGAGGAATATTTGAGAAGAGAATAGACAATTTATAATAATATTAAAGTAAAAAATTTTATAGTATTAATAAGGTATAAAGAATAAAAGGTATAAAGCTAGTTTTATGATAGCTTTATACCTTTTATTTTAATTTATTTTAGACATAACTCTTTTAAATTCGGATATTGCACCACTAAGAGAAATTAAATCTTCATCTGGTAGCACAGATAACTTTTCCTTAAGAAAGCTTTTCATTAAATCCTTTTTGATTTTAAAGACTTCATTGGCTTTTTCTGTTATTTCAATTCTAATAACTCTTCTATCCTTTGGATCTTCATATCTATTAACATAACCACACTCAAGGAGTTTATCTATTATTGGGGTCATATTGGGTTTAGATATACAAAGGTCTCTGGCTATACTAGACACCGATGAAGGTCCATTTTGAGCTAGGTAAAAAACCACTTTTACATGAGATGGTGGCACAACTGTATTTTTCATAAAGTCTTCTAATTTTATAATCTTTTTATGAAGTAGCATCATAAGAAGGAAAAAGTCCTCAGATAGTTTAGTTAAATTTTTTTCATCCATAATAATTCTCCTTTGGCTGCAGTATTGAATTTCTATATTAAAATCGTTAATTAAAAATTAAAAAATCCACAATAAAATAGTTATTGACTTATAATAGTTATAAAACTATAATTAATATATGTTTATAACTGTTATATACTTATAAATAATATAATATCATAATTTATATAAATTAATAAGTATTTTATAAGATTATTATAAATAAATTTTTTTTAAATTGCAAATAAACTGATAAATTGTAAATACTATTGTTATCTATGTTCATAGGGCATAGGTAATAAAGTATTTTGTTTTTAGTTTATTTCTTAGTAATTCATTTTGTAAGAGGGAGTGGAGGAATATGTTCAAGTTAATTAAATATTTAAAGAACTCAGTGGTGCCAATTATCATCATAATTGGATTACTAATTGTTCAAGCAGTCTGTGACCTTTCTTTACCTGACTATACTTCTAATATAGTAAATGTTGGAATTCAGCAAGGGGGAGTAGAAAAAGTTACACCAGAAGTAATTAGAAAGAGTCAATTAGAAAAGTTAGAACTGTTTATTAGTGAAGACGATAAAATAGAAATTAAGAGTAATTATACTTTGTTAGATAAAGATTCTCTTAGTGATGAAGAATACAATAAATATGTGAAGAAGTATCCTTCTTTAGAAAATGAAGGTGTATATAAGCTTACAACTAAGAAAAAGGATAAAGAAACCATTGAAAAGTTAAATGGAATATTTGCAAGGCCAATGTTAGTAGTGCAAGGCTTTGAAAGTGACAGTGAAGAAAGTAAGGCCATGAAAGCAGCAATCATAGCTAAGTTTCCTCCTAATATGGGTATAGATGAAAATGCAGATATATTGGAAGTGATGTCACAGTTACCGCAGGAACAGCGAGATACTATGATGAAAGATATAGATAAAAATTTTGAGAACTTACCTAATACTATGATAGACCAAGCAGCTATTAGTTATGTAAAAAATGAGTATAATAATATTGGTTTGAATATAGACAAAATGCAAACTAACTATCTTCTTTATACCGGAGGATTAATGATACTTATAGCCCTACTAAGTATGGCTGCTACAGTAACTGTTGGATTTATTGGGGCTAGAGTGGCGGCAAACCTTGGTAAAAACCTTAGAAGTAAAGTATTTTCTAAAGTTATAGGTTTTTCTAATGCAGAGTTAGATAAGTTTTCTACTGCGTCACTTATAACTCGTAGTACCAACGATATTCAGCAAATTCAAATGCTTATGGTAATGCTTCTAAGAGTAGTATTCTATGCACCAATCTTAGGAATTGGTGGAGTAATAAAGGTTTTAAACACAGAAACTTCAATGGCTTGGATTATTGTTGTTGCAGTAGTTGCTATTTCAGCAGTAGTAATTGTTTTATTTACAGTAGTTATGCCAAGATTCAAGAGGGTTCAGAAACTAGTTGATAGGATTAACCTTGTAACTAGAGAAATTTTGACTGGTATGATGGTAATTCGTGCCTTTAGTACAGAAAGACATGAAGAAAAAAGATTCGATAAAGCAAATAATGATTTAACTAAGAATAATTTATTTGTCAATAGAACTATGGCTTTAATGATGCCAACTATGATGTTGATTATGAATGGAATTACTATTTTAATAGTATGGAATGGATCACATAGCATTGATGCAGGAACCATGCAAGTTGGAGATATGATGGCATTTATTCAATATACAATGCAAATTATAATGGCATTCTTAATGATATCTATGGTTTCAGTGATGTTACCTCGTGCTACAGTTTCAGCTGGGCGTATAGATGAAGTATTATCCACTGAATATGTAGTTAAGGATCCTGTAGCTCCAATAAAACTTGAAGAAGATAAAAAGGGATTTCTTAAATTTAATAATGTTTCCTTTAAGTATCCAAACGCTGAAGAAAATGTTCTAAGTAATATAACTTTTACTGCTATGCCGGGAGAGACTACCGCATTTATTGGTAGTACAGGAAGCGGTAAGTCTACCCTTATTAATCTTGTACCGAGATTTTATGATGTGACTGAGGGAGAAATACTTTTAGATGGAATTGACATTAGAAAAGTAAGTCAACATGATTTAAGAGAAAAGATAGGTTATGTACCTCAAAAAGGAGTGTTATTCTCTGGTACCATTGAAAGTAACTTAAAATATTCAGGTAAAAGTATTACAGACGAAGATATGATAAAGGCTGCAGAGATTGCACAAGCCACTGACTTTATTAAAGGTACTAAGGAGAGTTATAATACTGAAATATCTCAAGGGGGTACTAATGTTTCAGGGGGCCAAAAACAAAGACTTTCTATTGCAAGAGCTATTGCTAAAAAACCAGAGGTATATATTTTTGATGATAGTTTCTCAGCTTTAGATTTTAAGACTGATGCGGCATTACGAAAAGCCCTTAAAAAAGAAACATTAAATAGTACAGTTCTAATTGTAGCTCAAAGAATAAGTACGATTCTACATGCAGAGCAGATAATAGTTTTAGAGGAAGGTAGAATTGCAGGTATTGGAACTCACAATGAGTTAATGAAAACTTGTGATGTGTATAAACAAATAGCACTATCTCAACTTTCAAAGGAGGAGTTAGCTAATGAGTAAGGAGCAAAATATGAAAAAAGGACCTATGGGTGGTGGAGGACCTATGGGACGTGGACCAATGGGAGGTCCTGGAGAAAAAGCTAAAAACTTTAAGGGCACCATGAAAAAGCTTATTAGTTATCTTAAACCTTTTACTGCATCCATAATAATTGTTATAATATTTGCCGTTGGAAGTGCTGCTTTTTCTATTATTGGACCTAAGGTTTTAGGTAAAGCTACCACTAACATTTTTAAGGGACTTGTAGGTAAGATAACAGGTTCAGGAGTAGGCATAGACTTTGAATATATAGGAAGAATTTTATTAATACTTTTGATTTTATATATAATTAGTACATTATTCTCTTTTGTACAAGGTTTTATAATGTCGGGAGTTACTCAAAAGGTTTCATATAATCTTAGAAAAGAGATTTCTGAAAAAATTAATAGAATGCCTCTTAAATATTTTGATAATAAGACTCATGGTGAAGTTTTATCTAGGGTAACAAATGATGTAGATACCGTAAGTCAAAACTTAAACCAAAGTATGACTCAAGTTATAACTTCAATTACTACATTAATTGGAGTACTAATAATGATGATTTCAATAAGCGGTATCATGACAGGTGCAACTCTCCTTATATTGCCAATATCTATGTTTTTAATATCGGTAGTAGTTAAGAAATCTCAAAAACACTTTAGAAATCAACAGAAATATTTAGGAAATGTTAATGGGCAAGTAGAAGAGGTTTATGGAGGGCATAATATAGTTAAGGCCTTTAATGGAGAAGAAGAGGCAATTAGAGAATTTAATAAGTTAAATGATAAATTATACGACTCGGCTTGGAAGTCTCAATTTTTATCTGGAATGATGATGCCTATTATGACCTTTGTAGGAAACATAGGCTATGTAGTAGTATCTATTTTAGGTGGATGGCTGGCTATTAAGAAAACTATTGAAGTTGGAGATATTCAATCCTTCATTCAATATGTAAGATCTTTTAATCAACCAATAGCTCAGTCAGCTCAGATAGCAAATCTAATGCAATCTACAGCAGCGGCTGCAGAAAGAGTTTTTGAATTCTTAGCAGAAGAAGAGGAAGTGCAATTTGCAGAAAACCCTGTTAAAATAAAAAATCTGTTATTGTCAGAAGATGAGGGAGAAGAAATTCAAGGTGAAGTAAACTTTGAAAATGTTCACTTTGGGTATAAAGAAGATAAGATTATTATCAATGATTTTTCAGCACATGTAAAACCAGGACAGAAGGTTGCTATAGTTGGACCTACTGGAGCAGGAAAAACTACCATGGTTAAATTGCTTATGAGATTTTACGATGTGAATAGTGGAGCTATCTTAATAGATGGTCATAATATTCAAGATTTCAACCGTCAAGATTTACGTAGTATATTTGGTATGGTACTTCAAGATACTTGGTTATTTAATGGCTCTATTAAGGAAAATATCAGATATGGTAGATTAAATGCCAATGATGAAGAAGTTATTGCTGCAGCTAAGGCTGCTAATGTGGATCACTTTGTAAAAACTTTACCTGATGGATATGATATGATTTTAAATGAAGAAGCTAATAACGTGTCTGCAGGTCAAAAGCAATTACTTACTATAGCTCGTGCAATTCTTGCGGATCCTAAGATTCTAATTTTAGATGAAGCCACTAGTTCTGTAGATACTCGTACTGAGGTTTTAATACAAAAGGCAATGGATAATTTGATGAAGGGTAGAACTAGTTTTGTAATTGCTCATAGATTATCTACTATAAGGGATGCAGATTTAATCCTTGTAATGAAAGATGGAGATATAGTAGAACAAGGAAATCATAATGAGTTACTTGCAGCTAATGGCTTCTATGCAAACTTATATAATAGTCAATTTGAAGACATTAAAGAAGATGTAGTTTAATAACTAAATAAAAAGTAAATAGAGTTTTTTGACTAGGATAGAGTTTTTTCCATCTGAAGTTTATTGACATAGTTTTTAAGAACTAGCTTAAATTAAGTAAATTAATTTGAGTTAGTTCTTTTTATTTTAGAGATAAGTATAACCTAGTATTTAGGAAATAATAATAAAGTAATTAGTTAAATATATAATAAATATAAGTTCATTTAATATATAAATAATTAATAGACAAATATGAAAAAGATGATATAATTACCATTAATAAATGTGTAATATTAAATATGCTAAAAAATAATTATAGTAAACTGAATAAAATTCATGTTTATTAAATATATGGAATATTAGAAGGAGATTTATCATGAAAGCAAAACAGGTTTTAGATATAGCTCTTTCAGCAGGCGAACTACTTATTAGTAATGGATCAGAATCCTATAGAGTAGAGGAAACTATTGAAAGGATATGTAAAGCATATAATTATAAAAGTGAATGCATAACTACAGGAAAAGGAATTTTTATATCTATTTTAGATGAGGATCAAGAAAAGGTTACATCACTAAAAAAGGTTAGAAGCAAGAGTGTTGATTTATATAGCATAGAGCTAGTAAATAGTTTTTCTCGAAGCATCGAGTCAGAGAAGATTTCCTATGAGGAAGCAATGGAAAGACTAGAAGATATAAGAAAAACGCCTACTTTTAAATTACCTATTAGAGTGTTAGCTGGTGGAATGACTTGTTTTATTTATTCATTATTTTTCAACGGAACAATTTTTGCAGCCTTTATATCTGCGATTATTGGTATGATAATATATTATATGGTAGATAAGGTATCCAACGTAGGATTTTTCCAATTTTTTATCTTCTTTTTCTCAGGATTTCTTATAGCTAGTATAAGTATTTTATTTGAAAATATTATAACTATAGTGAACAAGGACAAGATTATACTAGGGTCTATTATGGTACTATTACCTGGTGTAGCCCTTACTAATGGAATAAAAGATATAATTTATGGTGATTTTACATCAGGAATTTCAAAGGTAGGTGAGGCAGTTTTAATAATTACAGCAATTGGTTCAGGAATTGGTACTGCATTAGCCTTTAGAAATTTTCTAGGAATCTTTTAGATATAATATATTTAAGTGAAAGTAGAGGCTATGTTATGATTAGACAAATTGTTTTAGCGTTTTTTGGAAGTGTATTTCCGGCCATATTATTTAATATAGATAGAAAAAAATTAGTTTGGGCTGGGATTTCAGGAACTCTTGCATGGATAAGCTATTTAATAGTGTTCAACTATGGAGGAAGTGTAATTATTGCTACTTTCATGGGGGCATTTGTAGTAGGAGTTTATAGTGAAGTAATGGCAAGAAGGTTAAAGGCTCCAAGTATGCAGTTTTCAATACCAGGAATATTCCCGTTAGTACCAGGAGTTATGGCCTATAACACAGTATTATATATAGTAGCTCAAAATTATGACCTTGCTTATAGCAGTGCAATGAAAACTATTATAGTAGGTGGAGCTATTGCCTTTGGAATGATGTTATCTTCAACTACTTATAAATTTTTTAGCAAAATTCAAAGAGATATAGAAACAAAGAAAGCAGCATAAAATAAAATATTAGGCTATGTTTTAAACTGTTGTTAAAACATAGCCTATATTTAAATTAAGTTTAAATTTATACTTAATTATTGAGCCTTCTTTTCGTTTTCCTTGTTATTTTCAGGGTTACACTTATTATCACACTCTGGTTTTCTCATATGTTTTCCAGGAGTCTTTGTATTTTGTTTTTTCTCATCAGTTTCGTTTAGAGTTGGTTTCTTTTCATCTTCTTTAGGAGCTTTTTCATTCTCAGGCTTAGACTCACTTATAGTTTGCTTCTTTTCATCAGGTTTTTTTGTCTTTTCTTCTTCCTCAATCATAGTTGGTTTCTTTTCCTCAGTGGGTTTTTCATCCTTAGATTTTTCTGATGGAGTCTCTATAGTAGTCATTTTTTCACTATTAGAATCCATTGATATATTATCATATCCAAAGGCTACAGTAGAAGAAGTCATGATGGCACCAACTAATGTTAGTATAATTAAAGATTTTTTCATTGTAATACACCGTCCTTTTAAAGTATTTACTTAAATTCTTAAGTATGAGTATATTTGATGAGAATAACAAGAATAAGGATAAGCTATTGAAAAATAAAAGGTTTAAGAAAACTCGACTTTAGTTTATCCTTAGAAAGAAAAAATATGTTATTAAAAATTTTCCATTAAAAATGTGGATAATAATAAATTAAAAGTGAATTTGAAAATTATAGTTTTTATGTTATAATGAAGTTAATTTAATAATTATTTAGCTAGGGGTGCCTAATGCTGAGAGAAGCAATAATTGCTTTAACCCTTGAACCTGATGTGGATAATGCCATCGAAGGAAAGCTTTAAAAGATTTTAATAATAGCTTATTTATAAAAATGTTTATAAATATTTATTTTATGAATTCATCTAAAGGCTTACCTTGTGTAAGCCTTTATTTTTTTAGATAAGAATTAATAAAGGTTTGTAAAAAAATATGTAAGCAATTATTTTCTCCTAAAGAAAGGCGCTAAATTATTAAATTAAATAATTATTGTACTTAGGGAGGAAGAAAGTATGAATTTTACAACACAAATGGATGCCGCTAGGAAGGGCATTGTAACAAGAGAGATGGAGATTGTAGCTAAGTCAGAGAATATGGATATTCAAGAGTTAAGGGCTTTAGTAGCGGAAGGGAAGGTAGCTATACCTGCTAATAAAAATCATAAATCTCTTGTACCACAGGGAGTAGGACAAGGTCTTAAAACTAAAATAAATGTAAATTTAGGTATATCCAAAGATTGTGATGACATAGATAAAGAAATGGAAAAGGTAAAAGTTGCTTTAGATATGAAAGCAGAGGCTATTATGGACCTTTCTAATTATGGAAAAACTGCGAAGTTTAGAGAAAAGTTAGTAGAAATGTCTACAGCGATGATTGGAACAGTACCAATGTATGATGTAGTTGGCTTTTATGATAAGGAACTAAAGGATATCTCTGTAGATGAATTCTTTAAAGTAGTAGAAAAGCATGCACAGGATGGAGTAGATTTTGTAACTATCCATGCAGGACTAAACAGGGAAACTATAAATACTTTTAAAAGAAATAAGAGGATTACTAATATAGTTTCAAGGGGAGGATCTCTTTTGTTTGCTTGGATGGAATTAAATCAGAGAGAAAATCCATTCTATGAGTATTTTGATAGATTATTAGATATATGTGAAAAATATGATTTAACTTTAAGTTTAGGAGACGCATGTAGACCAGGTTCGATAGCTGATGCCACAGATGCTTCACAAATTAAGGAGCTTATGGTATTAGGTGAGCTTACAAAAAGAGCTTGGGAGAGAAATGTACAAGTTATAATTGAAGGTCCAGGGCACATGGCTATAAATGAAATAGAAGCTAATATGTTACTTCAAAAAAGACTTTGTCACGGAGCACCATTTTATGTTTTAGGACCTTTAGTTACGGATGTAGCTCCAGGTTATGATCATATAACTTCTGCCATTGGTGGAGCTATTGCAGCAAGTTATGGAGCAGACTTTTTATGTTATGTAACTCCAGCAGAACATTTAAGACTTCCAAACCTAGATGATATGAAGGAAGGTATAGTAGCAGTAAAAATTGCAGCTCATGCAGCGGATATTGCTAAAGGAATTAAAGGTGCATCGCAGTGGGATAATGAAATGAGTAAGGCAAGACAGGAACTTGATTGGGAGAAGATGTTTACCTTAGCTTTAGATGAAGAAAAGCCAAGAAAATATAGAAAAGAATCTACACCTCATCATGAAGATAGTTGCACTATGTGTGGTAAAATGTGTTCTATGAGAAATATGAACAAGATTCTTAGTGGAAAAGATATTAACCTTTTAAGAGAAGATGATTAATAATTAATAAAAGGACACTATTAAAAATTAAGCTTTTATTGGTAGTTTAAGCTTAGTAATTTTAAGAGTGTCCTTCTTTATATACTTTTATGTTTAATAACTTGAATAATATAATTAATAATAAAGGAATAACTGTTTTAAAGTTTAAATTATTAATATATATCTGCAGTTACTAAGTTCACTGAATTTATTGAATTTAGCATTAATTCATCTTCTAAGGTATTTATTAACGTAACTTTATCTCTTCCAGATTCTTTAGAGATATATAATTGTTTGTCTGCAATTTCAATCATATAGTCAGTTGATCTAAGAGAGGAAAGGTTTCCATAGACCCCACCAATACTAACAGTAATTACAGAACTCTCATTATCATGAGTAGATTTTATTTTTAAGTCCTTAACTTTACAACTTATTAGATTACCTAGGTAAATAGCTTCATCATAGGTTAAATCCTCAGCAAGATATATAAATTCTTCTCCACCGTATCTACCACAAAAATCGTGACGGGAGGTAGAAATGTCTTTTAAACATTGAGCAATACTAGCAAGACATTTATCACCATGCATATGACCCCAATAATCATTATATAATTTAAAGTTATCCACATCTATCATAAATAAAACCATATTATTTTTATTGAGTTTAGAATATTTCCATAGTCTACTAAACATTTGGTCAATGGCATGTCTATTTGAAATTTTAGTAAGAGAATCTTTCAATGCTTTAAACCGTAAATTCTTATTCTCATTTTTCATATATTGTAGCCTTTTATTTTGGGATTCTATTTCCATTTCTAGTTTTTGATTTATTATTTTAATTTGTTCTAATTCTTCAGCTTCTATAGCATGATTACATTGAATTCTTATAATTTCTAGTTTAGATTTCATGGTAGATGAAGAAACTTCTTCTTCTGAAAGGTGGTACTGCCTGTAATATTCTAAGGCTGTTTTAAAATCTCCTAATGATTCGTAGTATTTAGAAAGCTGCAAATGTATTTTGCTAAGCTTATGTTTGGAATTAAGTTCCTCAGCACAATGTATAGCTTTATTTAAATATTCTATAGCATCATCAGAAGAAGTAGAAAGCTTTAAAAAACCAATGTTAAAGTATAAATCTATGATATAGAATTTGTTGCTAATGGTTTCTAAGTGTTCTAAGGATTTATTATAGTATCCCATGGCTTTATCAAACTCTTTATTTTTAAAGTGAATGAAACCAATATTATTTTCTATTTCACCTAGAAGTATAAAGTTATTAAATTTAATTGCTATATCATAGCTTTCAAAAAATATTTTTAAAGCTTTATGGTAATTATTCTTCTCTAGAAGAACTTGTCCTATATTAAATAAAATAGATGCAGAGAGTGAAGTATAATTAAACTTTTTAGCTTTAGCTAAAGCTTTCTCATAATATTTCAAGGCTTTATTATATTGGGTAGTTATCCTGTGAATCTCTGCCATATTATTAAGGGAACAGGTGTGAATAAAACTATGTTTATCATCAATACACAAATCTAGAACTCTAAGACAATTTATTAAAGAATCCTCATAAAGTCCGACGTGAAAATATGCGCAACTTAAAAGATTTAAAGCTACAACAATGCCTTCCTCTTCATTTAATTCCATAAATATATCTAGAGCATGATGACCATATTCTACCCAATTGGCAAAGTTTGATAGTGATCTGTAAATTAAGGCAAAATTAATAAAGCAATAGCCCATTGCAGATTTATTATTAAACGATTCAGCTAATTTATATGCTTCTTTTGTTATTTCATAAGCTTTTCTAGGATCGCTATGTACAATAGTTTTTCCATCATCAATAAGTTTAAAAAGTTCTTTTGAGTTATTATCCATACTAAACAACCTACTTTTCTTAGAATAGTTTAATTATAATTTGAATTTAAACTTATAACTGAGTAACCAATGCATTTTTAACCTTATGGTTACAATAATATAATAACATAAAATTAGATGAAAAATAATATAAAATTATATGATATATAAAAATTACTTAGAGATTTTAAGTAATATAAACACAAAAAGTAATTATATGTTATATTTAATTTACTTGTTATTAATCACAATATTTTTTTAATCTTTCAAAATCTAGAATAACTATTTTTTTAGATGTGCTTGCTAATATTCCTTGGGATTTTAACTCGTTAAGAACTCTAGTAACGGTAACTCTAGAGCAACCGATTAAATTTCCTAATCCTTCATGGGTAAGCGGGAGACTTAATTCAATTGGATCATTAGTTTCAGAATAATTATTTATAGTTTGAGCAACAATTCTACAAAGAGCAGAGCAAATTTGAGCTCTTGGTGATCTCTTTAAAAGGTCTCCCATCTGAAATAAAGAAATTTGATATTTTCTTAATATACTTTGAAGAAAATACTCATAATTTTTAGGGTTATCATTTAAATAATTATATAAAGTTTCATTATCAATAAATGAGATTGAAGTATCTTCTAATGTAACTGGAGTAATGCCTATATGAGAGTGCTGAAATAAACTTTCTTCCCCATATATTTCTCCTGGTATTAAAAAAAATAAAATTTTTTCAAGACCATTTTTAGTATAGATACAAACCTTCACTTTTCCTTCAGTAACTATTGAGAGTTTACCACCAGGAAAGTAATCTATATGCTCATTTTTTTTATAATGTTTTATAATTCCTAAAGGAGCAAGTTCTTCAAGAAAAAAGGTTCTCATTTTTTCTTGTGGAATATGTTTAAAGTATTCTTCATACATATATTAAATCATCCTTTTCAATTTAATAGAGTAATAGGTAATGTTTATGTTAAATCTTAAAAAACGTCTATAGTATAATATAATTCCTCATATTATAGGAATTATTTTTAAATTAAATTTTATTCATTAGTATTATTTTTGTTATTAATAGTAGATTCATTTTGTGGAGTAACAGTAGCAATAGTTGATAGGTTTGTACCTATAGCTTGAAAAAGATTTCCTAATAGATTAATTTCATCAGAAGTTCTATTTTTAGCTATATATAGAGAGAGAACAGCAGCTGCTACAACTAATTCTTCGGGGTTTAGATTATAAGACATAAATTCACCTTAAGAAAATAATTATTATTTTATATATTATGCAATAGAAATAGAGATGTCAATAAATTTAAATATAATTTTAGTTTATTGCAATAAAAAATCTATCAAATAAATGATAGATTTTTCTACTTGTATTATTATAGGCTATTCATATACTTTTTCCAGTCTCCATGATGAATATAGATTGCATGGGAATTAAAGTTTTTATCATTGCCATCTACGTATTTATATATATAACAATTTTCAATAGCCTTTGTTTCAAGATTTTTGACATTTATAGTAGTTCTTATATATTCATTGATTGATATATCTTCAAAGGATCTGAATCCTTCCATTTGATCTAAGGAAACTATATCTTCATAAAAATCTTTTAGTGCCATAATTTCTCCAATAACAGTATCTTCTCCATCTAGTAAAGCAGGGTATCCCTTGTGAGGAAGATGGAAAAGCTTTCCCCTTACTTCTCCTAGAGAAGCTGGAGATACTTTATTTTTTAAGTATTTATCATAGTTAAAGAAACCTTCTCTTAAGCTTCCATATACAAATACTTTTTTTTCTTCTGTTGGGTATGTCATTAGCAGATTGTACCTCCTATAGTTTTAATGTCTTCATCTCCATTATTAACTAGGGCTTCTATACAAAGCTCAAGACATTTTGAAATATCTTGAAGATTCATATAAGGTGTATTTGGCTTTGTAACCACTTGATTTGGTATATATGGAACGTGAATAAACCCACCTTTCATATGAGAGTACTTTTTATCGATAAGATAAAGTAATCCATACATTATATGGTTACAAACAAATGTTCCAGCAGTATTAGAAATTGCAGAAGGATAGCCATTATCTACCATGTTTTTAACCATTGCTTTTATAGGTAAGTTAGAGAAATAAGCATTTTCTCCATCTTCTTTAATTTTTATATCTATTGGTTGATTTCCTTCGTTATCTTTAATTCTAGCATCATCTATATTAATAGCAACTCTCTCCGGCATAACTGCAAATCTACCACCTGCTTGTCCGATGCAAATAACTGCATCTGGGTTATGATTTTTGATAGAGGTTTCAAGGGCCTCTATTGCTTTATTAAAGACAGTAGGAATTTCTACCTTTATAACTTCTACGCCAGCAATATTATTAGGAAGTAATTTTACTGCTTCAAGAGCTGGATTTACAGGTTCTCCTCCAAAGGGATCAAAACCACTTATTAAAACTTTCATATATATATTTAATGAAGCATTAGCTTCATTAAAATTCACCTCCTTTAGTTATATCTTATATAAACTTTTAAAATGCTAAGAAATACATTAAAACTATGTGCGCTAGTAGTAATGTCATAGCCACAGGAAATTGACGTTTAATAATTGCATTTTTGTCGTCTATTTCTAGAAGAGCTGCAGGCATAATATTAAAATTAGCTCCCATTGGTGACATTAGTGTTCCACAATATCCAGCAGTAAGAGCCAAGGCACCAGCAACTACTGGATTAGCCCCCTGTGCAAATACAAATGGAATTCCAATACCAGCAGTGATAACTGCAAATGCAGCAAAGGCATTTCCCATAATCATTGTAAAGATAGCCATACCAATGCAGTAAGCAGCTACTCCAATTAAAAGATTTCCTTCAGGTATGAAGCTTGATATACCATTAGCAATAACAGTACCAACTCCAGCAGCTGTAAATAGTGAGCCTAATGCAGTAAGAAGTTGAGGTAAGATACTTACAGGTCCAACAGAGTCAATCATTCTAGCTCCATCCTCTAAAATGAACTTTGGATTAGCTTTTGTGATAATTAAGGTTGCAATAGTTGCTATCACAGCAGCTATACCAATAGCAGCTGTTCCGCTAATAGAAGTAAATTGTGCTATTCCTAGAGCTACAATTGCGATTACTAGAGGTGGTAAGAAAACTTTATTTTTAAGTTTTCCAGATTGAGTTTTAGCAAACTCTCCATCAAGGGGTTTGGTAGGTAGCATTTTAACTTGCTTAGAAACGGTCAAGCAACCTAAGGCTATTATTAAAATCCCAACTATATTAGCTGGGATATAAGGTCCAGCTATGAATATAATACCTAGAATTGACCAAAATATTGAAGTACCAATTCTAGCTTTATGATCTTTATTTGTAAATGTATAAACTGATAGGGAAATCATTAGGAAGCCCACTAAGGCATAAAAGATTTCCAATAAAAAATTTGATAGTGCTGCCATATCCATAATCGATTCCTCCTTTAATTATCTTTTTTAGAATATTTTTTAATTAATGATTTATCTAATAAATGATTTTGTACTAATACCATTATAAATAGTATTACAGCTATTGGGATAGAAGCTTTAGCTACATCGAGAGCATCTACTACATATCCTTGTTCCTGAAGTGTACTGGTTATTAGAAGTACTCCTGAGCTAGCCATAAATAAGTTTTGTCCAAAGAAGTTACCATAGTTGTCCATAGCAGCAGAAGAAGCCTTAATTTTATCCTCATCTTCCTTATCAATTTCTCCAAAGTTACTAACGGCAGCACCTTGTGCCATAGGGTTAACAAGAGGTCTAACAAATTGAGGATGTCCACTCATTCTAATAGAAAGGGCAGCTGCCACTTGTCTAACTAGGGCATAGACACTTAATAGCTTTCCAGCAGAAAGAGATTTAGCATTACTTATAAGAGTTGCAGCTCTTTCTTTAAGTCCATATCTTTCACACATACCAATTACAGGTAATGTTAATATGAATAATGTTATGGCTCTTTGAGATACAAAAGTTTGTCCTAGAGTAGTCAATATTTCGTTAATACTCAGACCAGCAACGAGCCCTGTTAAAACCCCCGCAGAAAGAACTACAGCAATAGTATCGAGTTTTAACGTAAAACCAATGATAACAATTATAATACCGATTAATTTGATCATTATTATCCTTCCTCCCATGAATTTATATAATTTTTTAAAATTATACACTATTATGAAAAGTAAATATGTATACAGGTATACAAAGAACGGATAAATATTAGGTATAGATGAGGTCGATTGGATAAAAATAAAATTTAATCATTATGCATCAACAGCTATTTTTATCCATATTGTATTAGTAGTTGTAGTATGATAATATTAGTCTAGTAAAATGGAATAATTAATATTTATAGCATATTTTTAGGGAGATGATAAGAGTATGGGAAAAATTATACTTACCATAGTAATAACAGTATTGATGCTCCTATTTGCAATTTTCTATTTTGGAGGTATCATATTTGTTACTTTTGCAGAAGGGATAAAGTTATTGCCAATAATTTTGCTTTTAATTGTCATAGGTATAGCAGGAGCAATTATTTATAATATGATAGAAAGAATAAAAGAAATAAAAGGGGGAGACGAAAATGATATTAGTAAATACTAATTACATTGCAGGAAAAGAGTTAGAAATGTTAGGAATGGTTAAAGGGTCAGTGGTGTGGTCTAAAAATATAGGTAAGGACATTCTTAGTGGTCTTAAAACCGTTGTAGGTGGAGAGATAAAAGGCTATACAGAAATGATGAATGAAGCTAGAGCCATATCTACAAAGCGTATGGCTGACGAAGCAGAAACTATGGGTGCTGATGCTATAGTAAATATAAGGTATGCAACAAGCTCAATAATGAATGGTACATCTGAAGTTATTTGTTATGGAACTGCAGTAAAATTTAAATAAAATTATCTGAGATAGACTGAGTCAAATAAAAAATTTTGACTCAGTCTTTATTATTTATTGCAAAAATAATGTTTTAATACGACCTTTAAAGAAGGACTACTAATATTCCTATAGCTTGTATATTATGTTAATGTAATTTTGAATAGAGCCTAGAAATAAAAAGGTTAAATCTTTTTGTATAAATAAGCGTATATAAATAAAGGATATTTCTTAAGATATAGGTATTAAGATTTAAAGTATGAGTAGAGAGTTACTATGTTCTTAGATAACGATCTTCCCTAAAGTACAACGACTTCTAAGTATCAAAAATACTGATACTAAGAAGTCTGTTAGCAAACTTCAATGGGAAAAAACTCCATCTGAAGCAAAGAACTCTATTTATATGAAATATGGAGGTATATATATGAAAATGAATAAATTAAAATTGTTATGTGGTACTTTAGTTTTAACTACGGTGGTACTTTTTTCAGGGTGTAATAGTATAAATGCAGGTGAAAGTGAAAAAGAGGAGGAAACTGTTGAAGTAGGAAATACAGAAAATCAAGATAATGATGAAATTTCAGCAAGCACAGAAGATAAAGGGGAGATTATTAAAAAACCTAGTGATTCTGCGAGGGAACTTGAGTTTAAGGATAGTTATGAAAGATCTCCATATTATAATTCAAGTAAAAAATATCCTATTATCACTATTTGCAAATCAAAAGAATGTTTAAAGGAGCATGAAGGGAAAGTAAAAGGACTTACTGTAAGCATGCTTTCATGTGTAAATGAAAATAACGACGTAGATGCAAGCAAATATGATGATGAGTTTTTTTCTAAAAAAGCTTTAATTATTGTAACACTAGATGAATCAAGTGGATCTGTGAGGCATAAAGTAAAAAAGGTAATTAAAGAGGGCAATGAAATTTCTATAGCAATTGATAGAATGGTTCCTGGAATTGGAACTGCAGACATGGCAGAATGGAATATATATATTGAGTTAAATACTGAAGACGTAGATGAAAATGATATAGTGAATCTTGGTTTGATTAAAGGTCTAAACTAGTTTTTAAATTTATGGTGAGCATGTAATTATATAAAGATTCATGCTCATCATTTTCATGTAATTATTTATAGTTCATATTTCTTTTATAGTTGGAAATTATAGAAAAGGTGAATTACTTTAAAATAAATGCGCTATAAAGATGGAAAAAGGTATATAATAAAAGGTAGATTAAATTTATAGAAAAAGGAAGAATTTTTAATTAGGAGAATTGTGAGAATGAAGTTTGATTTAGAGTTGAGAGAGATAAAGGATATATGTGGAAATGTTATTTTTAATAGAGCCATGGATATGTACCTTAGAAATAAAGTTAGAAGTATAAGGATCAATGAAAACTCTATAAATATATTATCAGTTACAGCCATAGTACAGTCAGCCTATGATGTAAATAATTATAAAACTAGTGTACTTATAAATAATAAAAATTTTAAATTATATCCCAACTGTAGTTGTGAAGCTTTTAGTCAATATCATATGTGTAAGCATGTAGGAGCTGTACTTATAAAGTTAAATAAGGAAGGTGTAAGAGGCAGGGGTATAAATATTCCTAAGTCTGGAGAAGAAGAGCTTCTTGAAACCTATAAAAGTACCTTTGACAAGGCTATTAGAGGAGTTGAGAAAGAACCTCTAAATATGGATATTACCTTAGTGGTAGAGGGTGAGCACTACGGAAGTAAGAAAAAAAGTTTTTATTTAGAGTTAAAGATAGGAACTAGTAGATTATATGTGGTAAAAAATATTCGTGAACTTATGGAGTGCATGTATACAAGTGGTGGAACTATTAATTTTGGAAAAGAGCTTCAGTATAATAACACTAAATATATGTTTAAAGATAAGGATCAAGAAATCATGAATATTATAAAGGAAATTTATGATTTAAATTTAGAAGTAATGAATAGGGTATATACTAATCGTTCTGTATTCTTTAGTGGGAAAAGGGTATTTCTTTCAGAAGGACAACTTAAAAATATTCTAACCATTAAAAATGGGAAGACTATCAATTTAGATTATAAGGGAGAGCATTATAAAGATATAACTGTTTCATTAGGAAACATGCCTACTAGTTTTTATATGTTTATGAAGGGAGATAATCTAAATATAGATATGAATGGTGAAATCTCACAGGCCATTTGTGAGAATACAGGACTTTATTATTTAAATAATACTTTATATTTATTGTCTGAAAAGGAAAAAAGTGATTTTACTCCACTTCATAGAGCATTTATGAAATCAAAAAATAATACTATATCCTTTAAAAAAAGTAGTATTAATGATGTGGCAAATTTTCTTCTACCTAAATTAAAGAGTATAAGTCCCATTGTTATTAAAGATGAAAGTGTAAAGGAACTTATAAAGGAGGAGCCTTTAGTAACAGAATTTTATTTAGATAAGGATAAAGATAGAGTAACTTGTGATGTGAAATTTAATTATGGAGAAGAAAGTTTTTATTATAATTTAGAAAATGAAAGTAAAAATATCAAAGATGAAAATCAGCAATTATTAAATGAAAAAGAAGTGGGAGTATCTGAAGATATTAGTGAAGATATAGTTATTAGAGATCTAGTGAAGGAAAGAAAGACTATAGAGAAGCTTTATGGACTTGGATTTAAAAATATAGATAAAAGTTTTTATATTGAAGATGAGGATGAATTAGTAGAGTTTTTAACCTATGGTGTGGAGGAATTAGCTGAGGTAGGAGAGGTTTACTACTCTGATAGCTTTAAGGATATAAAAATATTAACGCCTAAATCCTTTAATTCTAGCATTCGATTAAATGATTTAGATCTTTTGGAGTTTAATTTCAATATTGAAGGAATTTCTAAAGAAGAATTGAAGGCAACTTTAACTTCAATTAAACAGAAGAAAAAATATTATAAACTAAAGAATGGTTCTATAATTCCACTTCAGGGCAGTGAATTTAAAGATATTTATTCTGTTATTGATAACTTTGATATATCAATTTCAAAGTTAGCTAGTGGAAGTGTAGAAATACCTAAGTATGCATCCTTATATATAGATGAAAAGATTAATAAGGGGGCATTGAATTTTGTTACAAGAAATAAAGGCTTTAAAAATCTTATAGATAATATAAAAGATGTAAAAAGTAATGAATATAAAGTTCCAGAAGAACAAGGTGCAGTATTAAGAACTTATCAAGAAATTGGATTTAAGTGGTTTAAAACCTTATCTCAATGTGGATTTGGTGGAATTCTAGGAGATGAGATGGGACTTGGTAAAACCCTTCAAGCTATAACATTTATAAATTCAGAAAAACAAGAAGGAAATTTGAAAAATAAGGCACTAATTGTATGTCCTACTTCATTAGTTTATAACTGGGTTATGGAATTTGAAAAATTTTCTAAGGACCTAAGGATTGTAGCCGTAAGTGGAAATAAAGCAGAGCGAGAAATATTAATAGAAAACATAGATGAGTACGATGTAATAATTACGTCCTATGCCCTAATAAGAAGGGATTTTGAATATTATGAGAAGATGAAATTTGATATTTGTATAATCGATGAGGCACAATATATTAAGAATCCAACTTCTTTAAATGCAGAATCTGTGAAGTCAATTCAAGCTAAGAGTAAATTTGCTATGACAGGAACACCAATAGAGAACTCACTTACAGAACTTTGGTCTATTTTTGATTTTATAATGCCTGGATATTTAAAAACCCATGGAAAGTTTAATAAAAACTTTGAATTACCTATAGTAAAAGAAAAGGATGATAAAGCTTTAGAGGAATTATTGAAGCTTATAAAACCATTTATTTTAAGAAGATTTAAAAGGGATGTAGCTCTTGAACTACCACCAAAGATAGAACATAAAATAGTGGTGGACATGACTTCAGAGCAGAAAAAACTATACTATTCTTATGTAGATGCCTATAAAGAAGAGATGGAGCAAGAAATAAAGGAAAATGGCTTTAACAAAAGTAGGATGAAGATATTATCACTTATTACTAGACTTAGACAAATTTGTTGTGATCCTGCTTCCTTTATAGAAAATTATAAAGGCGATAGTGGAAAGTATCACGCTCTTTATGACATTTTGGAAGAAGCTTTAGAGAATAATCATAAGGTACTATTATTTTCTCAGTTTACTACAATTCTAGGTAGTATAAGAGAAAAGTTGAATAAAAAGGGAATAAACACTATGTATTTAGATGGTTCTGTTCCATCTAAAGATAGGATGAATTTAGTTAAAGAGTTTAATGAGGGGGAACCATCAGTATTTTTAATTTCTTTAAAGGCTGGGGGAACAGGACTTAATCTTACCTCAGCTGATATGGTAATACATTTTGATCCATGGTGGAATCCAGCGGTGGAAGAACAGGCTGAGGATAGAGCACATAGAATTGGACAAAAGAATACTGTGGAGGTAATAAAACTTATAGCCAAGGGAACTATAGAGGAGAAAATTTACAATATACAAGAAAAGAAAAAAGAAATCATAGATAAAGTAATAGATGGAGAAGAACATACGGAATTAACCTTATCTTCTATGAATGAAAAGGAACTAGAAGAGTTATTTTCATAATAAAACTCTATCTGAAAAGTGTTTACTACAGCGTATTTTAAGAAGATAATTACCAATTAATTATATTTAGATAATGAAATTTTTAGCTTGTCGAAATAAGTCATTGAAAATATAAGGGATATGAAGTATAATTATATTGTGAAGAATAATGTTTAGATATAAGGTACTTAAAGTTTACAACATGAGAATTTAAAGGTTAAGAATTATCTTAGCCATAATTATATGTTATGTAATAAATATATTAAGATGTATTTTGCAAGGTTAAGATTTTTCTAACCTTGCATTAGTACTTAAATAGACAATTTAATTTAGAAGGGAGATACTACATGGGTAGACAAAATGCACTAGGTGAAGAAAAAATCACAAAATTATTACTTAAGTTTTCTATACCAGCCATCATTGGGATGTTGGTTAACGCACTATATAATATTATAGATAGAATGTTTATAGGACACATTCCAGAGGTAGGAAATTTAGCAATTACAGGTATTGGAGTAACTATGCCAATATCAACTATTATATTAGGGTTTGGTATGTTAGTTGGAATAGGTACTGCTACTACTATTTCCATTAGATTAGGACAAAATAAGAAAGAAGAAGCAGAGAAGATTCTAGGAAATGCTTTTACTTTAATTATAATCATTAGTTTAGCTATAACAGCTATAGGATTAATCTGGGGAAAGGATATACTAAGAATGTTTGGAGCTAGTTCAAACACCCTAGTATATGCTGAAGAATACATGCAGATTATATTTATAGGTACTATATTTAACATGTTAAGTTTTGGACTTAACCATACCATAAGAGCCAGTGGTAGTCCTAATATAGCCATGGCATCTATGCTTATAGGTGCAATTACAAATATAATTCTTGACCCAATATTTATATTTTTACTAGGAATGGGAGTTAAAGGAGGAGCTATAGCCACAGTAATAGCTCAAATTGCTTCAGCTATATGGGGAGTAAGTTTCTTTTTAAGGGGAAATGCTAATCTTAGAGTTAAAGTTAAAAACTTTAAGCTAGAAAAAAAGTTGATACTAGCTATATTTGCTATAGGTATGTCGCCATTTAGTATGCAAATTGCTGCAAGCATAGTTCAAGTAATATCAAACAATGCTTTAAGGAGTTATGGTGGAGATTTAGCCATAGGAGCAATGACCATAATAAGTAGCATAACTATGATAATTCTTATGCCGATTTTTGGATTAAATCAAGGAGTACAGCCTATTATTGGATATAATTATGGAGCTAAAAAATATGATAGAGTTAAGGAGGCTATAAAGTATCCTCAAATAGCAGCTTTAATTATTGCTACCATAGGATTTTTAATGGTAGAACTTATTCCAGGAGTTTTAGTAAAGTCATTTAACTCAGATCCACATCTACTTTCAATAACAAAGTATGGAATGAGAATTTTCCTTTCTATGATTATTTTTGTAGGGCCACAGATTATAAGAACTAATTACTTTTCTTGTATTGGAAAAGCTAAGAAATCCATGTTCTTAAGTTTATTAAGACAAGTAATACTTTTAATACCATGTATTATAATTCTTCCTTTGATACCACTTCCTAATGGAGAAACTCTTGGATTAACAGGAGTATGGTTGGCAGGACCAACTAGTGATTTTATATCTGTTATAATCACTAACTTTATCTTTAAACATGAAATAAAGAAGTTAGATAATCCTAACTTAGAAGATGGAGAAGTTATGGGAGAGGCAATTTAAGTTTCTTAATTTAGATAAATGAAAAAACTGTTAGCATAATAGTATGTTAACAGTTTTTTTATATTAAAAAGTCTTTATATTTTAATTATATGTCGTGTAGTTTTTAAACTATAGAAATACCACCTTCAACAAGAATATGTTGAGAAGTTACGTAGCTAGAAGCATCTGATGATAGATAAATAATTGTTCCATTAAGTTCACCTTTTTTACCTGGTCTTCCGGCAGGAGAAATAGCATTGTAAGCTCTAAGAAAAGGTTCATGCTTAAAAAGAGTATTTTCTGTCATCTCAGATTCAAAAAGGCCAGGACCTATAGAATTAACTGTAATATTATCTTGCATATAGCTTGCAGCCATACCCATAGTTAAGCCTCTAACAGCTGCTTTAGAAGTATTGTAGGAGTGACGGAAAAGAGAAGGATCTTTGTCTGCAATAACCGCATTTATAGAAGCTATGTTAACAATTTTACCATATTTCCTGTCTCTCATATGAGGAACTACATATTTACTCATTAAGAAAATTCCCTTAACGTTAATGTCCATAACTTTATCCCAAGCTTCAACAGACATGTTTTCAACAGAACCTGCAGTTGCAACTCCTGCGTTATTAAGAAGGATATCAATTTGTCCAAAGTGTTTCATAACTTCGTCTATTGCTGCTTTAACACTATCTTCATTAGCAACATCGCATTGAACAGCTAGAGCTTTTCCACCATTATTTTCAATTTCTTTAACTACATTATCAAGTTTATCTTTTCTTCTTGCAAGTAGTGCAACACTAGCTCCATATTCAGCATAAGCTCTAGCGGCATCAGCTCCTAGTCCACTAGAAGCACCTGTAACTATAGCAACTTTACCAGTAAGATTGAATAAATTGTTCATAACATCAAATCCTTTCTAAAATATAAATCTCTTGTAAATATTATCAATAAACAAATATTATTAATGGATATTTACTTGCTATAATAATATAGTAGCATAACTTCAACATATTGTAAATTAATTAATTATTTAACAAGGTGCTTTAATACTAATTTATAATTAGTATTATGCTAACCTGAGAGATTAATTGTCATGCAGTTGTAGATTTATCATACAAAATATTCTATAATTTTAATATACTCTCAAGTGTAAGACATTAGTCTTGAGGAATATGAATGATTAATATTCGTAGAGCTAAAGTAGGGGAGCAAGTATTTTAAGTAATATTGCTATAAACTCGGAAGCATATTGGGGTTATGATGAAGAGTATATGAAAAGTTATAAAAACACTTATGGTGTAAGTGAAAACTATATAAAGGAGGAGTAGAATTGAAATTAAAAAATAAAACTTTTTTAGGAATCTGCTTAATACTATTATTATGCAGTTTTAGTGGTTGTACATTGGATACAGGGAAAGCAGATGTTTATGATAATAATGAAAAAATTGCAAAAGATGGAGATAGCTATAGCTATGTAGGTAGGAATGAATCGGGTTCTAAAAATGAAATTACCGTTAAATATGGGAAGTTTTCAGGAGCAGATACAATTTGGAATATAGAATCAGAGGGACAAGGTGAAATTACCATTAAATATGATTCAAAGGTTGAAAGTGGTGATTTTAAAGGAGTTTTAATTAGTCCAGAAAAACAGGTGGAGGATATACTGGTAGGCACTAAAATCGGAGAAAGAACAATAAAATTAACAGAGGGAAAATATAGATTTAAATTTGTAGGAAATAAAGCGAAGGGAAAGATTGAAATTTCAATTAAAACTGAAGAGGATGAACAGGTTAAGATAAGAAAAGTAGATAATGATTAATATTAAATCGTTTATAAGGGCCATATGAAAATAATTAAGTTAGAAATCTTAGTTAATTTCCATATAGTCCTTATTTATATTATTACAGTTATTCTAACATATAAAATTTATCTGAAATAATCTCTAATATTTTATTAAGATTAGCATTACCACTATAGGTAACATGAATTATATTCTTACCATGAGAAGCAAACACATTATAATAATTTACATTAGGAGAAGAATAAAGTTTTGAACTATCCTCATAAACACTCAAATGATCAAAATTTGAATTGTTTACCTGAACAGTATTTTCACCAAAATTATGTTTATTTTCTAGGGCTGTAACTAAGCTATCTACCAAGTAATGAAAGGTTATTTTATAGGTTGAGGTATGGATATAAGTATCAATACCGTTTTTATCTACACTCTCTGTAGTATTATAAGTGGTAGCAAAAATATTATAGGTATAATTATAGTGATTTAGTTCCTTCTCTGTAGATGAAGCAGGGTCAATCCTTTTTACATCCTTAGAACCCTCTATATCATATAATGTGACAATAGGTAAATCATAGGCTTTCTCTTTAAAACTATGGTTAATACTAGTAATAACTTGTGAAAATAAGTATATTAATATAAGGATAATTATAGGAAAATAAATACCGTTTAATGGAAAAAGTTTATCCTTATATTTTATATATTTGTTAAGACTATCTTCTTCTGAGAAGTTCTCTATAGCCTTATTAACATACTTATATCCTAAAAAAGAGCGAACACAATCATATGCTGAGATAAATAATATTAAGGTATACATATGAAAGACGGTATCTACTAAAAATAAATAAATAGAACCATAACTTTTTAACAAAAAGAACATAATAATAAAATAGAGAATATTAAGAACAAGAGTTATAATAAATTCATTAAAAATATGTTTTTTTAGTGAATTTAGTTCATAAATTTGTTCCCCAGTATCTAACTTAAGAGGAAGAGGATTTTTAATTTCTGGGGCAGAAAATAAAGCAAATTTATTAAAAGGATTTGATATACTGCCACCAAAAGGTTTATAACTGCATACATAACTCCAATCGTCATCTTCATAAAGTGATATATTTTCATCTGAGGTGTAATTCTCATCAGAAAGAAGTACAACTTTATATTGTGTTTTTTTAGGTTCTCCTTTTTCAAGTTTTATAAAATAAGCTCCAACTTTTTTAATGTGTAATCCCTTTCTTGCCATTTTAGAAAACCAGATTTCATGCTCTACTAGTTTCCAATAGCTCTTAGGACGTAATCTATATACTGAATTTCTTTTTTTCAACAGTATCCCTCCTAATCAAAAGTATAAAAATATGTTTTAAAAACTTTGATTTTATATAAAAAAGCTAAAAAACATATGAACATAATATTTTTAATTATATAAATTCTATTCTGATATTAAAGAAATCTTTTGTTTTATCAATGGTATTATCTTATTTATATCTTCTTTACCAGTATATATTACACGCATAACACCTTTTCCTTTACAAGCATAGATTTCGTATCCATCACTTGTTTCTTGAACAATTAAAAGATCTAGCTCATCATCATGTAAAATAGGAGGCGTAGTATCATCTGCTTTTGAGTCCTCACCATCTTTCCATAATTCTAAGAGTAGTTTTTGAGACATGAATTTAAATCTTACTTGATATACTTTATTATTTAGTATAGCATCATGAGATTTTAAATAGGTTGTAGTGGGATTAGTCATTATAGACCCCAATTCAAAACTAGTATACTTTAATGGAGCAAAAAAGGTTTTTTTCAAATTGTAGCGACGCTCATAATTAACTTCCTCAGAAGTGGAAATTGGAGTTTCTTCTAAGGTTTCTGAGTTTTCTATTTCCTTTAGTCTTATAATTGCCATGGAAGTGGTATCATCAGGAATAGTTTTTTCATCATCATAACCTGTAAACAATGATGTGAAGGTTAAAGTTACTAAAGTTGTTGAAAGTAGAATTAGACAAGAACTAATAAAAATAGATACTATATAATTAAACTTCCAAGGTGCATTATGATCCACGGAGGTTCCTTGTAAAAGGCACTTTCTAAGTTTGCCTATATATATAATCTCAAACAATCCATTAATAAAGGTTGAAATAATTATTAATGGGGAGAAAAGTTCTAGATAACTCATATTTACTAAAACACTAACGTATCTTTTAGCAATAAACATAGGGATAACTGCATAAAATGCAAATAAAATCGCAAAAGAAATAAGAAGTTGTGTTAAAGCTTTTTTATAAAAGGGTTTTAATAACTGTGCATATTCTTCGGGGATAATATGAACCTCTGTGGTATTGAATTCATAGGGCGATGAGAAAATATGAAAATTGTTATAGTTTGTAACATATCCCCATCCACGAGCTTTATACATTCTAATTTGTTCTTCGCTCAATTCATCCTTTTCCTCAGACATTTCTATTCTATAGTACATATCCCTAGGTTCATCTTTATTAAATTTACCGAAATATTTCCCCATTTTTTCTATGAAAAGTCCTCTTTTAGCCATGGAATTAAGCCAGCTTTCGGTAACACCAATTTTCCAAGGAGAGCCTGGTTTAAATTTATAAACAGATTTACTCAAAATTAAATCCTCCTAAAAACATGAATAATATATTACATATTAAATAAATTATACCAGTAAATTTGATAGAAGTTAATCTAAAGTTAATGAAAGTCTATTATTGTTCTTAAAAAATTATGAGTTTATGAAATGTACATTTATTATTTCAAATTTCTTAATACTTTTTTAGACAAATAAGTAAATCTGTATAATTACATTTTAATTGTATTAAACTATAATAATAAATAAGCAATCTTCATTAATTAATTTAACTAGAAAGTTGAGGTAATTATTATGAGTAAAAATTCAAATAAAAGTAGCATAAATCCTTTAGTGGCTATAGGAGCTATAGCAGGGGCAGCAACAATAGCTACTTTAGGAGCTAAAAAACTTAAGAACAAATCACAAAGTCAAGAGACGGAAATTGAATATATAGATCATTCAGGAAAACAAGTTTACTTTGTTGGAGGAGGTTTAGCTTCTTTAGCAGGAGCAGCTTATCTTGTACGAGACTGTAACTTTAAAGGCGAAAACATTCATATTATAGAGGGAATGCAAATTCTTGGTGGTAGCAATGATGGTGCTGGAGATGTACAAAATGGTTTCCTATGTCGTGGTGGTAGAATGCTAAATGAAGAAACTTATGAAAATTTTTGGGAACTATTTTCAAGCATTCCATCTTTAGATATGGTAGGTAAAAGTGTTACAGAAGAAATACTTAACTTTGACCATTTACATCCAACTCATGCTCAAGCTCGTTTAGTAGATAAGTATGGTGTAATTCAAGATGTAAAAAGCATGGGATTCAACAATGAAGATCGTATGGCTCTTGGTAAATTAATGATTATTCCAGAAGAAAGTTTAGATGATATGACTATAGAGCAATGGTTTAGTCATACCCCTCATTTCTTTGAGACTAACTTCTGGTATATGTGGCAAACAACCTTTGCTTTCCAAAAATGGTCTAGTCTGTTTGAATTAAAGCGTTATATGAATCGTATGATTTTTGAATTCTCTCGTATAGAAACACTAGAAGGAGTTACTCGTACACCATATAACCAATATGAATCTGTGATTTTACCAATAAAGGCATATCTAGATGAACATGGAGTTGATTTTAGTATAAATGCAACGGTAACAGATTTAGATTTTAGACCAGGTAATGAAATTACAGTAACAGCTATTCATGTAGAAGATGGAAATGGAGAAAGAGATATTGAACTAAATGAAGGTGATGTTTGTATCATGACTAATGGTTGTATGACTGATAGTGCAACTTTAGGTGATCTTCATACACCGGCAGCTTTTGACCCTAGTGCTCCAATCTCAGGTGAGCTTTGGAGAAAAGTTGCTAATAAAAAACCAGGACTTGGTAATCCGGATCCTTTCTTTAATCATCCAGATGAAACTAACTGGGAAAGCTTCACTGTAACTTGTAAAGGAAATAAACTATTAAAATTAATAGAGCAGATTTCTACTAATATTCCAGGTAGTGGTGCTTTGATGACTTTTAAAGATTCTAATTGGTTAATGAGTATTGTAGTTGCAGCTCAACCACACTTTAAAGCTCAAACAATGGATACAACTATTTTCTGGGGCTATGGGTTATATACAGATAAGGTTGGAGATTATGTAAAGAAACCAATGCGAGACTGTACTGGTGAAGAAATGTTAATAGAACTTTTACATCATTTACATTTAGAAGATCAGATAGATGAAATTATGGAAGATGTGGTGAATGTTATTCCATGCATGATGCCTTATATAGATTCTCAATTCCAGCCTCGTAAGATGTCTGATCGACCAAAGGTTGTACCAGAAGGATCAACTAACTTTGCTATGATTAGTCAATTCGTTGAAATACCGGAGGACATGGTATTTACTGAAGAATATTCAGTACGTGCAGCAAGAATTGCAGTATATACTTTATTCAAAGTGAAGAATAAGAAAATCTGTCCTGTAACTCCATATAAAAAGAATCCTAGGATACTAAAAGAAGCTTTAAAAACTTCTTATAGATAAACAGATTATCCATAGTCCATTAATGGTATTATGGATAAAAACTTCCACTAAGTTAAAAAAACTAGTAGCTTCATTTGTGCTGAAGCTACTAGTTTTTTATGTTAATGTATTTATATTTGATTATGGTATTAATATCCTATACAATAAAATAAAGGAATGAGTTTGGGAAGAGAGAATTTATTTTATATGAAAGTAGTGATACGAGTGAATGATATTATCTTAATAGCAAAGCATTATTTTAAAGGGTTATCAAAAGAAAATGGTCTAACTACCAGTAAAGTTAGGGCGTTTTCATCAAAGCTATATAAAACTATAGAAGATAAAAGTATTGATAATATTTTTAATATATGTGAACAGTTACTTGATGAACATAAATGGGAATTAGGGGTTATTGCATATGATTGGGCTTATAGAGTTAGGAATCAGTATAATACTGATACATTTTTTGTATTTGAAAGTTGGTTAAAGAAGTATGTTACAGGCTGGGGAGATTGTGATGATTTTTGCACCCATGCCTTTGGAGAATTATTAAGTCAAAATAATGAGCTATTTAAATATGTGATAATTTGGACAAATCATCCAAACTTTTTTGTGAGACGTGCAGCTGCTGTTATCTTAATTTATCCTATTAAAAAAGATAAGTATCATGGAATCAATCCTTACCTAATTTCAGATATGCTTATGAAAGATGAACATCATCTCGTATTAAAAGGGTATGGCTGGATGTTAAAAGTGCTGTCACAGGTTGAACAGGATAAGGTATATGAGTATTTATTAAAGAATAAAAATATTATGCCACGAGTAGCTTTTAGGTATGCTTTAGAGAAGGTTGATGAAGAAACTAGAAGAAGATTGATGACGAGTTAATATATATTACTATAATTGATAAGGTTATTATCCTTAAAATATAAATTTTTAAATCTTATTTTTGTTTATTGACATTATCACTAATTAGTGATAAATTTAGATTATGAAAGATATAAAGAAATTAATTAAAGAAAATAACTTAGATCTATCAACTTTAGTCATATTTACTAGAGCAGAGCATGAAATTCATAAAAGGGAGTTTCAAACTATAAAAGAAACTGGACTTACAGTTGCTCAGTTTGGAGTTTTAGAGGCCTTATACAATAAGGGAGACTTAAAAATATATGAGTTAATAGAAAAAATATTAACTACTTCTGGTAATATAACTGTGGTTATAAAAAATTTAGAGAAGGAAGGATTAGTAAAAAAGATTATAGATCCAGAAGATAAAAGAGTTGCTATAATCTCTATAACAGATAGGGGAAGAAAAATTATTGAAGACATTTTTCCAAAGCATATTAAAAATATTAGTAGAATTTTTAGTGTTTTAACGGATGAAGAAAAAATTATGTTAAAAAGTATATTAAAGAAATTTAAAAACTTGTAAAGAGTTTTTATAAAAACATATCACTAATTAGTGATAAAATGGAGGTTGTTATGTTAAAGAGAATAGATAGTAATAACATGGGGAAAAGTAACTACGGATGGTTAAAAGGAAATTTTCATTTTTCTTTTGCAGAGTATTTTAAACCAACAAATATTAATTTTGGTGTGCTTAGGGTACTAAATGATGAGGTTATGAAGGCTAATTCAGGATTTGACACTCATCCTCATAATGACATGGAGATTATAACTTACATTGTAAGAGGAGAATTAACTCATGGAGACAGTATGGGCAATATTGGAAGCTTAGAGAGAGGTCAAATGCAATATATGAGTGCTGGCACAGGAGTATACCACAGTGAATTTAATCATAGCAATGAGGATTTAAGGATTCTTCAAATATGGATTATGCCTGATAAGAAAGGATATAAACCTAATTACGGAGATTATAGATTTAATTGGAGAGATAGAACCAACAATTGGCTCTACATGGTATCTGGCACTTTAAAGGATGTACCTATAAATGTTCATCAAGATATAAATGTGTATACAACTTATTTAGAAAGGGATAAAGAGATATACTTTAATGTAAATAAAGGAAGACAGGCATACTTAGTACAAATTGAAGGTAACTCAGAAATTAATAATGTGCATTTAAATGAACAAGATGCCTTAGAAATAGTTGAAGAAAACATTAAAATTAAAGCTAATGAAAACTCACATTTAATTGTAATAGAAATGAATAAAACAGAAGCACTATATATATGATAACTACAATATAAAATTTAAGAACAAAAATAAAATTATGTCTTGTGTGATGATATATACAAGATAAAAAAGGAGAGAAAGATATGAGTAAAGTATTATACATTAAAGCAAATATTAAGAAGGATGGAGAATCAAGAACTTTTAAGGTATCGGATAGTTTTATAGAGGAGTATAAAAGTAGTAATCCTAATGATGAAATAATTACTTTAGATCTGTATAAAGAAAATATAGATTTTCTAAAACCAGAGGATTTAGGAGAAATATTTGGAGCTAAAAATGAAGAAAGTAGGAAGCACCCAATTCTAAAATATGCATATCAATTTGCAGAAGCAGATAAATATGTAATTGCAGCACCAATGTGGAATTTAAGTATTCCTGCAATTTTAAAAGCTTATATAGATTATGTAAGTGTTACAGGAATAACATTTAAATACACAGCAGAAGGGCCAGTTGGACTTTTAAAGGATAAAAAAGCTGTACACATTGTATCTAGAGGAGGAGAATATGGGGATGCACCATATGAAATGGGGGATAGATATTTAAGAACAATCCTAGGATTCTTTGGAATTCAAGATATTAAGACTATTGCTGTAGAAAGTTTAGATGTTGTTGGAGCAGATGTTGAAGGGAAAGTTGAACAAGGAATAAAAGTAGCTAAGGATACTGCCAAGTTGTTTTAAAATTATATGTGTTAAAAAGTCATAATTAGTTTTATGGCTTTTTTATATGGATTAAATATTAATAAAAAAAGAAATGTATTTACTTTATTACTCTACCATGGTAAAGTAATAAAGTAGTAGATTATAATTAAGTGGGGGGATAAGCAAATGAGTAAAATATTAAGAAGTGTAATAATCTATGGAATTATTGCAGTAATGGCATTATCAATAGCAGGATGTAACAATAAGTCACAGGATGCAATGGATAAGGAAACACTTATAATTGGTTTTGATGATACTTTTGTTCCTATGGGATTTAAAGATAATAATGGGGAAATAGTAGGTTTTGATATTGATCTTGCAAAGGAAGTATCAAAAAGAATAGGTAAACAAGTAACATTTCAGCCTATTGATTGGTCTATGAAAGAATCAGAACTTAACTTAGGAAAAATAGATCTTATATGGAATGGTTATAGTATAACCAAAGAAAGAAAAGAAAAGGTGAATTTTACAAATCCCTATCTGGAAAATAGACAAGTTATAATAACTTTAGCGAATTCAAAAATAAACAGTAAAGTTGATTTAAAAGGTATGAATGTTGGAGCACAAAATCAGTCTAGTGCAGTAGATGCAATAAACAAGGAAGAGGAACTTTTAAAAACCTTTAAGGATGGTAAGGTTTATACCTTTGAAACAAATAATGAAGCATTAATGGATTTAGAAGCAAAAAGAATAGATGCTGTTGTAGCTGACGAGATTTTAGCAAGATATTATATAAACAAAAAAGGTGAAGGTGAATTTAAAATATTAAATGATGATTTTGGAGATGAATCTTATGGTGTTGGTATACGAAAAGGTGATGAAGAATTGCTTGAGAAGCTTAATGAAGCCTTTGAGGATATTAAAAAAGATGGTACAGCTAAGAAAGTTTCCGAAAAGTGGTTTGGAAAAGATATAATTAAATAGGAGTGTATTTATATGAATAATTTAATTACCCTATTACCACAAGTATTCCAAGGATTAAAAGTAACCATTGAGGTATTTATATTAACACTTGTAATTTCAATACCTCTTGGAATACTAGTTGCCCAGGGACGATTATCTAAAAATAAAATATTGAACAAAATAACAAGTGGGTACATTTTAATTATGAGAGGAACCCCTCTACTCCTACAAGTTGTATTTATATTTTTTGGTTTACCTATTATAGGGATAACCTTTAACAGATTTCCCGCTGCTATATTAGCATTTACTCTTAATTATGCAGCATATTTTGCAGAAATATTTAGGGCTGGAATAATTTCTATAGAGGAAGGACAATACGAAGGAGCTAAGGTTCTTGGCTTTTCTCAAAAATACATATTTTTTAAAATAATTCTTCCACAAGCTATTAAGAGAATACTTCCTGCTCTGGCAAATGAGATTATTACACTTGTAAAGGATACTGCATTAGTGTATGTAGTTGGATTAGACGAACTACTAAAAGTTGGTAAAATAGCATCTAATACAGAAGCTTCTCTTATGCCCCTTTTAATAGTAGGAATGATATATTTACTTTTAATTGCATTATTTGGTGAAATCTTTAAAAAGTTAGAAAAAAGGTATAGTTACTATCAATAGAGGAGGGTATATTGTGCTTAGAGTAATTGGATTAGAAAAAAGTTTTGGTGATAGTAAAGTTTTAAAAGGTGTAAACCTTGAAATAAAAGAAGGGGAAATTACTGTTATAGTAGGACCTTCTGGTGGTGGAAAAACCACCCTTCTTAGGTGTATAAGTGGATTAACTAAACCTGATAAGGGTTCTATAATAATAAACAACAAGTATTTATACAAAGATGGAGAAGGGGCTCAAAGAAAGGAAAAGTTGGAAATACCGATGGATGTGGGGCTAGTATTTCAAAATTTTAATTTATTCCCACATATGAATGTTTTGGAAAATATTACAGAAGCTCCAAGGGTAGTATTGGGAGTTGGTATTGAAGAAGCTAAAAATAAAGCCAAAGAAATATTAGGTTTTTTAGGACTTGCAAATAAAGAAAATTGCTATCCATTTCAACTTTCAGGGGGACAAAAACAGCGAGTTGCCATAGGAAGGGCACTTGCAATGAATCCAAAACTTATATGTTTTGATGAACCAACCTCTGCCCTAGATCCAAGCATCACTGAAGAAGTAGCGAATCTTATAAAAAAATTAAGTATTGAAAAGGGCATGACAGTTTTAATTATTACTCATGATATGACTTTTGCAACTATAGTAGCTGATAGAATTTTATCCATGGATAACGGAGTATTAAAAAATGAACATATGTATATTTAAAGTTAGGATAATCTCTTTAAGATGGGATTATCCTTATTTTTGTTTATTATTAGGTAAAGTTTGATATAAAAAATATGTAACGTACAAGCTATATCTGTAATTAAAAGAGAAGTTATAACTTTTCATGGAATTCTTACAATAATGAAAGACTAATGTAATAGATGTAAATATGAAGTTAGTTATAAAAAACATATAATTTACTTAAAAGAAACTATAGGAGGATATAAAATGAAAAAATTAATAGGAATTATTGTAAGTATAATAATAGTAGGTGGAGTTTTATTGTTAGTAAGTTCTAACGGTATAATTAATCTAGGTTCAACAAAGTATTACGTTAAAACTGTCAGTGAATATAAGGATATAACAAGTGAGAATAGTGGAGGATACAATACGTATGAGTATAAAATAAATGGGTATGATAAAGATGGAAATGAGAAATTAATTACATTTACAACGTCAAAGATACTAAAGGTTGATAGATATTTAAAGGTATATGTTAAGGGTGAAAAAACAAAGAGTTATGAAGAAGTTGAAATAAAAGAACTACCCGATAAGGTAAAAGAAATCTATAAATTAAATTAGTTTATTATTCAATGTTTTTATTTGAGAAGGAAATTATGTTAATATAGGACTAGAGAAAACATAATTTTTAGGGGATGAAAATACAATGAACGCAATTAATCACTTTAAGACTATAACAAAGCATAAGTTATTAGTTATGAAATACTGCTTTAAGGTGGGGTTATATAAACAAGGAATATTACATGATCTTTCTAAGTACTCTTGGGTAGAATTTTCAGCAGGAATAAAGTATTACAGAGGAGATGTTAGTCCTAATGGAATACAAAAGAAGGTGGAAGGATATTCTAAGGCTTGGCTTCATCATAAGGGAAGAAATAAGCATCACTTAGAATATTGGATTGATTATGGTACGAAAATACAAGATGGAATAGTTGGTATGAAAATGCCCAATAATTATGTAGTTGAAATGTTTATTGACAGAATTTGCGCTTGTATGAATTATGAAAAAGAGAAGTATAAAGATAATTCGGCTTTAATATATTATGAAAGGGGTAAGGATTATCAAATTATTCATGAGGACAGTAGGGAATTATTAGAGCTTTTACTTAATAAGTTAGCAAGTGAAGGTGAACAGATAACTCTAGATTATATAAAAAAACAGATTTTAAAATAACATAATAAAGCCATCTGAAAGGAGAAATTACTCCTTTTAGATGGCTTTAATTTTTTAGTTTTTAAATTTTGTACCCTTAGGATAGATTATTTCTATCCTACCATCACTGCTACCAGTCATGTGACCTGGATTACCTTTAAAGAGGGTTTTCCCTTTAAAGCAATCAAATTGAGACATTGTACCATAGGAGCTAAGAAGAATAACCTTTTGGTTTTCGTCATAGGTATAGTTAATATATAGTTTGTTATCCTCAAGTTTTGCTGTAACTATAGGGTTTTTGAAATAATTAAGATTTATATAGTCCACTTCATTGCAGGGAAGATGGTATTTTACAATAATATTTTCATAAATTTCTTCTATTGAGGAGTCGCTATAGCGAGTAGTAAAAATATTTTCTTCATCTTCATTAAATTGAGTTACTATTTCAATAGGGATATCAGTGTTAAGATTAGTTAGAGCCACTTCTATTTCTTTTTCTTCAAAATTTTTAAAGGGGTTGTCGTTAACAAAGTCTATGGAATCAGATCCCATTTCACTATTGCTATTGTATGGATAATTATGGGTAAATACACTTAAAGATATCACAATTATAAAACAGAAAAGGGCAATTCCACATAAAATAAATCTAGATTTAGTTGTATTTTTAGTCTCAGCTTTATAATATACTATAGTACTATTTATAACTACAGACAAAATAAGTAAAATTCCTAGGGTTATAGTACACTTTACAACAAATATGCCAAGGGAAGGTTCTTTAGTCCAAAAGCTAAAAAGATTTCCAATAGTAATGAACAGAGCTCCATTGTTAAAGAATGCAGCCACTACAAACATTATGAAAGTAATATAGAAATACATATGAAATTTTTTACTCAAAACATTGATTAACAAAGTCAGGGCAATTAACATGGAGCCATAGAGTAAATTAACTATAAAACCAGAGATTAAGAAAGGTAAATTTATAGGATAAGCAAAAGATATATTAGAATTTAAACTTCCAATTAATGCCCAAATGTTATATTGAATTAGGTATAAAAGTAAAGAAGTTACTGACACTTTTAATAGAGTAATGTAGTTAAACAGAGCATAAGACATAAATCTTGTTTTATTATCCTGGGGAAAAGCTTGATGTTGATTATTGAAGGAGTTATACCACAATAAAGTTCCGATGCTTATACTAATTGCTAGGAAAAGACCATTAGTGGTATAGGTCTGTAGACTGTAGGTAGTTACATCTTTAGAATAAGTGAAAATATCCATAAGAGTTGCAATTAAATCAATTGCAAAAAAGGATGCAAGTAGTATATAAATTATCCAAAGTGCCTTTTTATGCTCTTTTGAGCGTATTTTATATAGATTATTAATATTTTTTAATTGTCTTTTATCCATAACTCCTCCATGCCTCCATTATAATTATTTTCAGTCAGATAAATATATAGCTCTTCTGGACTAATTCTTGAAATATTCAAATTGTTAGTTGATATCTCTATCTCTAAAGATTCTGTAATTAAGCCTTCTATTATTGCAAAGGAGGTTATGTTACTAAAATCTTTATATAGTACTTTTTTATCTTTAATGAAATTTACTAAATTAGCAGGATTTCCATCTACTCTATAGGCAGACTCCTTTATAGTATCCATAGCTTCATATAAAACTAAAGACCCATTATTAATTATTACTAGTTCTGAAAGAATATTTTCCAACTCCGATAAAATGTGACTAGAAATAATTATAGTTCGTGGATGTTCTATATAATCTCGTAGTATGATATCATAAACAGATTTACGAGTTTTAATATCCATGCCTAAAATTGGTTCATCAAACATGGTAACCTTGGCACGACAGGAAATACCACATATAAAGTTAAATAAACTTCTCATACCTTGAGATAAATTTTTATACTTAATTTTCATTTTAAGATTAAAATGTTTTAAAAGGTTTTCTGCAAACTTAAGGTCGAAGTTAGGGTACATCATATTATAATACTCAACAATTCTACCTAGACATAAGTTAGATTCATAGGACATATTATGATAGCTATATACAATTTCCTCTAATACGGATAAATTATCCATGGGGTCTTCGCCTAAAACCATTAATTCTCCTTCAGTTTTCTCAATTAGACCTGCGCATAGTTTCATAAAAGTAGTTTTACCTGAGCCATTACTACCGATTAAACCTATGAGTTGATTTTCATTAATTTCTACAGATAGATTATCTATAGCCACTTTAGATTTATATCTTTTAAAAAGATTTCTAGCTATAATGCAAGAAGTCATATTATTTATCCTCCTTATAGTGTTTTTTTATAGTTTCAAGTACATAATCTTGAGATAAGTCTAATTTTTTTGCTGTATTGACTAGATCTTTTACCAGTTTTTCGAAGGTTTCATTTTTCCTTCTATTCATAATTTTTTTCTTTGCATTGGGAGTTATAATCATAGCTAATCCTCTTTGTTTTTCAAGAATACCTCTTCCTACTAATAAATTAATTCCCTTAGCTGCAGTAGCAGGGTTAACTGTAAGCTCTTTGGCAATTACTAATTGAGAGTAGCAAGTACCACTTTCTTCTAAAGTTCCACTAAGAATATCATCTTCAATAGCATTTGCAATTTGAACATATATAGGAACTAGGCTATTTACATCTATTTTCAAGGGTAAACCTCCTTTGTTTCAGGAACTACATTACATGAGTAATGTAGTATTGTACTTTTAGTATATTATCATTAGGAGTTAATGTCAATTTGTTTTTAAAAAATAATTGGAATATAAAAAATAATACTTTTATAATATAAATTCAAAACTTATACAAATGAACATAAAATGAATAGGAATGTGAATATGCAGGTGTAATACGGAGAATTAATAAGAAATAAGGGGTAAAAAGGGGAAAAAGAGCGAATACAAAACTTTATTTTTTTGTGATTTTATAGTAATATAATTATATAATATCGATAAATATTGACTCTCAAAGTCAAAATTTGTTGGATTTATATCTAAAATCTTAAAGTACATAGGACAAGTTATTATTTATATGTGTAAAGAAAGTTATAAGTATAATATACAATATAAAATTATTATGAAATAAATAAAGAAGATGCAAAGATGGAAATGCTGAAATTAAAGAATTTATGCCGTGAAATGGCTAAAAAATTTTTCATAGGTCTGAAAACGTTTAAAGAGTGGTGAGGACTAGAATCTTAAATTAAAGCATAAAAATTCTTAATTCATAGGATAATTATACAAAAATACATGAAAAATTCTCATTATTTCATAAAAGTGTGTATATTTAAGAGCATGTTACTAATAGAAAATCTTTATTGGCTTATGAATAAAATATTAACTATGTGCTTAAAGTAGATATAAATAATTTAAGCTACTATATGTGGCAAGCACTAATACTAAATTATTGGAGGGATTTACATGGCAAAGAATAAAAGGAAATTATCATTTCCAACTGCTTTTACAGTATTAATTATAGTACTGCTTTTAGCAGCAGCGCTAACTTATGTGATACCAGCTGGTTCATATTCAAAGTTATCTTATAATGCAGATAGCACTGTGTTTGAGATTACTGCTCCCAATGGAGATATAAAAGAAATGCCTGGTACTCAAGAAACTTTAGATGAACTTAAGGTTACTGGTGACATTTCTAAATTTGAAGATGGTAGTATTAATAAACCAGTAGCTATACCAGGTACTTATGAAAAAGTTGAACAAAGTCCACAAGGTATAATTGATATAATTCTATCACCTATTAACGGAGTATATGATACTATAGATATAATTTTATTTGTATTTATTATAGGTGGAGTTATTGGAGTATTAAATAACATTGGTGCATTTAATGCAGGGATTGCAAGTCTTTCAAGATTAACTAAAGGAAAAGAATACATATTGATAGTATTTATTACTTTCTTGATTTCTCTTGGAGGTACTACTTTTGGACTGGCAGAGGAAACAATAGCTCTGTATCCAATAATGGTTCCCGTATTCTTAGCTGCAAACTATGATGTTATGGTATGTATTGCAGCAATATACATGGGTTCTTCTATAGGAAGTATGTTCTCAACAGTAAACCCATTCTCAGTAGTTATAGGTTCTAATGCTGCTGGAATAAGCTTTACAAATGGACTTAACTTCAGAATTATTGCTTTTGTTCTTGGTACTTTAATAACTATAATATATATCTTAAGATATGCTAAGAAAGTTAAAGCAGATCCAAGTAAATCATTAACATTTGCAGACAAAGAAAAAATTGAAGCTAAATTTGCTAGTCAAGGAGAAGCACCAGAATTAACTTTAAGATTCAAAATTATATTGTTAATATTCCTTTTAACCTTTGTAGTTATGATTTATGGAGTTTCTTCTTTGGATTGGTGGTTCGCAGAAATGACAGCTCTATTCTTAGTAACTGGTATAATTATTGGATTCCTATCAAAATTAGGGGAGAAAGAGTTTGTAAACCAATTCGTAACTGGAGCTGCTGATTTAATGAGTGTTGCATTAGTTATAGGGGTTGCTAGAAGTATTAACCTTGTATTAGAAAATGGTATGATTTCTGATACTATACTTAACTTCTTCTCTAACGCTATAGCAGGTATGAATGGAAATATATTTATAGTGCTAATGCTTTTAATATTTATAGTGCTTGGATTCTTTATTCCTTCTTCATCAGGATTGGCTGTTCTATCCATTCCAATTATGGCTCCTCTTGCAGATTCAGTTGGACTTTCAAGAGATGTTATAATTTCAGCCTATGTATACGGATTAGGATTAATTTCCTTTATTACTCCAACGGGATTGATCCTTGCAACATTAGAGATGGTTGATGTAACTTATGACAAGTGGTTAAAATTTATCATGCCGCTAATGGGATATATAGCAGCATTTAGTGCAATAATGCTATTAATACAAGTTAACTTTTAATTTGAAATAGTAAAACTTTATAGAATTTTAAAATATACCTCCTAGGATAGGCTAATTATAGTCTATCCTAGGGGGTATTTATATATATATATGATAGTTATTTCTTTTGATTTAGCAATACAAGAAATAAAAGTTGTTATAGTTAAATATTTAACATAAATAATAATTTATAAAAAATATTAACTATAAATAGTATATTAGTTATAAGTTTCATAAAAAATAATATAATGTAATATAGCATATTGTAAAACAAAACAAGGGATGCTACAATATGTAATAAGATGAATATATAGGGAGGGAATTTGATGAAAAAAGAAGACAGTTTTAAACCGTTCATTTCTGCTGAAAAAGTCGTACCCGAATTTACATTAACATCTATTATTTTAGGAATTTTACTGGCAGTACTTTTTGGTGGAGCCAATGCTTACTTAGGTCTTAGAGTTGGTATGACAGTATCAGCTTCAATTCCAGCAGCGGTTATCTCAATGGGAGTTATACGTGTTATTCTAAGAAAAGACTCCATTCTTGAAAACAACATAGTTCAGACAATTGGTTCTGCTGGTGAATCACTTGCAGCTGGAGCTATTTTCACATTACCAGCATTATTTATGTGGGCATCAGAATGGGGAGCAGAAGCACCATCTTTGCTGGAAATTGGAATTATCGCACTTTGTGGTGGTATTCTCGGTGTTTTATTTATGGTACCACTTCGTAAAGCTCTTATTGTTGAAGAACATGGAGTGCTCCCGTATCCAGAAGGAACTGCTTGTGCAGAAGTTCTACTTGCTGGTGAACAGGGAGGAGCAAAATCTTCTACAGTATTTGCAGGTCTTGGAATAGCTGCATTATACAAATTTATTGCTGATGGATTAAAGTTATTTCCAAGTGAAGTACATTATGAACTTACAGGCTATAAGGGATCTGGAGTAGGTATAGACGTACTTCCAGCACTAGCAGGAGTAGGTTATATATGTGGACCTAAGATATCTGCATACATGTTATCTGGTGGAATAGTTGCATGGTTTGTATTAATGCCATTAATTAGTTTATTTGGTGGAGATGCAGTTATATATCCAGGTGCAGATCCTATAAGTGCTATGGATTCATTTACGATTTGGAGCAAATATATCCGTTACATCGGTGCAGGTGCTGTTGCAATGGGTGGTATTTTAAGCTTAGTGAAGTCACTACCATTAATTGTGAAAACATTTAGGCAAGCGATGAAGAGCTATGGTAGAAGTAACACTATTAGTGACCTTAGAACAGAACAAGACTTACCTATGAAAGGTATTTTAGCAGCTTGTTTAATAATTATTATATTAATGTGGCTAGTACCTGTAATTCCTGTAAATCTAGTTGGTGCAATTATAATTGTAGTATTTGGATTCTTCTTTGCTACAGTATCTTCTAGAATGGTAGGATTAGTAGGAAGTAGTAATAACCCAGTATCAGGAATGGCAATTGGAACATTATTGTTTGCAACAATTATTTTAAAAGCTACAGGAACTATTGGACAAGAGGGTATGACTGCTGCAATCGCAATTGGTTCAATTATATGTATTATAGCAGCTATTGCTGGTGATACATCACAGGATTTAAAAACTGGTTATATCATTGGTGCAACACCTAAAAAACAACAAATCGGCGAGTTAATTGGAGTGCTAGTATCTGCCATAGCTATAGGTGGAGTGTTATACCTATTAAATAAGGCATGGGGTTATGGTTCTACAGAATTACCAGCGCCACAGGCAACATTAATGAAGATGGTAGTAGAAGGTGTAATGGAAGGAAATCTTCCTTGGGCACTAGTATTTGCAGGTGCAGGTATTGCAATTGTAATTGAGATACTAGGAATTCCAGTATTACCATTTGCTGTAGGACTTTATTTACCAATTCACTTAAGTACACCAATTATGGCTGGTGGATTAGTAAGATTATACTTTGATAAGAAGAAAAATGTTTCAGAAGAAGAAAGAGGTCAAGTGGTTGAGAATGGTATTTTATATACCTCAGGTTTAATTGCTGGTGAAGGATTAGTAGGTATTTTACTTGCAGTATTTGCAATTATCCCAATTGGAGCATCTACTCTTGGTGATGTAATTAATATTTCAGAAACTATAAGTTTAGGTAATATTGGTGGTTTAATCTTCTTCTTGTTCTTAATATTCACAATATTCAAATTCAGTGCATCTAAAAAGAAGATTAGAAAATAGAAATTATTTCTTGCAATAGTCTATTAAAATAAAAAATAAGTTATCCGACCTAGGGAAAACCTAGGCCGGATATTATTTAATAGGAAGTGAATAGTCATGTTAAATAAAGAAAAAAGTGCACAGAAGGAAAATTATTTAGATTACATTCCAAAGAAAAATGAAGAGTATACTTGGTCTGTAAATGAAAAAAAACTAGTAGTAGTAGATATACCTAATAAAGGAATTCATAATAGAATTGCTCAAAAATTCTTCCACAAACCTAAAGTTAGTCATATAGAGCTAGATGCCTATGGAACTTTTATATGGAATTATATTGATGGAATAAATACAATTTTTGGAATTTCGGAAGAGGTAAAGAAATACTTTGGTAAAGAAGCGGAACCTTTACTAAACCGTTTAGTAAAATTTTTTCAAATTCTTCACGAGAATAAGTTTATTCTTTACCTAGGGAAGGAGAATAAATAATGCCAAATGGAATGCAGACGATTATAGGTATTTTATTATTTGCAGTAGCTACTGCTATTATATATGCATGGGGACTAAAAAAAACAGGTGCACAACAGAAGGATCTTTTACAAATCTTATATAGCAAGGGTGCCCAAAAAGTAATTAAGAAGTTAAAAACACAAAAGTTCATTACAAAATCGGAAATAGAGCAAGAAGTTTTAGGCGTTACAGCTTCCCAATTCTATAGCAGAAAAAAAGCTGTAGTCACTGACAAAAAAGAATTTACAAGAACTTTAATAGAATTTATGATGAATAAAAATCTTATTATGGAAGATATTGAGAGTAATAAAAGGGTATATAAATTAAGATAATAAAAATAAATTAAATATAACAAAAGTGTGCACAATCATAGGATTTTGCACACTTTTTATATAACTAATTATAAAGTTTTTGGTGGTTTTCTCCAAAGAGTTTCATTTACTGCTCTTACAGTTTTAGTAAACTTTTCACAAGTAACAGAAATTTCTATTTTTTCTTCTGAAGATAACCTTTCACTAGAGAATAATCTCTTTACTCCATAGCCAAAGCCTAAGGTTCCAAAGCCGAACTGCATTTCAGGAATTCTACCTTTGCTTAGATTCATTTCCATCGGTTTTTGATTTTTTAGTATATCTTGCTTAGTTTCGGCAGGATGTTTATCCCAGAAGTACTTATATTCAGGATTTAATTTATATGCAGTTTCATGAACTTCCTTAAATAAAGTGAACTTTACATAAATATTATTCATGGCATTTTCTAATCTTTTTCTTGCTTTTGCATTTGCTTTTTCAATCTTTTTTTCCTTTGACATTAAAATTCCTCCAAAATCACTATATGTATATAATAATTAGTATTCAAACAAATAATAAGGTATAAATATCATTATATATAGAATTCTATGCAAATGCAAACTTTTACACAGTCATGTGAAGAATTATGTGCTACAATGGTTGCCGCAGTAATTGATTAAAGTTAGTCTATCAAATTAAAGATATAGTAAGAATAAAAAAATGTATGAAGTTTTATAGATTTACAACATATTTATGAAAATATATTATTTGACATTGGATATAATAAATTTTATAATTAAAGTGAAAATATAATTAAATAAATTCACGTATATGAATTTATTTTTAAGAGTATAAATTTTATTTATCAATGTGAGTTGAGGTGATATGTTGAACTTGCCAAAGATTATTAATATTCAAAAGTATTCTATCCATGATGGGAATGGAATTCGTACCACCATTTTTTTCAAGGGATGTCCACTATCTTGTCTATGGTGTCATAATCCAGAAAGTCAAAATTATAGTGAAGAACTTATGTACAATGAAGAAAAATGTACAGGGTGTATGGCATGTATAGATAGTTGTCCTCAAAGGGCAATTTCAAAAGAAGAAAAATGCGTTGTTACAGATAAAATCAAGTGTGATCTTTGTAAGGAATGTATTGACTATTGTGTAAATAATGCTCGTGAAATTGTGGGGAAAGAATATACAGTAGCACAGCTTGTTAAGGAAGCAGAAAAAGATAGAATGTTTTATGAGGAATCAAGTGGAGGGATTACATTATCTGGCGGAGAGGTTATGACTCAAAACATGGACTATATAGAAGAATTATTAAAAAAGTTGAAGAAAAAGGGATATAACATTGCCATTGATACTTGTGGTCAAGCTCCCTATGAAAATTATAATAGAATACTTAAGTATGTAGATACTTTTTTATATGATATAAAACTTATGGATAATGAAAAGCATATAAAATATATAGGAAAGTCTAATAATCTTATTCTTGAAAACTTAAAAAAGTTAAGTGAAGCTGGAGCAAATATCAATATAAGGATACCCTTGGTAGAAGGGGTTAATGCAGATGATGAATCTATAGAAGAATTAATAAAATTTTTAAAGAAAAATATAAATGTACATAAGATAAATTTACTTCCTTATCATAATACAGGGAAGAGCAAATATGAAAGACTTCAAAAGGTCTATGAAGGAGTTAACTTTGAAGCACCTAGTAAGGAAAGAATGGAGACTGTAAAGGGGAAATTTGAAAAGGCTGGATTTATAAATATAAAAATAGGAGGTTAATTCATGGAAAGAGGCATGAATGAAAGAATAAAAAAATTAAGGACTCAAAGTGTAAACACTGTTCCTCATATATACATGGAGAGAGCTAAGCTAATGACTGAGGCCTATAAGAAGTATGAAGGTTCTGTATCGATTCCAGAAATGAGAGCTTTAGCATTTAAGTATTTTATGGAGAACAAAACTTTATGCATTAATGATGGGGAACTTATAGTTGGAGAAAAAGGAGATGGACCACAGGCAGCTCCAACATTTCCAGAACTATGTTGTCATACCCTTGAAGATATGCACATAATGAATGATAGAGAATTAATTTGCTTTAAAGTAAATGAAGAGGATTTAATAACTCAGGAGGAAGAAATTATTCCTTACTGGGAAAAAAGATCTATTAGAAATAAAATTATAAATGCCATGAGTGATAAGTGGAAGTCATGTTATGAAAGTGGAATTTTTACTGAGTTCATGGAGCAAAGAGGTCCAGGTCATACAGTAGGCTCTGAAAATATATACAAAAAAGGATTTTTAGATTATAAAAATGAAATTAAGGAAGCTATATGTAAATTGGATTTTTTAAATGACAAAGAAGCATTTTCTAAAAGAGAGCAACTAAATGCTATGAGTATTAGCTGTGATGCTATTATGATTCTAGGAGACAGATATGCTAAATATGCTAGAGATCTAGCTAGCAAAGAAACAGATGCTAGAAGAAAAAAGGAGCTGCTTCAAATTGCAGAGAACTGTGAAGTAGTACCAGCCCATGCTCCAAGGACTTACTGGCAAGCAATACAGATGTATTGGTTTGTTCATTTAGGAGTAACTACAGAATTAAACCCTTGGGATGCATATAGTCCAGGGAGACTTGACCAACACTTAAATCCTTTCTATGAAAGAGATGCAGAGGAAGGTATTTTAGATGAAGATAAGGCTAAGGAACTTTTGGAATGTCTATGGATTAAGTTTAATAATCAACCATCACCTCCAAAAGTAGGAGTAACATTAAAGGAAAGTGGTACCTACACTGACTTTGCTAACATTAACACTGGTGGAATTACACCTGAAGGGCAAGATGGAGTAAATGAAATAAGTTATTTAATCCTAGATTGCATGGATGAAATGCAGCTACTTCAGCCAAGCTCCAATGTACAAATCAGTAAGAAAACCCCTAAGAGATTCCTAAAAAGGGCTTGTGAAATATCTAGAGAGGGATGGGGTCAACCTGCCTTTTATAATACAGAGGCCATTGTACAAGAACTTCTTAATGCAGGTAAATCCATAGAGGATGCAAGAAGAGGTGGTACTAGTGGATGTGTTGAAACTGGAGCATTTGGAAATGAAGCTTATATTTTAACAGGATACTTTAACCTACCGAAGATATTAGAATTAACATTATTTAATGGATATGATAAAGTAAGTGGTAAGCAACTAGGATTAGAATTAGGATATGCTAAGGACTTTAAAAATTATGAAGAGTTATTTAGTGCTTATAAAAAACAAATAGAGTATTTTGCAGATATAAAGATAGAAGGAAGTAATATCATTGAAAAAATATATGCAGATTATATGCCTGCACCTTTTCTTTCAATTATAACTAATGATTGCATAAGAAAAGGAAAAGACTACAATGCAGGGGGAGCTCGTTACAATACTAACTATATACAAGGGGTTGGTATAGGAACTATTACTGATTCTCTAGCTGCTATAAAATATAATGTCTATGATAAAAAGAAATTTACCATGGGAAAATTGATAGAAGCCATAGAAAATAACTTTAAAGGCAATGAGATAATTGCAAATTTAGTTAGAAATAAAACTCCAAAATACGGTAATGACGATGATTATGCTGATGAAATCATGACATCAGTATTTGATGCGTATAATAAAATAATAACTGGTAGACCAAATGTTAAAGGTGGATGTTATAGAATCAATATGCTACCTACAACTTGTCACGTTTACTTTGGAGAGGTGATGATAGCTAGTCCAAATGGTCGTCTTGCTCATAAACCAGTATCAGAAGGGATATCACCTGAAAAGGGAGCAGATACAAATGGACCAACAGCAGTTATAAAATCAGCATCTAAGATGGATCATCTAAGAACTGGAGGAACTCTTTTAAACCAAAAATTCACTCCAAGTGTAGTAGCAGGAGAAGAAGGACTAGACCACATGGCTAACTTAGTAAGAGCTTACTTCAATATGGATGGACATCATATTCAATTCAATGTAATTGATAGAGAAACCTTAATAGAAGCGCAAAGACATCCTGAGGATTACAAGGATTTAATAGTAAGAGTTGCAGGTTACAGTGACCACTTCAGAAATCTAAGCAAAGAACTTCAGGATGAAATAATAAACAGAACAGAACAGCGATTCAACTGACACTCCAAATCTATGATTTGGTTAGTGGAAGTTACTCCTTCAAACGTATGTGAGAAGGAGTGTCCTTTAAAAGAAGAGAATCTTTGATTTAGTTAGCGGAAGTTACTCCACCGAGTGAATGCGAGGCGGAGTATATTATAAAAAAATATAAATATAAAGGGGTCTTTAAAATGGCAATGAAGTTAGGATTTATTGGTTGTGGCAATATGGCAAAAGCTATGATCGGAGGAATTATTTCATCTAAGATTCTTAGTGCAGAGGAAATTATAGCTTCTGATTCATATGCTGAAGGATTAGCTAACACAAATAAGGAGCTAGGCATAAATATTACTGCTGATAATAAAGAAGTAGCAATGAATAGTCATGTGGTAGTTTTATCTATAAAGCCTCAATATTATGATAATGTAATTAAAGAAATTTCATCTGTGATTAAGGATGAAACTATCATAGTAACTATAGCACCAGGTCAAAGTCTTGAAAAATTACAAGGTCAATTTGGAAGAGCTGTGAAGATAGTTAGAACTATGCCAAATACGCCAGCTCTTGTAGGAGAAGGAATCACTGGAGTGTGTAAAAATGCTTTAGTCAGTGAAGAAGAATTAAATTATATATGTAATATTTTAAGTGGCTTTGGAAAAGCAGAAGTTGTAGAGGAAAGAATGATGGATGCCGTGATGGCTGTAAGTGGAAGCTCACCAGCTTATATATTTATGTTTATAGAAGCCATGGCAGATGCAGCGGTAATGGAAGGTATGCCAAGGGATAAAGCTTACAAATTTGCAGCTCAAGCAGTTTATGGCAGTGCTAAGATGGTAATGGAAACAGGTAAACATCCAGGAGAATTAAAGGATATGGTATGTTCTCCAGGAGGCACGACTATAGAAGCAGTAAGAGTTTTAGAAGAAAGAGGTTTACGTAGCAGTGTCATTGAAGCTATGAAGGCATGTGTAGAAAAGGCGGGGAAAATGTAGATTTATTAAAGTTATCTCCTGTCTATTGATATCCCCAACATGTTAAGTTATTATCACTCTTTAATATGTTACAGTAGACAGTTAACCTTAAATTACAACACACAAATAATGAAAAAGAACTATAGGAAGGATATGTGTCCTTCCTATAGTTCTTTTTGAATAAAAATTTATTATAATTATGAATTTAGCTTCACATATAATTTTAGTTTGGAATACATTAATAATGATAAACTTTTAAATGAATTAAAAAGGAGTTTTAGAATGTTGAATGATATGGATGAGAAAGTAAATTCAAATAATATTTATCCCTTTGAATTTAATAATGGACAGAATCACAAAGATGTAAAATATACAGTTACTAATGATGGATATATTATAATGTTTCTTAAAAATGAGATAATTATGGGGCTCAAAGATACTAATAGTGTAACAACACTTAATTACGATGAAGAACAATTAAAGGAAACTAAGAATACCGAAACTATTAATTTTTTTAAGATATTACTTAAGAATTCATTACCTGATGTTGAAATAATTGGAGAAGGTGAAGGTGATGAAAAGAAAAATTATTTTGATTTTGATGTACCTGATGAAGAAGTTATAGATGTACCTACTTATTCACAAATAAGGTATAAAGGAATTTATCACGGTATAGATTTATGTTTTGACTTTAATAATGGGGAGCTAGATTATAAATTTATACTTCAGCAAGGAACAAATCCAGAAATTATTAATATGACTTTTGAAGGCATAGACAGCATTAAATTAGATAGAGATAAAAATGCAGAAGTTAATATAAAAGAATGTAAGTTATCAGTTCTAAAATCTAGTGCTTATCAAAGTTATAGTGAAATAAATATAGAAGTAGCTAGTGAATTTAAGATTGAGGGAGATAGTTTATATATAAATGTAGGTCATTATGATAAAACTCTTCCTCTAGTTATTAAATCAGCACTATCATACTTCACATATATGAGAGGAGAAAGTGATGGTATGGAATATATAATAGAAAATGATAGCATAGAAAACATTGAAGTAAAGGATATAACAAATTCTTCTGATATAATGACTGATAGTCAAGGTGATTTACCAGTGGAGGAACCAAAGGAATCCAATATTAAAGGAGAAAGTGTTGACTGTGAAATGAATGTTTTGGATAGGGGGCATCATAAAGAACCAGACATTGAAGATGTTTATAATATTATTACAAATCCACGTTATGGATTAGCAGAGATAAAAAGAGAAGTTAGAGCTATAGAAAGAAATGTTAAGGAGACCATATGTAGATTAGAAGCTAGAAATAGAGAAATCCAATGTAAACTAGACTGTATAATAGCTTGTATGAATTGTAAAAGAAAGTTTGCTTTAACTACTGGTAGAGTAAGAAGAGAATGTAGAATAGCTAATTTATTTATTAATATAAGAAATAATTCTAGGACCCCAGTAGAATTAGAAATACGTAGAAAAAATATATGTAATGATAGAAGTAGGGTTTGCACTATTTGTATAACAGTAGGACCATGCTCATGTAAGGAAGTTATTTTCCGTAACATTCCAGATACCTATGAAATAGAAATTAGGGGAGTTACAGAAGATGTAAGAATAAGAGTAACGGAAGTATGTTGTGGAGATAATGGTTCTAGCAGACCAATAAGATTATGTAGAATACCTGATCCAAGTTAAAACTAACTATTTTATAATTTTAATAAAAGGCTAACTCAGAATTTTGAGTTAGCCTTCTTATAATTACTCTATTACTTTTAAAATAGTATCTGCAAACTTACGTTTTGGCATTGCTACTTCTTCATCAAAATACCCAATAGGAATAACTGAAACAATTTCCTCTGTATCAGGGATTCCAACAATTTCAGTTACCTTTGCTTCATCAAAGATACCTAGAATAACTGTACCTAGACCTAGTTCTTTAGCTTTTAATAAGAAAATCATGTTAGATAATCCGCAATCATACATTTGCCAACCATCACCCTTAGCAGAGTCAAAGCCACCATCACGAGTATAACCAGATCTAAATTTAACTACACTAGATACTATAATAACAGGAGCGCTTTTACATGAAGGTTTATTAAAGTCAGGCATTGCTTCTATTATTGCTTCCTTTACTTTAGCATCTTTAATTGCATAGTAACGAGTTACTTGAGAATTTTTCCAAGACGGAGCATAAGCAGCAGCGTTTACTATCTCCTCTATAATATCATTACTTACTTTTTTTGAGTTAAAGTTACGAATACTTCTTCTTGTTTCTATACACTTTTGAAATTCCATAATCAAACACCCTTTAATCTTTCTGTTTATATTTAGTTTTATTAGATTTAGATAAAATAATCAATCTTTTAAGTTACCAAATCTAAGAAAAACCTAATTTCATTACCTATTATAGTATAGGATAGCAAGGCCATGCAACTAAGAATTTTTTCTTTTTAAAATTATACGTAAATAAATGTAATAAATTAATAGTAATAATGATAAAATAACTACTACAAATATAAAGTAAGTCCCTTCAGTAAAATATTTTGATGAATAGGGATAAAAAACTAATAGTGAACCTGTTATCAAATGAAATAATCCTTCTAACCTAAGGTATTTTTTTCTATTATCTATTACATATTTTCTTTCAGTATACTTTATAGAGCGTTTTAGATTCCAATTAGGTTTATTTAAAAAAGCGCATACACTTATATATATATAGTAGAAACCAGGTAAGGTAAGTATATAATTTGAATCAAGTTTTAAAACTAAAATTAGTATTCCGCTAATAATAAGAACTAAAATTGTTATTATATCCATAAAAATCTCCTTTATTATTTTATAATTCTATAACCATATTATATATTATATAGTAAAAAATAGAAAAAGACAATAATGATAAAATAATACCAATATGTGAACATAATAAATTACTTATTGAAAATGTAACAAATAAATAATAATATACTATATAAAGAAGCAATATGTAGTAAAATAGGAATTCAAAAGGAGCAAAGTAATTATGAATATAAAAGAACTAATTTATCTTATACCGGCTATTCTTATTGCAGTATCTCTTCATGAATTTGCCCATGGGTATGTGTCTTATAAGCTAGGAGATCCAACACCAAAGGTAACGGGACGTCTTTCACTAAATCCATTAGCACACTTGGATCCAGTAGGAACACTATGCCTTTTATTCTTTCGATTCGGATGGGCAAAACCTGTACAAGTAAACCCATATTATTATAAGGATAAAAGAAAGGGCATGGCACTGGTAGGATTAGCAGGTCCTATGATGAACTTTTTAATAGCTCTTATATGTGCTTTTGTTATGGAAATAATTCTAAAAATCACAGGAGGCTATGGTGGAGATGTGATTTTGTTCATATTCAAGCTTCTTAACTATACTTATATAATCAATATAGGATTAGGCGTGTTTAATTTGATACCATTCCCACCACTAGATGGTGCCAAAATTATTGGAGCCTTATTACCAGAGGAGAAATACTTTAAGTTTATGAAGTATGAAAGATATGGTCAATTAATTATATTTGCATTACTAATGTTTAATTTTTTAGATATCCCGTTAGACTTGGCAAGAAAAGGATTAGACAGTATTATTTGGGGCATTGTGAAGCTAGTTGTATAATTTAATTACATTATAATTGAGATTAGACAAAGAAGTTTTCTGATTATTAAATATAAAAAAGGATTCGTTAGATTAGTTTAATTAAGAGTTAAAAAGATTGTAAGTAAGTTTTGGACTTATATTTTATTGAAGGATAAGATAAAGTTATATCGAATATATGCATAGGAAACTATCTACATAGTTTCCTATGTTAAATTTTTAAAAGTTATATAGATAAAATTTTAAAATGTTAACTATTTAAATAGTTGTTGGCCCCATGGGGCTTTAGAGGATTTTCATGGTTAAATTAGGTGACAGTACATAGATAAATTTTGTATTTTTACTAAAAATCATTGACATTCAAGTAGATGTAAGGTGTTTAATATATTTAAAATTATTCACATAAAGGAGACCATAGATGAAAATAAAAGAGTTTAAAAATGGTGAAATTTCATTAACAGCTCAGCTGTTTGGTACTTTAATGCTTAGTGGGCCATTATTGTGGCTTTGGCTTAATATTACTAATAAAAATTATGATTCTATAGGGCTTAATAGCATCATGGCAATATTTAGTACAGTAATATTAACTTTAACTTGGAGAAAATATTTAAAGCAACCTAATAAAAAGACTAAAGGTACAGCCTCTGTATTTTTAATTTCAATTCTTGAAATAGTTTTAACTATTTCAATTTTTGTGGGTATAGGGACGTTACAAGAAGCTATATTTGTACCAAAGAATTATTTAATGTTTATATTTAAACCACCATATAGTTATTTTATCTTCTTCTATGAAATAGAATTAATTGCATTTTTAATATCAAGAGTGTATAAAAAAATAAAGAATATAGAGTTAAAATGGACTGTAGACTTTTGCAATTTTGTAAAGAAGAATATATTTGTAACTATTATTATAAATATTCTTCTACTATATGTGTGCATTACTGGCATTACTGTGGTAACAGAAAATAAGATTACTGACTATAGTTTTTATAATCCAATGGGGACAACCTATTCCTATGAAGATATTTCTAAGGTTGCAGCTGGATTTAATGGAAAGAAGTTTGGCATTTTTCCAAAAGGAGCAGGTGAATTTTATTATACTGTATTCTTTAATGATGGTAATAAAGTAAATTTTTATCAAGCTAATAGTGAATTTGAAGACACTTATTTAGAACTTGAAGTATTTGATAAGCTTATTATGAACAATGGTAAGGTTGAAAAGACATCATCTAAAGAAAATTATGAACTATGTGATTTTGATCAAAGGTATGTAGATAGATTTTTGAGGATAATTGATAATAAGTAATTTGAAAATGTCGGAGATAATTAAGGTTTAATTATTTCCGGGGAAAGTTATTTTAGTAGTTTTGTGTAGGTATTTTTAGTCTGTTAATATTATGAAGAAAATTTAAAGGAGTTGTGTATATGTTTAGAGAAATGAGAAAAAAGGATAGAGAAGTTCTTGGTGAGGACATAGAAAAAATTTTAACTAATGGAGAATATGGAGTTTTAGCAACGATTAGTGAAAATGGATATCCTTATACTGTACCATTAAGCTATGTTTACCAAGATAACTCAATATATTTTCACTGTGCTAAAGAAGGGCATAAGCTTGATAATATTGAAAAAAATTACAAAGTATCCTTTTGTGTTGTTACAGATACTGAAGTATTACCAGGAAAGTTTAGTACAAATTACAAAAGCATCATAGCTTTTGGAGAAGCAAAGGAACTAACTGGAGTTCTAAAGAGAGATATTTTATTTAAATTTATTGAAAAATATTCTCAAAGCTTCATAGAAGAAGGTAAAAGATATATTGAAAGAGCACAAGATAGTGCAAAAATAGTAGAAATTGAAATAGAACATATTACTGGGAAATCTAGAGGATAATAAGATTAATGAATTTAAGATTAATAGTATAATCTTAATTATTAAAATGCTATGTTGAGAACAACATAGCATTTTATTTAGCTAGTATTTATTATAGAATAAATTAACTTATATATACATTATATTGAAGTAAATGTTACAATTAGAATATATTAAATTTAAAACCTATATTAAATATTTTTGAAAACAAATGCAGTAATAACTTATCAGTCATATTATTAAAGTAAGACAATGAAAATTAGAATTTATATATTCGTTGTAACATTAGATGGAGGAATAAAGTTGGAATGTGATGAATTAATTGAGTATATAACAAAAAAATTAGCTGCTCAGAAGTTAATTATAAAAGATAGATGCTTGATAGTTGGAATTGATGGACAAGGATGTTCGGGAAAATCCACTTTATCGCAAAATATTAAAAATTCCCTATTAGCATCAGGAGTTAAAACTGAAGTAGTTTCAATTGATGACTTCTGTAATAAAAAAGCTACACGTTATTCTGATGAATTACCATGCTGGAAACAACAATATCATAATAATTTTGATTATATGAAGTTTGAAAATGATATTTTAAAACAAGCTAGAATAACAGGTAAAATAGATTTTAGTGATTTCGTTTTAGATACTCTAAAGGATGAATATGCAAAAAAATTAGATGTTTCTTTAGGCAGTGAGGGGATACTCATAATTGAGGGTATATTTATATTTAAAAATGAATTTAAGAAATATTATGATTATAGTATTATGCTTGTAGTTGAAACAGATGAGCAATTAAGACGAGCTTCAGAAAGAGATATATTTAAGAATGATAGCTTAAAAGTGTTATTAAATAAATATAATGATAGATATATTCCTGCGTATAAATTATATGAAAAGATTGATAACCCTTATTCCTTTGTAGATTTAATTATAGATAATACTAATGTGGATATGCCTAATATAATTAAATAAAGTAAATTATCATACAAAATCATAGGAGGAAATACATGAATAAAATAGCATTCCTGTTATAAAGCTAAATGAACTTTGAAAAAAAGAAACTCCACTGATAAAATACTGGGTATAAGGACTTGCAAGTCTTATCCCTAATTAATAATTATCAGTGGA
>NZ_JBQHQR010000012.1:0-130820 GCF_052067195.1 Clostridium sulfidigenes | reverse complement strand
TGAAAGTTATTTAAGATATAGGTAATTCTATTGAACCGCCGTGTACCGAACGGTACGCACGGTGGTGTGAGAGGACGGAAAATAAAATAATTATTTTCCTCCTACTCGATTCCGATGACGACTAGTCCTGGATAACGATTTTACCTAAAGGACAATGATTTCTAAGTATCAAAAATACTGACACTAAGAATTCTGTTAGTAAAGCTTCAAAGAAGCTAGGAATTCTGTTTATAACGAAAGTGAGGGAATTTTATGTGGTATGATTACTTTGACTCTATTATAGGAACTATATATGTGGTTATGGATGAAAAGGGCGTTGTGAAGATAGAGCTTTTTCAAGATGGATGGGAAGAATACCATAACCTTAATAAGGGAAGTTTAGAACATAATAAAGAGAGGTGCTTAAGGGCTATAACTCAATTAAAGGAATATTTTAATGGTGAAAGGGAAGATTTTAACTTACCCTTGTCAGTAAGGACTACAGAATTTAGAAATAAAGTTTGGCAGGAGCTTATAAATATACCCTATGGAGAAACTAGAAGTTACAGCGATATTGCTATAGCAATTGGAAATCCTAAAGGTGTAAGAGCTATAGGTGGGGCCAATAGAGCAAATGAATTTCCTATAATAATTCCATGTCACAGAGTAATTGGAAAAGGTGGAAAATTAGTAGGATATGCAGGAAATCATACGGATATAAAAAGTAAGCTTTTAGAATTTGAAAAAAATAATAAGAATAATTTATTAAAAAAAACTCATTAATTTACCAGTCATAAATAATTGTATATTTACACAAAATAGGCTAAAGGATATTTTTAGCCTATTTTTTATTTTAAATAAGACCGTAAGTCGTTTTTGTGTTAGGTTCTTTGCTAGGAGGATATATATGAAAAAGTTTTTTTTATATGGAATTATAATTTTAACTATATTAGTTACTTTCATTAATAATATGAAAGTATTTGCAGATGATATAGAAGAGAATAATGAAATTAATTATAATACTACAATGAAACAAGATATTCTAACTTTAATGATGGCATATCCGGAGTTCATAACTGGAGTTGAAAAAAGTGAAGAAGGAAAGGTATTTATAATAACAGATTCAGGAAAGAAAATACTCTATGATGATAAACAATCTAAGGATTTTAACGGAAAAATGGATAATGCAGACCTTCAAGATATACTAGAAGATATTTATCCTCTTACTATGCCTGATAAGCTTTTAGATATAAATAGAGATCCAGGTAGATTTAGAAATTATAATCTTTTAAATGAAGTTTATGGAGGTAGTGAAAGAGAAGTATCATCTAACCTTATAAGTGTTCCTGCACCTTATAAAAACTATCAATTTAATAAAAATAATGGAGCTGCAGAAAGTTTAAAGAAAGCTATGGAGGAGTTAAAACAATTATCATTAGGAAATGGAGCTGTATCATCTCTTTTAAATCCTATTAATGGAACTTTTAATTATAGAGTTATATCAGGTACAGGAAAGCTGAGTCCTCATGCCTATGGAATAGCTATTGATATCAATAGTAATCCTAGTGACTATTGGAAGTGGGCATCAAGAGATGCTGGAGAAAAGAGGATGTTATCTTATCCTAAGGAATTAGTAGATACTTTTGAAAAAAATAACTTTGTATGGGGTGGAAAATGGGGTCATTTTGATATTCTTCATTTTGAATATAGACCAGAGGTGTTAATAAAGGCAAAATACTTTGGAGAAACCTTCAACAAAGATATGGATTGGTTTGGTGAAGTACCAAGAGATATAAAAATAGATAATTATATTAATATTATTGAAGGAACTTTAAATTAATAATTAACTAAAGAGCTAAAATGAGGAGGACCTTTATGAACATTATAAGATCCATAAAAAAGATACTTACATGGAAGTTGATATTTGGAATATTACTAGCTATTATTATTGCAAATATTTTTTTTTCTAGAGCTAATGCTGAAGATGTAGATGAAGAAGTAAAACTAGAAATTAAGAACTTCATTGAAGAAACTATTGCAAAGCGTAATAGAGCCATCGTAACTGGAGAAGAAGAAAGCATTAAGTCCGTTTATGATATGGGAACTAAGTATGGTACATGGGCATATGAAAATGAAGAGAAAAAGATGATTTATCTTCACAATTGGGAACAGAAACAAGGGGTTAAAATTACAGAAATACTTCCTAAGGTAGTTGTAAATCGTATAAGTGAAAAGGATAATGGATTCAAAGTTAACTTTACATGTTCTACAGAATATAGGTATGTTTATGAAGATAGACCAGAAGAGGTTAATGCAGCTAGGATAGGGACTTATCATGTACTTACTTTAATAAATAAAGCGGACAATTTCTTAATAAATAAGGAGTGGTATACAGATCCCTTTGCAGATTCTTTAAATTTAGAAAAAATAAAAGTAGATGATGTAAAAGAATTTATTTTAACTCAAGAACCTAAAGATTTCTCAAATTTAGATGAAAGAAGGAAAGCATCTGTAGAATATGCCAATAAATATTGTGGAGCAGCTACTGAAGAAGAATTTGGTTATAAATACAATAAAGATTATAGAAATTTTAATCCTGAAGGTGGAGATTGTGCTAACTTTGCTTCACAGATATTGCATGAGGGCGGTAAATTTAAGAAAAATTCATCATGGAATTATTCTAAAGGAGAAGCTACAGCATCTTGGGTAAATGCGGATAAATTTAAGAGTTATTGGGTATATAGTGGAAGAGCTTCAGTAATAGCTCATGGAACCTATGATAAGGTATATAAAGCTTCCTATCAGCTTATGCCAGGAGATTTTGTTGCTTATGAGAAAAAAGGTGATATTAAACATATATCTACTGTAACCAATGCAGATTCTAGAGGTTATGCTTTAGTTACTTGTCATAATACTGATAGAAATGATGTGCCTTGGGATTTGGGTTGGAGTGATAAAAATATTAAATTTTGGCTTATAAGAGTTCATTATTAAAAATATTTAATTAACCTTATTAGGATACATAGCATACCTTAAAATATAAACATTTATATTAGAGGGCAATATGTATCCTATTAAATTTGAAAATTTATATTATGAGAAAATTTGGGGAGGAAGAAAGCTAGAAGATTATAGAATAAATCTTCCTAAAGGAAACATAGGAGAAAGCTGGGAAATTGCCTGTCATAAAAATGGAATGAGTATTATTAGTAATGGAAAATATAAAGGAAAAGCACTTATTGAGATAATTAAGGAATATAAAAACTTAATTTTAGGAGATAAGATATATATAGATAAATTTACAGATAGGGATTTTCCACTACTTATAAAGATTATAAATTCTAATGAGAATCTATCTGTGCAGGTACATCCCAATGATGAGTATGCTCATAGAGTAGAAAATGATAATGGTAAGGTTGAGGCTTGGTATATTATAGATTGCGAAGAGGGAGCAGAAATAATTGTTGGTACGACAGGATGTACAAAGAAAGAATTCAAAAGAAGCTGTAAGGATGGTACTGTGGAAGATTACATGAATAAAATATCAGTTAAGCCTGGAGAATTATTTCTAATAGAGCCTGGATTACTTCATTCCATAGGAAAAGGCATACTGCTAGCAGAAATACAACAAAATAGTGATATTACCTATAGAGTTTACGATTATAAGCGGGGAAGAGAGCTTCATATAGATAAAGCGTTGGATGTAGTTAATTTTAATGGTAAGCCTAAGAGTATTTGTATAAACAATGATTTAGTAATACAAAATCATATCAATTCAGAAAAATTCAATATAGAGATATACAATATAAAAGGAAGCTATGGAGAAACCAGTGATGAAAATAAGTTTTTTGTATTTACCTGTGTAGAAGGTAAAGGTAAAATTAGCTTTGTTGATGAAGGGGTTAGAAAATCTATCGATATATCTACATTGGAAAGTTTTCTAATACCAGCATATTTAGGTGAATATATTTTAATAGGTAATATGAAGTTAATAAAGAGTTATATATTTTAAGTAAAAATAGCCCTAGACTTAAATAGAGAAATCTATACAAGTTTAGGGCTAAAATTTTGAAATAAATAGTGAATAGCTACATAACTGGTTATTAAGAAATGGACAAGTTAATATTAATATAATAATATACAAGTAACAATGAATTTATATTAGGGGGATTTTAATATTGGAACATGTAATTACTACCATAATAATACCTAGAGTTATTTCAATGCTAGAATTAATGGGAACAACAGTAATTCTAGTAGCTGGAATAAAGGCCTTTTATAGATATATTCTAAGCTTATTTAAGCCGGTTAACTATTCTATAAAGGTAGATTTCGCACAAGCACTTGCCCTTGCACTGGAGTTTAAACTAGCGGCGGAGATTTTGAAAACTGTAATAGTAAGAAACTTTGACGAGATGTACATACTAGCTGCAATAATATTACTTAGAGCTGTATTAACCTTTGTTATTCATTGGGAAATAAAAAGTGATGGACACTAAGTATTTTATTAATTTGAGCCTACTCATTATACTTTAATCTACTCAATAGACTTACTGGTAGAAAAGTTTCTACATTATCATCAAAGTATCTTGAAGGACTAACAGGCCTAGGTTCTATAACTATAGGGGATGCCATTTGATCTTGTTGAGCGTAAATACCCCTAATAGCATCAAACACTCCAACCATATCAAGAATACCATAGCCCCAAAATTCGTTGGGATATGCCTCATTAGGCCTTTTTCGTGTTCCCCTAATTAAAAAGGTTTTTATACTTTCAGAAGACAATATAGGAATATTTCCATCGGTTATACCCCATTGATAAAATAGGGTTATAGCACCAGCTAATACTGCTGTTGCTGCACTGGAACCTGAGATGGTTGTGGTGGTATTGTTTAATCCTGTAGTTAACACATTTATTCCACCACAAGTTAAGTCAGGTTTGATTTTATTATTTGCTGTGAATCCAACTCCAGAATTTGAGCCTAGAGTATTGGTATTTTGATTATAAAATGCAGTAGTAATAGCTAGATTACTAGTAGATGGTATAGTAAGAGTTGTAAAATTATTAGGATTTAGTAGTGCTGTACCAGGCTTAGATAAAGGCCTTTGATCAATCCAAACGTTATAAGAACCGTTTACTATATAATCACCAAATAGATTTATAGTCCATATACCAGCGGCAATATTAGAAAATGACAAGAAGATTAGCTGATTGCCAGATATAATTTCAGGGAAATAGTAAACTAATCTAGTAGTGGTATCTTCATATAAAAAATTAAGGGTTGTAGTTAGACCAATTTTAACAGGAACCCTAGAAATTACTTGCCCACTAGGCGAAGTTAGCCCTAAAGATATTTTATCTGGATAGGCACACCATAGGGCTATATTTAAATCATTTTGATTTGGGTCTACAGAAAATTCAACAGATGAAGTTTCACCAGTATTATTAATATAACCAGAGGTGTGGGTTTCAGAGTTACCTTGGTTACCAGTGCCTACGGCAAAGGAGACGGTGGAAGAAAAAGAGTAGTAGTCAATGAGCTCTTCAATAGCACTAGTGCCATCGTGAGCTCCTAGATTACTACTAAGTGGTAAAAATATTACCATGGGTTTTTGGTGTATATAACGTTGTTGTAAGAGATAAAGCATAGCTGTAGCCATATCAGTATTACGATAAATTGGAATGCCAGGTAGTGACGGATCTGTTATATCTGTTAACTCTCTTATAGACCTTAGCTTAACTACTATAAAATCACAGTTAGGTGCTGCACCTTTAATTTCGCCATAACCTCTGGCCCCGATTATACCAGCACACTGAGTTCCATGCCCATTAGTGTCTATCCTTGGAACTATGGAATAGGGATCACCACCCTCCCTATTTAAGTTAATAGCTGCATTTATTTGTTCTTGTGAATATACGCTACCATAATTAATTCCAGATGGTGCGGTTCCATTATTGTCAGTTTGATCCCAAATAGACAATATTCTAGAGGTACCGTCTTCTCTAGTAAACTCTACATTTAAATAATCTATACCTGTATCTATGGTACCTACAATTACCCCAGTGCCAGTTAAATCTATAGGATTACCTTCAGTAAATTGGGTTATATTAGAGGTTTGTAAAGGTGATAATTGTGTAAGTATATAGTCGTTGGGAGGTTCAATTATATTAATAGTAGGTATAGTTATAAGTAAATCTTCATATCCAGGAGCTATAAATACAGCTGCCATATATGGAGTTAGTATTACAACGCTGATTTGAGGAATAGAAGCAGTAGCGCTAATTATATCTCCACTATAGTAAACTATATATCTACTATACTGTAATGGAATATCTACTTGTGGAGTTGTTTCCCTTAAATCCTTAAGATTCATAAATTACACATCCTCCTTATATAACTCATCTTTTCTTCTATATAATTGATTGGGAACTATTATTGAAAAATTAAATGGAAAGTGGGCTTCTCTTGGGGTAATGAATTCATTACAACTTTTAATCAAAGAAGATAATCTAAGATTTTCAAAGGAGCCCTGAAGATTTAACATTCCATATCCCCATTGAGGATTTGGATATATATCACCAGATCTTTTGCTAGTACCTCTGGTAAAATAAGAAATAACACTACATTTCCTAAAAAATGTTTATCTATCTATATTACTCTAAACAATATAAAGTAGTTACAATTAAAATAAAAACTCCTTGGTATAGTTTAGTCTTCTAAATAAATCATAAGGGAGATATGTTTCAATATTATCATCGCAGTATCTTGAAAGACTAACAGGCCTTGGCTCTATAACTATAGGGGGAGCCAGTTGATCCTGTTGAGCGTAAATTCCCCTAATAGCATCAAAGACTCCTCGCATATCAAGAATACCATAACCCCAAAATTCATTAGGATAGGCCTCATTAGGTCTTTTTCTAGTTCCTCTAATCAAAAAAGTTTTTATACTTTCAGAAGACAATACAGGAATATTTCCATCAGTTACAGCCCATTGGTAAAATAGGGTTATAGCACCAGCTAATACTGCTGTGGCTGCACTGGAACCTGAGATAGTTGTGATGGTATTGTTTAAGCCTGTAGTCGATACATTTATTCCACCACAGGTTAAGTCAGGTTTTATTTTATTATTTGCTGTGAATCCAACTCCAGAATTTGAACCTATAGTATTGGTATTTTGATTATAAAATGCAGTAGTAATAGCTAGATTACTAGTAGAAGGTATGGTAAGGGTTGTAAAATTATCAGGATTTAGTAGTGCTGTACCAGGCTTGGATAAAGGCCTTTGATCAAGCCAAACGTTAAAAGATCCATTTACTATATAATCACCGAATAGATTTATAGTCCATATACCAGCGGCAATATTAGAAAATGATAAGAAGATTAGCTGATTGCCAGATATAATTTCAGGGAAATAGTAAACTAATCTAGTAGTGGTATTTTCATATAAAAAATTAAGAGTTGTAGTTAGACCAATTTTTACAGGAACTCTAGAAATTACTTGCCCACTAGGAGAAGTTAGCCCCAAAGATATTTTATCTGGATAGGTGCACCATATAGATATATTTAAATCTTTTTGATTTGGGTCTACAGAAAATTCAACAGATGAAGTTTCACCAGTGTTATTAATGTAACCAGAGGCGTGAGTTTCCGAGTTGCCCTGGTTACCAGTACCTACGGCAAAGGAGACATTAGAGGAAAAAGAGTAGTAGTCAATGAGCTCTTCAAGAGCACTGGTACCATTGTGAGCGCCTTGATTACTACTTATAGGTAAAAATATTACCATGGGTTTTTGGTATATATACCGTTGCTGTAAGAGATAAAGAATAGCTGTAGATATATCAGGACTACGATAAATTGGAATATCAGGTAGTGACGGGTCTATTGCAGTTGTTAACTCTCTTGTCGGCAGTAGTTTAACTACTATAAAATCACAATTAGGTGCTGCGCCCTTAATTTCACCATAACCTCTAGCTCCAATTATACCTGCACACTGAGTTCCATGCCCATTAGTATCTATCCTTGGAACTATGGAATAAGGATCACCACCCTCCCTATTTAATTTTATAGCTGCATTTATCTGTTCTTGTGAATATACACTGCCATAATTAATTCCAGATGGTGCGGTTCCCGTGTTATCAGTTTGATCCCAAATAGATAGTATTCTAGAGGTTTCGTCTTCTCTAGTAAATTCTACATTTAAGTAATCGATACCCGTATCTATGGTACCTACAATTACACCAGTACCAGTTAAATCTATTGGGTTGCCTTCGGTGAATTGAATTATGTTAGAAGTTTCTAAGGGTGATAGTTGTGTAAGTATATAGTAATTGAAAGGTTCAATTATATTAATATTAGGTATAGTTACAAGCAAATTTTCATATCCAGGTTCTACAAATATAGCTGCCATATATGGAGTTAGTATTACAACGTTGATTTGAGGAATAGAAGCAGTAGCACTAGTTATATCTCCACTATAGTAAACTGTAAATCTACTGTATTGTAATGGAATATCTACTTGTGGAGTTGTTTCCCTTAAATTCTTAATATCCATAAATTACATATCCTCCTTATATAGCTCATCTATTTTTCTATATAATTGTTTGGGAATTCTTATAAAAAAGCTAAATGGAAGGTGATTTTCTCCTGGGGTAATGAAGTTAGTAGAACTTCTAACCAGGGAAGATGATCTAAGATTTTCAAAGGAGCCCTGAAGATTTAACATTCCATATCCCCATTGAGGATTAGGATATATATCACCTGATCTTTTGCTAGTACCTCTGGTAAAATAAGAAATAACAGTAGGCCCATATATATTAGGGTCATTTCCAAGGACAATTCCCCACTCTAGCAGAAGAAGAGTAGCACCACAGAGTACTGCACCAGCTACTGAACCTCCTGTAAGTAAAATGGTTTCATTATTAAGTCCAGTAGTTAAGGCCATAACACCACCGGTAGTTAAATTAGGTTTAATTCTATTGTCAGCAGTGAATCCTCTACCAGATTCTACAGCTATGGTGTTATTATTTTGATCGTAGAAGGATGTTGTTATAGATTTTCTTGCGTTGGAAGGGGCTTGCAATGTAGTATAAGGGCTAGGATTAATTACCCTAGTAGTCAACTGTATAAGAGGCCTTTGAGGTAGCCACATATTGTAGACACCATTAACTATATAGTCTCCCTTAAGCCGTAGTTGCCAAAGTCCATCTTTAGGATTCGTTATAGTTATATATACAGCTTCATTTCCACTAGCAAATTCAGCACTTGTAAAGGCTATATTAATTACACTGCTTTCAAGGATTAGGTTAACTTGTTCAAACTCTGTACCTACTAGTTCAGGTTGTACTGGTTCGGCAATTTCTCCACTAGGAGAAATTATAGCTATAGATATTTTATCTGGCCTTTGAATCCAGAGCATAAGAACTAAGTTATCCTCATTTAAGCCTACAATAAACTCTATAATCTCTAGAGAATTGCTTTTTAAAAACCTACCAGAGACGTGAGTTAAACTAGCACCTTGATTTCCAGTATTAGTTACGAACACGAGCCCCTTTCTAGTGGAAAAAAAATCGATATCCTGTTCTATGGAAGTTAAACCTTCATGACCACCCCAATTTGTTCCAGCGGATAATAAAATACTCATAGGTTTTAATAAATTTACATCATTATAATTTATAGTAAATCTTGTGGCAAGATAAATATCGATACCTTCAAAAATTGGAGTACTTCTTCTATTATTAACGCCTATTAACTTAAGATTGCTAGTTTTAGCTTCTTTAAGCTTTACAACTAGAAATTCACAGTCAGGAGCACCCCCTATTACGTCATTTAATCCTCTTGCCCCAACTAAACCAGCCATATTTGTACCATGACCTAGCTCATCTCTTGAAGGAACTATGTCATATGGATTTCCACCTTGGTTAGAGGCGTTAATAGCTCTATTGATATCTTCACGATTATAAATAGTACCAAAAAAGGCTATAGGGTCATTATTAGCTACATTACTTTCAATGGTTTGATCCCATATTGCCACAATTCTTGTAGTACCATCAGTATATTGAAATTGAGGGTTCAAATAATCTATTCCAGTATCTATAATTGCAGCTATTGTACCTTTTCCTGTAAGATTTAAAAAAGTTTCTCCATGAAATTGTGTTATATTAGCAGCATCTACTGGTTGTACAGCTGATAAAGTATAAGGAAAACTTGTATCTATGGTAAATTTACTCTTAAAGTCGCGGATAAAATCAGCATAATTAGAAGTTCTTACAGAAACAATATAGTCTATATAAGATACTCTAAAAGCACAGGCATATTCTACGGCTTCGAGCTCACTAACGAGGTCTCTATCATATTGAACAAATAGACTGATATAATCTTCACTAAGATAGGCTTCTTTACATGGATTAGTCTGCCTAGATATATTTATGCTATCCATTAGTAAACTTACATCTCCTAAAAATTGTTTATCTATTTATAGTATTCTATAGTATTAAAAGTAGTTACAAATTTAGTATATTTGCAGGAGAAATGCGTATTTATAAAGTGAAAATTTAAGCTGACTTATATTTTTATTATATTTAGAATTAGGTACTTAATTTAATTACAGTAGCAAGACAAAAAATTATAAAGGTGCTATAATATCAAAGTAAGTTTATAGTGTAAAGATATAAACTTAATATTAGAAATATATAAGTCCATATATTAAAAAATATACGAGGTGAAATAAATGAGTGGTGTAGCAGGAGAAGGTTGTGAAATATTAGTCCCTTTTAATGAGAGAAAGCCATTAGAAGAAATAGAAAGAAGTTTAATAAAAAAATATAGAAAGTCAGTATGGTCTAAGTTTATTAAGGCTATTAGAGAATACAACCTAGTAGAAGAAGGAGATAAGATAGCTGTTGGAATATCTGGAGGTAAGGATAGTATAATAATGGCTAAATTATTCCAAGAGTTAAAACGTCATGGTCAAGTAAATTTTGAATTAGAATTTATTGCTATGGATCCAGGATATCATCCACAGATTAAAGAGCTTTTATTGGATAATTGTAATTATTTAAATATACCATTACATACCTTTGATTCAAAAATATTTGACATTATAGATGAGATAGCAAAGGATTATCCTTGTTATATGTGTGCTAGGATGAGAAGGGGCGCATTATATTCTGAAGCTGAAAGACTTGGATGCAATAAGCTAGCATTAGGACATCACTTTAATGATGTTATTGAAACTACAATGCTTAATGTGCTTTATGGAGGAACTTTTAAAACTATGCTTCCCAAACTTAAAGCAACTAACTTTAAAGGATTAGAGCTTATACGTCCTCTTTATTATGTTGAGGAAAGCTACATAGAAAACTTTATACAAAGCAGTGGTATATGGCCTCTTAACTGTGCATGCATGGTAGCAGCAAAGAAGATTGGTAACAAGAGACATGAAATAAAGGATATGATAAAAGAAATGAAAAAGAATTTTAAAGATGTGGATAAGTCTATATTTAAGGCTGCTGAAAATGTAAATATGGATGCAATTTTAGGTTGGCAAAAGGATGGACAAAAACATTCTTTCTTAGAAGAATATGATGGAGAATTTTTAGATTAAAAATTAAGGTGCTTAATTGATTTGCTAAAAGATTACATAGTAATTACATGTGAGATAAATACTATATAAAAGGAAACCTCTTATTTTAGAATTATAATTCTAAAATAAGAGGTTTAATATTTTAACTTATAATTAGATTTCTATAAAAGTCCACCTATTGAAACAAATAGAGAAGCAAAAACTAATGAAACAATAGTCATAAGTTTTATTAATATGTTGATTGATGGGCCTGATGTATCCTTAAATGGATCTCCAACAGTATCTCCAACAACAGCGGCTTTATGAGCATCGCTACCTTTACCACCGTGAGTACCCTCTTCAATGTATTTCTTAGCGTTATCCCATGCACCACCAGAGTTAGACATGAAGATAGCAAGCATAACTCCAGAAACAAGAGATCCTACTAAAAGTCCACCTAAAGCTTCAGTACCAAGTAAGATACCAATTACTAGTGGCATAACTACAGCCATAATTCCAGGAAGCATCATTTCTTTTAATGCTGCAGCTGTTGAAATTTCAACGCATCTTTTATAATCAGGTTTTCCAGTACCTTCTAAAATACCAGGAATGGTTTTAAATTGATTACGAACTTCAACAATCATTTTGTTAGCTGTTTTACCAACAGATTCCATTGTAAATGCTGAGAATAGGAATGGAAGCATACCTCCAACTAATAATCCAACAATTACTTTAGGATTTAAACAATCGATAGTAGTTAATCCAACAGCTTGAGAGTAAGAAGCAAATAATGCTAATGCAGTAAGAGCTGCAGAACCAATAGCAAAGCCTTTACCCATAGCAGCTGTAGTGTTACCTACAGAGTCTAATTTATCTGTAATCTTACGAACTGATGAATCAAGTCCAGACATTTCTGCAATACCACCAGCATTGTCAGCAATTGGACCATAAGCATCAACTGCTACAGTAATACCAGTAGTTGATAACATTCCAACAGCTGCAAGAGCAATACCGTATAATCCAGAGAATGAATAAGCAACTAGTATAGCAATAGCAATTAATATTATAGGTAGAGCTGTAGATTCCATTCCAACAGCAAGTCCAGATATTATTGTTGTTGCAGAACCAGTTTCAGATTGTTCAGCAATTTTCTTAACTGATCTATAATCACTTGAAGTGTATACTTCTGTTAACTTACCAATTAATAAACCAACTATAATTCCAGAAATTATTGCGAAGAATGGTAAGAAATCTCCAAAGAATTTTTTACTAAGTACAGCAGAAGATATAACAACTAATATACTAGCTAAGTAAGTTCCACTATTTAAAGCTTTATGTGGATTTTGGCTTTTGCTATTATTTACAAGCACAATACCTATTATAGAACAGAAAATTCCTGCTGCAGATATTATAAGTGGGAAAATAGCGCCCTTTAATCCAAAAGCAACTACACCTAGTGTAATAGCAGATATGATAGAACCAACGTATGATTCAAATAAGTCTGCACCCATACCAGCAACATCACCAACGTTATCACCAACGTTATCAGCGATTACTGCTGGGTTACGTGGATCATCTTCAGGTATACCAGCTTCAACCTTACCAACAAGGTCAGCTCCAACGTCAGCAGCTTTAGTATATATTCCACCACCAACACGTCCAAAAAGAGCTAGAGTAGAAGCTCCTAAACTAAATCCAGTAAGTACTTCTATATTATTTGTAAAAAAGTAAACTACACTTACTCCTAATAGTCCAAGACCTACAACACACAGACCCATAACAGCTCCACCAGAGAATGCAATTGAAAGTGCTTTACTCATACCAGATGTTCTAGCACCTTCAGCAGTTCTTACATTAGCTTTAGTAGCTGTATGCATACCAACATAACCTGCTAGAGTTGAGAATAATGCTCCAACTAAGAAGCAAACAGCTGTAACCCAGCTACCTATTCCTACACCAATTAATACAAAAATAATAGCACAGAAAATGATTAATACTTTGTACTCTGCCTTTAAGAAAGCAGTAGCACCTTCACTGATAGCTGAAGCGATTTCTTTCATTCTATCTGTACCTTCACTACTTTTATTAATTTTTGATAGTAGTAAAAAGGCAGAGATTAAAGCAAGCAATCCAGCAACTATACAAACATAGATAAGATTGTTCATAATAAAGTCCCCCTATATATTCTTATTTAATTTTATTTAACAATTGAAGTGAAGGGTTTAACCTATACCTCAATTGGATTTGTCCTATGTATTAACCTTGTATATGATACAAAAAATATTATGATATATCAAGCAGAAAAATTAGCCATTTTAAATTAAAATGGGTAATTAATATATAAATTCATGTGAATAATGATCCTAGAGAGATAAGCTGAATTAATTAATATTTCATAATAAATATGTATTTAAATACAGTTTAAATCTTATTAGTACTAATAAATGTTATCATCATAATAATTTTATGTCAAATATAAGTTGAATTTTATTTAAATATCTTTGAATATATTAAAAGAAAATATAGAATTATTTTAATATACTAAATTGTGATACATTTTATATGTAGAAAGAAAGTATTAATGCCACCTTATAAATGTCAATTATGATTAATAATTATGGTTGATTTATATAAAAAGGACACCTTAAATTTTATTTAAGCTATCCTTTAGATTTTGTTAAAAATGGTATACTATTTTTGAGTTATTTACTTAATTTACCAACCGGAGCTACATAGACTACAAACTCATTTTCGCCATCTAATCCAAGAAATTTATCTATAAGTTTTTGGTCATATGCTCCTACAGCACAGGTACCACAATCTATGGTTTGGCAAGCAAGATAAAGGTTTTGACATACATGACCTGCATCAAGTAGCATAACTTTATGGGCAGCATCTAGATATCTCCATTCGCCTCTATAAGGAATACAACTCCATATAAATGTTACGGCACTATCACCAACAAAGGTTTGTTCACAAGCTATATCAGAAATTTGAGATGATAAAGTAGAATCTTCTAATATTAGAAGTAATTTATGGCTTAAGGGAAGGTATCTGTATAAGCCCTTCTTAATGCCGTTAATGTGATTTATTACTAAGTATGTCTCAAAGGGATGACGAGCACCTCCAGAGGGGACGGTTCTTAGGGTTGCATAGTTATTAGCAGTAACTTTTTTTACACCTTGTGTACACCAAAGAAGAAAGGATAGCTCCTCTAAACTTAGATTATCATCAATAAATTTACGATGACTTTCCCTTTGATTTATAATGTCTAAGATATTAGATCTAACTAAAATTTTATCTGTTACCTCAGGCAAGTCTATAGTTTTATCATTTTCATCATATGGTTTTTGTAAAGGTGGTTGAGGTAATTTTTTTTGTTGATCAGATAACTCATATTCCCCTTCGTCCTCTTCTGTTGAAAAGCTAGATTTCATAAAGTTTCGCAATTTCTCAATATTTTCCATTAAATACAACTCCTTAAAAAGTAAAATGTTCATAAACGAGCTTAGTTTACATTTATTCTTGATTCTAAGTTATTACTTAGAAAATTATAATATAAGGATAACCTTTATCCTATTATTTCATAATAACCTACAATTTTAAATAGATAATTTGTAAAATATGTGATTTAATAGTTAATAGGATATATGAAAAAAGTACCCTATATAAATATTTATATAGGAAACTAGTTTAATATTTATAAATTTAACTATTTAAATAGTTAAATAGTTGTTCTGCCCATGCGGGTTTGAGAAGATTAGGGGGAGAAAAGTGGAGTTAATATTAAAGGATATACAAAAAAGTTTTGAAAATAAAGTGGTGTTAAAAGGAGCATCTTTTACCTTTGAAAAAGGAAAGATATATGGCCTATTAGGAAGAAATGGTGCAGGTAAAACTACTTTATTTAATTGTATAAGTGGAGAGCTAAGCAAAGATTCAGGGGAGGTCATCTTAGAGAATGGATTGGGTAATGAAGGAGAGTTAGATTATTCTAATATAGGATTTGTTTTTGCAGATCCAGTATTACCAGAGTTTTTAACAGGTTATGAGTTTGTTAAATTCTATATAGATATAAATAAGGATAAGATTAATGACATTAAGACCGTAGAGGAATATTTAAATATCATAAAAATATCTAAGGTTGATAGTCATAGATTAATTAAAACCTATTCTCACGGAATGAAGAACAAGCTCCAGATGTTATGCTTTTTAATAAGTAGACCACCTGTAATTTTATTAGATGAACCACTAAGTTCTTTTGATGTAATTGTGGCGCTAGAAATTAAAAATTTATTAAAGGAAATAAAGAGTGAGCATATAATTATATTTTCAACCCATATATTACAACTTGCCATGGATTTATGTGATGAAATAGTAGTTCTTAATCATGGAATATTAGAGCAAGTTCCAAGTGAACTTATAAGAAGTGGAAAGTTTGAGGAAAGCATCATGGAAATTTTAAAGGAGGACAATTATGATTAGAACTTTTACTAATACATACAAATTCTCCTTTGTACAAGGTGCAAATACATTCATATATTTCATCAAGAGGATTCCGCTAATAGGTAAAAAAGTTCCAGAGAGTTTTTACAGTAAAACAAAGGCTAAAATTACTCTTGGAATTATATTTGAAATAATGTCTTTTTTATTTGGCTTTATTAAAAAAGCTGTTTATATTGGTGTGATGATAGCACTTCCTGCTCTGTACCTCTCAAAGGAAAGCGGAAATTTGCAGGAAGTAGCTCTTCAAATATTTTTTATTTTAAGCTTTATTCTAGGACCCATTATAAATACTACTTTAATGCCACGAGATGAAAAACCTTTCAACATGATAAGATTAATGAGGGTGGATGCTAAAAAGTACTTTATAAGTGAAATGGTTTATACCAGAATTTTAGCTTTTATACATTTTACTCCCGTGATGATGGTACTGTTTTCTCCAGTAAAGGGATTAATTTTGACCTTTGAGTTTATACTCATTAGATTCATATGGGAGTTTATACATTTATTTGTATTTAGTAAATTTAACAAGATGATATCAAATATGGATATATTTATTGGGACATTGGTGATTATTTGTCCTTTACTAGCTTATGTTCCTTTATTTTTTCATGTTAATATAGGACTTCATAGGTGGATATATGATTACAGGATTATTATCCTATTATTTTTATTGTCAGTTTTATCTCTTAGATATATCTTTAAATACAAAAGATTTAAGGATATTGGTAAAATTATATGCACTAAGGATAATGTTTTAGAGAAACAAAAATTAGTAAAAGATGTTAAGTTTAAAGATGTAGAAATAAATGAGAAGAAGATAAAAGTAGAAGACTTGAGTTCCAATATCTATGAAAATAAGCAAGGCTATGAATATCTTAATGCTATATTTTTCAAAAGGTACAAAAAACTTTTATCAAAGTCTTCAAAATATATAATTATAGGAAGTTTTATAGTAACAATGGTTGCCATTGGATTTATATTGTGGAAACCAAGTGGTAAGGTGGGGATTATAGATTTTTTCAAGAATAAAACTTCTAGTTGGATATTTGTAATGTACTTTTTATCTACTACAGAAAGAATTTGTAAGGCTATGTTTTTTAATTGTGATATAAGCTTACTTAGATATGGGTACTATAGACAAAGAGAAGCTATGTTTTCTAATTTTAAATCTAGGTTAAAAAGGGTGGTTGTCTTTAATATTCTTCCTGCTTTAGTAATTTGCTGTTGTATAATTTTCATACTAATAGCATCTGGAGACCCTAAGGCAATATTAGAATTAAGTTATTTATTTTTAAGTATAATAGCCTTGGCTTGCTTTTTTTCTATACATCATTTAGCCATATATTATATAATTCAGCCATATACTGCTAACTTAGAGGTTAAAAGTCCACTATTCAGAGGAATTAATACAGTAATGTATGTAGTTTGTTATATGTGTTCAGGAATTGATAGCTCTTCATATATGTTTAGTATAGGAGTAACCATATTCACTGTAATATATATGATTATAGCATTAATATTAGTTTATAAATTAGCACCTAAGACATTTAAGCTTAAATAGATAACAAATATTAAAAAACTTCTATTATTTTCTATAAATATAATGTATAATATATAGGCAACTCATAAACAAAGAAATATTTCATTATGATTATGATAAGCTCTTAGAAAATTATACAATTAATGCACAAAATAATATTACATTATAAGCAAAGAGGAAGAATCCAAAGGATTTTTCCTCTATATTTTTTCATAAAATAGATATGTTTTATTAAATTTAATTAGACTTCATATTACTTTAAATTTACCTTCTATTAATAGGCAATAGATAATATTGAGGTCTACTTGGTTTTGCTATTAAAAAATATCTACAAAATATAAGAAGTGAGAGGTGAAAAACAATGACAATTAATAGAGAAGAGACTTTGAAGGAAGAAATGAAATTCAGTAGTACTAAGGAATGGATAGAAGAACAACTTTTAAAGACTGAGAAAAAGTGTGAAGAGTATGAAAATAAAGTAGCAACTCTTAAAAAATCTTCAAGGGGTACTTTTAGTACAGAACTAATTTTAGCCCAAAACATTCAAGACTTCGCCAATAAAGATTTGCACAAGTATAGTGAAAGCAAAGATAATCCATACTTTGCAAGAATTAATTTCAAGGAAAAGATAAGAGAGGTGGAAAGCTTTTATATTGGTAAGTTTGGACTTATAGATGAAGTTAACAACGAAGAGGTTGTCATTGACTGGAGAGCACCTCTTGCCAATTTGTATTATAGTGGAACTTTTGGAGCAGCATCCTATACTGCCCCCATGGGAGAAATTCAAGGAGAACTATTATTAAAAAGAAAGTTTCAAGTTAAGGATGGAAAAATAGTAAATATCTTTGATGAGGGAGTAAATGAGTTAATAGTTCCAGTATCAGAAGATGGAGAAGAACTAGTAGATGAGTTTTTAAAAATAAATCTAGAAGAAAATATGAGCAAAAAGCTTAAGGATGTAGTAAATACCATTCAAAGAGAACAAAATGAAATTATTAGAGCATATAAAAATAAGCCAATAATTATTCAAGGTTCTGCGGGTTCGGGAAAGACTACAGTAGCATTACATAGATTAGCCTATCTAGTGTATACCTATGGAGATGAAATGAATAATAGGAACATACTAGTAGTTGCACCAAACCAGTTATTTTTAGACTATATTTCAGATATTTTACCAAACTTAGGAGTTAGTAATGTAAAACAGTCAACCTTTGAAGAACTTTGCAGTGCAATTTTAAACATTAAATATAAAATAATAACTAAGGATAAAAAGCTTGCACATATAATGGAATGTAAGGATGAGGAAGAAATTAAATACATTACTGCATCTAGCAAGATAAAAGGTACAATGACTTATAAAACCATTATGGATAGGTTTATAAAATATTTAGAAAGAAAGAGTTCTGAAGTAGAGGATATATTAGTAGATGAATACATTTTATTTTCAGCAAAGGAAATAAAAAGACTATATATAAAGGATTTAGAAAATTTACCCATTAACAAAAGAAAAGATGAAATAAATAAATACTTTAAAGGTAAGTTAAAAAATCGAGTAGAAGAAATTAAAGAAAAGATAGAAAATATATACTTTTTTAAGATAAAAGATATAAAGGATAGAAAAGACGTATCAGAGGAAGATAAGAGAAAAGATATAATTAAAACCTATGATGAACGAGATGAGCTTATAGGAGGACTAAAAACTAAAGGGAGTAAGGCATTAAAGGAGTTCTTTGGTAATTGGAAAAAGATAAGTGTAGTAGATAGTTATATAAATCTTTATAACGATGAAGAAGCATTTTCATCTGTAACAGATAGTTGCTTACCTAAAAAGTTAGTTGATTATATGAGAGATGAAATAAATAATAATATTGCCACTAAAAATATAGACTGCGATGATTTAACGGCATTAACATACTTACAATTGAAGTTAGAAGGAGTAGTGGGAGAGAATTATATTCATACTGTCATTGATGAAGCACAAGATTATAGCCTTATGCAGTTTAATGTATTGAAGGAAATATCGAAGAATAACTCAATGACTATAGTGGGGGATTTAGGGCAAGGAATCTATAATTATAAAGGAATTAATTCATGGGAAAGTTTAATAGAAAAGGTATTTAGCGAAGATGCCACTTATATAACTTTATCACAAAGCTATAGGTCTACAGTAGAAATAATAGAGTTTGCTAATAGAGTATTAGAAAAGCAAGAGTTAAATATAAAACCAGCTCTTCCTATATTAAGACATGGAGATGAACCTAGGGTTATTAATGCTAGAGAAGATGAAGAAATAAGAGTTATTGATTCTTTATTACAAGAAATATATAGTAAGAATAAAAAAACTGTAGCTATAATTTGCAAAACCTATACTGAGTGCAAGGAACTACATAAAAGGCTTAAGAAGGAGTCCAAATATAAATGGGAACTGATAGAAGAGAGTCAAAGTAAATTAGATATAGATAATTTAATTATACCTAGCTATATGACCAAGGGGTTAGAGTTTGATGCAACCATTGTTTATAATTGTGATGAAGATATGTATAGGAATGAAGTCTTAGATAAAAAGTTGCTATATGTAGCTCTAACTAGAGCATTACATCTTCAATATGTAATGTATAAAGAATCACTTTCTTCTTTACTTGTATAGGTATAAGCCTAGTTGCAATAAGGAATAATAGGTTATAGTTTAGAATGAAAGTTATTGTACTATAATTTTAAAGATAATAGAAAAAAAGTGCAAATTATGATATATTTAAGGTTGTGTAAGTCAAAATAATTAGATAATTTATTGATAATACGAATTATGTTTCGATAATGAAGGTATATGAATGCCATTATATTATTAAATTATTTGATAATAACCTAAATAAAATATAATAAGAGGAAGTGATTATTATGGGAGAAAATATAGGAAATACATCTTCAAATTTTATTAAAAGAATAGTGGTGGATGACTTACAGAGCAAGAAACATGACAATATAATTACTCGTTTTCCACCAGAACCAAATGGATATTTACATATAGGACATGCAAAATCTATAGTTTTAAACTTTGAGTTAGCAGATGAGTTTAATGGAAAGACAAACTTAAGATTTGACGATACAAATCCTACTAAAGAAGATACTGAATATGTTGAATCTATAAAAGAAGATATAAAATGGCTTGGATTTAACTGGGATGATTTATACTTTGCATCAGATTATTTTGAGGAAATGTACAATAGGGCAGTACTCTTAATTAAAAAAGGATTAGCCTTTGTATGTGATTTAACTCCTGATGAAATAAGAGAATATAGAGGAAGCTTAAAGGAGCCAGGAAAAGAAAGTCCTTATAGAAATAGAACCGTTGAAGAAAATTTAGACTTATTTGATCGTATGAGAAAAGGTGAGTTTAAGGATGGTGAGAAGGTTTTAAGAGCTAAAATTGATATGAGCTCTCCCAATATAAATATGAGGGATCCTATAATCTATCGTATATCTCATACAGCACATCATAATACAGGAGATAAATGGTGTGTATATCCAATGTATGATTTTGCACATCCCCTAGAAGATGCTATAGAAGGCATAACTCATTCAATCTGTACTTTAGAATTTGAGGATCATAGACCACTTTATGATTGGGTAGTAGAAGCGTGTGAAATGGAAAGTACTCCAAGACAAATAGAATTTGCAAGACTAAATATTACTAATACAGTAATGAGTAAAAGAAAACTTAAAGCTTTAGTAGATGAAGGTATTGCTGATGGATGGGATGATCCAAGAATGCCAACTATAGCTGGATTAAGAAGACGTGGTTATACTCCTGAGTCTATAAGAAACTTCTGCAGAGAAATAGGTGTAGCAAAAAATGATAGTACTGTAGATGAACAATTATTAGAACATTTTATTAGAGAAGATTTAAGCACTAAAGCACCAAGAACCATGGGAGTTATCAGGCCTTTAAAGGTGGTTATAACTAACTACGCTGAGGGTGAAGTTGAAATGTTAGAGATTGAAAATAATCAAGATGACCCATCCATGGGGAAAAGAATGGTACAATTCTCTAGAGAAATATATATTGAAGAAGAAGATTTTATGGAAGAACCACCTAAAAAGTACTTTAGATTATTCCCAGGAAATGAAGTTAGACTTAAGGGAGCATACTTTATAAAGTGTAATGATTTTATAAAAGATGAATCTGGAAAAGTTGTTGAGATTCATTGTACTTATGACAAGGAAACTAAGAGTGGAACAGGATTTACAGGTAGAAAAGTTAAGGGTACAATACATTGGGTAGATGCTAGCTCTGCTATACCAACAGAATTTAGACTATATGAGCCTTTAATAAAAGATGAAGAAATTGATGAAAACAAAACTTTCCTAGAATGTGTTAATCCAAACTCCTTAGAAGTATTACAAGGTTATGTTGAAGATAATATGAGGGGCGTAAAACCAGGTGAAAGCTTCCAGTTCTTTAGACATGGATATTTTAATGTGGATTCTAAATATTCTACAGAGAATAAACCTGTATTTAACAGAATAGTATCTTTAAAAAGTTCTTTTAAAATAAAATAAAAACACTACCTCTTAATTTGAAAATTAAGAGGTACTATTTTTTATAAAGTCTAATGTTATACTGATAAGCTGTTTATATATGAATTATCTGTTACTTTTTAGGAGTTAATATAAACTTTAAGAGTATAAGGGCGTTAATAATAATATATGGACAAGTATAAAAACTGTATATAAGAATAAAGGAGGAAGTATGAAAAAGTTATTATCTGGTTTACTAGGCATGTTTTTAGTATTTGCTGTTATGAACACAACTGCTTTTGCAGATACTAAAGAGATGAGAGGCGCATGGATTAGCACTGTTTGGAACCTTGATTGGCCAACTGTTGGTGCTAGAAATAATCAGGCTCAACAAAAACAAGAGTTTATAACACTATTGGACAAGCTACAAGCAACAGGGTTAAATAGTGTTATAGTACAAGTAAGACCTAAGGGAGATGCTTTATATAATTCTAGTCTTAATCCTTGGTCTGACATACTTACTGGAACTCAAGGCAAGAATCCAGGATATGACCCATTAGCATTTATGATTGAAGAAACTCATAAAAGAGGAATGGAGTTTCATGCTTGGTTTAATCCCTATAGAATAACAACTTCTGGTACAGACGTAAATGCATTAGCATCAAATAATATGGCTAGGAAGAACCCTAGTTGGGCCATAGCTTACAATAATGCATTATATTATGATCCAGGCAATCCAGAGGTAGTAAATTATTTAGTGGAAACTGTAGCTGAAGTGGTAAAAAATTACAAGGTAGATGGAATTCATTTTGATGATTATTTCTATCCAAGTAAATCTTTTAATGATGATACTAGCTACAATAAGTATGGGAATGGAATTAATAAAGATGACTGGAGACGTGCTAATGTCAACACATTAATTCAGAAGGTCTATACTAAAATTAATAGTATAGACTCATCAGTATCCTTTGGAGTAAGTCCAAGAGGAATATGGAAAAATGCAACTACTGATCCAGCTGGTTCAGCTACAAAAGGTGGACAAAGCTATTATGATATATATTGTGACTCTGTGAAGTGGATAAAAAGTGGTTGGGTTGACTATATAAATCCTCAGATATATTGGACTTTTGAAAATAGTGCAGCTCCCTATGGAACCCTTGTAGATTGGTGGGCAAAGCAAGTTAAAGGAACTAATGTTAAACTTTATATTGGGCATGATGTTTCTAAAACTGAGGTAGCTAATCAAATAGAAAAACAAGTAAATTATAGTAGAGATAATTCAGAAGTAGATGGAAATATATATTTTAGAGCAAAATTTATATCTGAAAATAGTACACTTCAATCAAAATTAAAACAGTTAAATAAAGTTACACATAAACAACTTAAGGGTTTAAATAGATATGAAACATCAGTAAAGGTAAGTAAAGAAGGTTGGAGTAGCGCAAATACTGTGCTATTAGTAAATGGTTATGCAAATGCTGATGGTCTTGTAGCAACTCCATTAGCATCGGCTTATGGAGCTCCAATAATTTTATCAGAGAAGAATTCATTACCAAGTGAAACTAAGGCAGAAATAAAGAGATTAAATCCATCTAAAGTAATACTTATAGGTGGGAAAACAGTTCTTTCAGATAATTTAAAAAAACAATTACAAGAAATCAAACCTAATTTGGAGATTGATAGAATAGGCGGTGCTACGAGATTTGATACTTCACTTTTAGTAGCTAAAAAACTAGATACCATAGTAGATGTGAATAAATCTTATGTATGCTATGGGTTAGGAGAAGCAGATGCCCTATCTATAGCAGCAAAGGCTGGAGAGGATAAGTCTCCTATAATTTTAGCTGAAAAAAATGCTATACCTAAGAGTACTATAGATTGGCTAAGAGTTGAAAGTCTTCAAACTGCATACTTTATTGGAGGAACAACCAATATAACTAAAGCTGTAATATCACAAATGAATTCTATAACATCTTCAGATGTAAGTGGAAATAGAGTTGCAGGTAATAATAGATATGATACAAATGCAGCTGTGATTAAAAAGTTTTATACTAACTCAGCTCAATCTGGTATTAGTGTTACTAAGGGATTAGTATTAGCAGATGCATTAACATCTGGTCCATTAGCAGCAAAATTAAAGACACCAATAGTGCTTGTAGATACTGAACTAAGTAACAACCAAAAGACGGTTTTAAGTACAAAACAAGCATCCTTAGTATATGAGATAGGAGGAGGTATAAATCCTTCTGCAGTTCAAGATGTTATAAATAGAGTAAGGTAATTTGAAATATTATTTAAATTAAATAAACTCAGTTAATGTAATGATAATTACGTTAACTGAGTTTTTTAATCTATGATATTATTATATGTTTATGTTAGAGTCTATGTCAGAAAACTCTACCATGAGCTTCTCGCTATTATTAGTAATATTTTGTGATATATGATTTTCCACATCTAAAGTGGCCCTATCAACTTCCTTTATAGGAAGGGTAAATATAAATTCACAACCTTTGTTTGGTTCACTTTTAAGGATAATGGAACCATCTAAAAGTTCTACTAGAGATTTTACCAAAGAGAGACCTATACCACTACCCTCTTTACTTTTAGATTTTTCATTTTTAACTTGAGTAAATCTTTCAAAGATGCTTCTTTGCTTATCTTTAGGAATTCCAATTCCAGTATCCTTTACTGAAACAGATATGGATTGTTTTAAACATTTTAAAGTTACGTATATACATCCTCCTTTAGGTGTAAATTTAATAGCATTTGAAAGAAGATTTAATATAATTCTATCTAGTTTTTCAGAATCTAGTGGCATATAAACCTCTTCTTCGTTAGTATCAAATACTATGGAAATTCCTCTAGCAGATGCATATTCAAGTACAGACATAGTGATATCTTCTACTACTTCTACTATATTCTTAACTTCAAATTCTACATGATAAAATCCAGAATCAATTTTTGTCATATCAATTAGATTATTTATAAGCTTAAGTAGTCGAAATCCATTTTGACGTATATATATTAGTTTAACTTCATCATCTTTATTAGCAAAAGTAAGTTTGCCGTTATCTTTATATATATCTAAAAGTTGTAGCCCAGATAGTATAACATTAAGCAAAGTACGTATTTCATGAGAAAAGTTAGCTAAAAATTCAGTTTTAATTTTATCACTTATCAGAAGTTCATCATATCTTTTCTTTGCAGCAATCATGTTTTTTGCATTATTTGTTTTTTGGATTGTTTGAATAGCTAACATTATCATGCATACTAGCAAAATTAGAAGTAAAAGAAATACTATACCTAGAGATACGCCTTTATTTATCCAACTATCATTTATAAATACAACATTCTCGGGAAGAGAAGAACGAGATATATTATTTGTTGTTACTTCTGATGCATCAAATAACAAGGTACTACCAGGATCGTATATACTTGGGATATCATTTGGTTTTGTACCATTTAGTACACGAATAGCAGTTTCATAAATGATTTTGCTGTGATTTTTTGCATATAATATATGTCCACCGATAGCTCCATTTCCAACATAAGTTTCCTTAAAAGTATATAATTGACCATTAGAATAGTTTTTTATAATATGTGTTGTATTCTTAGGTGAAATTATAATGTTGGAAGTATCTTTGAAATTACCAACAATTATTGAAGGTGTATTGCTAGGGTATTGAGATAATTTATAGCATAAATCATCAATATAGTCGCTTTTTATAAAATTAAATCTTAATACATTAGTATAATAGGGAATAGTATCTCTTACTTGGTTTTCTATATACTTAGATGCTATAGTATTATCCAATAAAATATTTATTTCAGAAGTATTTGGATTTGTATGTAAAATCAAATCAACTAGGGTACGTACATTAACTGGTTCCATTACTCCAGTAAAGTTATTAAATGGATAGGAAGACAGCTTGCTAACATCATTAATACCGCCATATACCACAGGTACATTTTTAAACATGGGAGTATTGTAATAATTTCCTACAAAATTTAAAGCTTCATCATCAAGAGTAACAATTAAATCAAATTTAGTATTTTCATATTTTAATGACCAAAGGTCAGCTTGCTTATCTAAATAGGATTTGTCATCATTTGTTATAGATAGGAATTCTGTTCGTGTATGAATATTTAAGTCGCTTGAAGTTAGTGAAGTTTTGAGATTATCGAGGAGATAAGATTCCCAGAGTTCATTTTCACTTTGAGAAGATAAAATTAATACCTCTTTATACTTTAAAAGGGATTGATCAGTATCACTTGATGGCGTAGCAAAAACTGTGATAGAGTTAAAGGACATAACTATGCCTAAAGCTAAATTCACTAACACATATATAAATTTATTTCTTTGGCAGGAGAGTACATATTTATCATTCATACAAATCACCTAACATATCTATACTTGATTTTAAAATATATTTAATTGACTTGGAATAAAGTATTTGAGCAAGTATCCCAAGAAAGTATATATATCGACATAATAATTATATCATGAAAATTAGATAGATAATAGAATATTTTTAACATTGTATTAATTATTAATATATTTATTATTATCTTAGAGAATATAATAAATACATTTCCATAAAATAATACTATTAAAATTGTGGTGGGAGTATATATGAGTAGTTATTATACTGTTAAATGTAGTAAATACGTTGATTACGATAAAATCTTAAAATTTAATTATGAAAATTTAAAACTTAATGGGAATACGAAATTAGATTATATTAATATTAAGTTAGAGGATGTATGTTATAGTAATTGTGAATTTAAAAATATGAATTTTGAAAATAATTGCTTTTCAAATGTTATATTTATTAATTGTAAGTTCATAAATTGTAGATTTATTAGAGGAAAGATAAATTTAAGAAATTTTTTGGAGTTTAATAATTGTATTTTAGACAAAATATATATTAATAATTGTAATTTTTCATCTTTATATATAAAGGAATGTTCATTATTTAAGGTTGATTTTAAAAATAGCTTTATGAAAGGTTGTAATTTTGTAAAAAATAGTTATGATGAGGTTAGATTTATAGATGATTGTAATTTAATGGACTGCATAATAAAAGATATGGAAGGAACCATGGATATAAAGTTTATTAATGAGAAATCTTATACTAAGCTTAATTATGGTTCTTATATAGGAAAATTCAACTATAAGGATATGAAAAAAAATAATACCTGTAGAAATAATAAAGAATCAAGTAATTGCATATGTAATTGTAATTATCTAAACATTAGTTTTAGTTACATGGATTTTGGTGAACAATATTTAAGAAATCATGTAGGCGGAAGATATGGTAGGTGTTTTTATCAAAGTAAATTAGCTTTTCATAGGACGCTTAAAGGTAGAAAGAAATTTTATTCTTCTGTGGCTAATATAGTATGTGGTTATGGCGAAAAGCCTTATAGAAGTTTTATGTTATCTTTAATTATAATTTTGATATTTGCTTTATTATACATGATTACTGGTATAAACTGTTCCAGCGGAGTAATTGGAATTAGTGGATTAGCAGGTGATTTTTCTGTTAAAATGCTATTTAAAAATATAATTTATTGTATTCACTTTAGTTTAGTTACATTTTCTACAGTAGGATATGGTGATTTATTGCCATATAATATGATGGGGGTTATACTAAGCAGCATAGAAATACTTATAGGAATTATAATGATAGGAATTTTGACATCTACTTTAGTTAGAAAGATGACAAGATAAGCAGATATACAATTATTAAATAAGCATATACATAAAATATAAAGTAAGGTAAATTTTATGGGAGGTCACTTTTTAGCGTCCTCCCATGTTTTATTGTTATATAAAACCTTCTATATGTTCTGCTCTTTCAAAGGAATTTTCTATGATTTCATCTGGATATCCAATATATTTTAAAAGTTTTATTGCATTTTTTGTTTGAGATACTCCTTGTTTCAGTTTGTAGTCAAAGGAAAGTCCTTCGCTACTATTTACATCTTCACTGAAATAAAAGAAATCATAGTAATCTTTAAGAATATCAGCTAGTTCCCTATCATGGGTAGCAACTATAGAAATTGCTTTTTTAGAGTTAATATATTTTAGAATTTCAGCGGAAGAAGCAATTCTTTCTACAGGGTTTGTACCTCTAAAAATTTCATCTATGGCACAGAAAATAGGAAGAGGTTTTTCAGTAGCATTTATAATTCTAAGGATGGATTCAGCCTCTGCCATGTAATAGCTTTTTCCTGAATTTACATCATCACTTGGACTAATTGAAGATACAACATTGAAAAAGCTAGCTTCGTAATTTTCAGCTAGTACAAAATTGAAACTTTGTGCAAATACTATGTTAATTCCGAGCATCCTTAAGAAAGTTGATTTTCCAGACATATTTGTACCCGTAAGAATGATACCATGTTTATTAATATTAATGGAATTTGCAACAGGATTCTTAACAAGGGGATGAATTCCTTCAGAAATATTTAACTTTAGTTCCTGATAAAATTTCGGCTTAGTATATGGTGTATCAAGTCCACTTTGGTAGCTTGCTACAGATGCTAAAGCTTCAATTTCTCCAATTATGTAATATAAGTCTAAGAGGTAATTCTTTTTCTCCTTAAGTTCACTACTAAGTTTATAGTAAGCGGCTTCTTCTAATAAAAGTGGTACAGAGATGAACTCAAAGAAACCTTCAAACATGGTGGTAAATCCAACAAGTCTAGTTCCTCTATCTATAGATTTTATATTGTTTAGGATATTGGTTATTTGCAATTTATAGTCCTTAAGTTCGGAAATATTAAGATTTTTCAACTTTTTTGCAGCAACAATTATTTTTCGTAGGTATAATAATCCTTTATCTTTAATATTTTTAGCTTCAACCATATTTATAAATCCATTAATCCATAAAATTGCAGCAAAACCAAGCATATACTTAGGATTTTTGGTAATTATAGATATAAGTATTATTAATATTGGTAGAAATTTTCCTAAGAAGGTATAAAGGTAATATTTACCTCTATTAACTTTAAGATATGTTTCTAGCATTTCTATAAAGCAGTCTTTATTATCAAATCCCATATTAAAAAAATGCATTTGAACCTGGCATTTTTTATCTTCATTATCCTTAAAGAAGCTAATTATATTATTTCTTCTGTTAAGTTCTTTTTCATCTATAATAATATTCCTTATCATAGAATATAAAGCAGATTCTCCTGCACTACTATAGGTTCTATCGAAATTTTCATAAACTCTATTCATATCTAAATCATTGAAACTTTGTTCATCTAGAAAATATTCAGTTTTAGGTCTGATATCAAATAACCGTCTAATAGACTTGAAGTTACGTACCCTTTCATTATCTCGTTTAGAATCTTCTTTAATATAGTTAAGTTTGACTTTAGACAATATATCACTTCCAATACATGTTATTATTTAACATTATAACTCATTATTACATTTTAGTCTAATAAGTAGGGATTACCTACTATTTTTTTAGGAAGAATATGAGAGTTTATGATATAATATGAGGTATATTATAAATGTAGTAAAAGAAGATATATTAATTATATATTTTAGTGGAATAGACAGTGAATGGAGGTGATTTTATGGATATTAAACAGGCTTTAAGTAAATTCAAAGAGGATAAGAAGCATAGATTTTTTATAATCAATGGCAAAGAAGGTATAGGGAAAACTAGAGCAGCTTTATCAAGAGCTATATTTTTACAAGATAATTATTGCATTAGAGAAAATGAAAATATATTGTTTATATCTAATGAGGTTTTAGGGGATACTTTAGAAGAGGTAAAGCAAGATGTAAATAGAAATAATACGTTCTTTGCATATTTAAATAATAATGTTGAGATCTGCAGTAAAAAACAATTAATAAATAAATGTTTCCAGTATATAACATCACGCAACCCTTTGAAAGGTAAAAGGTTTTGCAATAAGGATGTGACAAAGGCTTTCATTTTAGAAGGAATTGGAGAATTGCGACAGACGGAAAGAAGAATAAATAAAATTATATTAACAAAAAATATAGATTTTTTATTCGATGAAATTTTCTATATAAAACATTTGAATATAAGCTCCCTTGAAGAATATCAAAATTTAAATAGGAAAAAAAGAGGGTTTTCATTACGGAAGAATTCTAATAGTAGAGAAGCTATTTATAAATTATATTCATGGTATTGTAATTACATGGATGAAAATGGACTAATTGATTATATAGATGAGTTTAAAATTGTTTATGATAATATAGATAATCTTAAAGATTTAAAGTATGCACATATAATAATAGATAATGTAGAACAGTTAACCATTGAAGAAGTAAAATTTATTCGTGGACTTTTAAAAGATTTTACTTATAGTAACTTTATTTTGGTGAAAAATATTAATCCTATTGACACACCAAAACCTTGGCTTCAATACTTTAAGCGAAATAAGGATATTACTATTTTGGATAGTAATAAATATAAGGTTGTTAATTGTAGTAAAGTATCAAAGAAAAGTGTGACTAAAAAAGTTGTAGAACAAACTATCGAAGACCAAATTAATAAAGAGTTGAAGGAAGTTGAAATGGTTAAAAACAATGAATATATTGAAACCTATAAATATGTAGATTTAAAACATAATATATCCCATGATTTTGCTATAGATACTAGTAGTTATAATGAAGTTATTTTAAACCCTAACACTACTAGTGAGATAATCGGAGATAAGGAAATAAATAAAGTTCCAGTGTACAATGAGATTGCTGCGGGGCAACCTATTTCTATTAATGATGAAATAGAAGGTCAATTTAATGTTCCTATATATTGGCTTAAAGGTGTACAACAACCTTTTATATTAAAGGTTAAAGGGGATAGTATGATTAATGCTAATATTGAAGATGGAGATTATATAGTTATAAATAAGCAAACTATGGCAAATCATAATGAGATAGTTGCTGTAAGTATAGATGGAGAAGCTACCCTTAAGAGGCTGTGGTTAAAAGGAAATAAGGCAGTATTAATGCCAGAAAATGATAAATACTATCCTATAGAGATTAAGGAGGATAATGCATATATTATTGGGAAGGCTGTAGGGTTAATTAAGTCTACTAGCTAGCACCTATGTAAGTATTAAAATAGTAACAAATTATTTTATGAATACAGGTAGAGTAAATAATTTATTTAAGTTTACTCTACCTTTTTATTTTATAGTCTCAATAATGCTTATAAAATAAAAATCAACAAAATGTCGATAAAGCCACCTATAGCTATAGAAATCCAATTTAAGAAAAAATGAATGTTTATATTATTAAGGGTATTAAAAATATTATCTTTATCTTTTGTAAAATCCTTATTGTCCATATATTTAGAATGTATTTCATTTAGAATATAAACGGACATACCTAAAGATTTACTGTTTATAGCTGATGTAATAGACATTACTAACATGAGTAAGCCTTCTACAAATATAATATCTTTTAAGAAGAATTTAGTTAGTGGTGTAAATATCCCTGCTATAGCTAAAGTTAGAATACTCCACAACACACCACAGATAAATAGCTTTAAAGTTATTTTTACTGATACATTTTTCATGAAATTCACCTCGCTTGAAAATGAATTCTTATTGAATTATAAGAGTTTAATATAATATATGATTAAAAAGCCATTTAGGTAATGTAAATAAGAAAAATGTAAACCGTAGAAACTTACTAAGCCATGGTGTATAATTATCTGTGAAGTTTGGTTTAATCTGATTATGAGAGGGAGAGATTTTATGTTAAGTAGAGTGAGATTAAATTTAGAAGCAGTAGAAGCAATGCTTTATTATTGGCAAGCAGCATCTGAAAAGGATAACATTGCAGAATCATTTTTCTATGATGTAGCAAAAATGCCAGGATTAACTGTTGCTTATGATGATGAATTTAATGGGGAATCTGTAAGACGTGCTTTAAGCGCTATAAAAAATAGAGAACCTTTTGATGGAACTAAAAAAGAAAAGAAGTTCTGGAACAACAATATGTGGATGATGGAAGACTTAGAATTTACACATGCAATGGCAGCACCACTAAAAGTATTAAATTTAGATTCATTAGCAAGTGAATTTCAGAAGGTAGAAAATAAACATAATTATGATGAAGTAGAAGTTATTTTCTCACCATTACATTCTGATGAATATATAATCTCAGGAAATAAGTTAGTTATAAATTTCTTTAGAATAAAGATTGATTTAATGGATGGTAAAGCAACTATTGGAGATATAGAAATAATAGAGTATATTAAAGAAAAGATTAAGGAAGTATTACAATAGTGAGAATACTGTAAAATTAATTAAAGAAAGGGTGTTGTAAGATGACCTAAATTAGTCATAAACAATACTCTTTTTTAACTATATTTTTACATAATGCATGTCTCATACTTTTAATAATCTTTTAGCTGTAGTATTATAGTTATAGGATATATGAAGAAATATCTAAAAACTAAGTAGTGTGGTGTAATGAAGTATGGACAAAACTAATTTTAGTATAGGATTTTTTGATTCAGGGGTTGGAGGTATTAGTGTCCTAAAGGAAGCAGTGAAGCTACTACCTAAAGAAAACTACATATATATAGGAGATTCTTTAAATGCACCCTATGGAGTGAAAACTCCAGAGGAAGTTAGAAAGTTAACCTTTAATATGGTAGATAAGCTTATTTCTATGAATGTGAAAGCTATAGTAGTGGCATGTAATACTGCTACTAGTATTGCAATCGATGAATTAAGAAGGATTTATAAAGAAATCCCCATAATTGGAATAGAGCCAGCTTTAAAGCCGGCAGTAGAGAGTTATGGTAACGGAATAATAGTAATAATGGCTACACCAATGACTTTATCTGAGAATAAATTTAGTAAACTAAGAGAAAGATATAATAAGGCTTCTGACATTATTTCAATGCCATGTGATGGTCTGGTGGAAATTATTGAAGGTGGAAATATTAAGGGTGAAGTTGTAGAGGGGTATTTAAGAAATAGGTTTAAAGATGTACCTAAAGAGAGAGTGTCCTCTGTGGTTCTTGGATGTACTCATTATCCATTTATTAAAGAAGCATTAGTGAATGTTATAAATGATGATGTTGCTATTATAGATGGTAGTTTAGGAACAGTAAAACAATTGAAGCGTAAGTTAGATCAAAAAGGTTTATTAAATACTAATAATGAACAAGGCACTGTTAAAATATATAATTCTAAGGATGATAAAAATTTAATAGAATTGTCATATAAGTTGCTTGATGCAGATAAAAACAGCAAATAACTCTGTTTATCATCAGTATAATAAATTACATAAAAATAATTAAAGAATAAATAATATAAAGAAAGAAAAGAGGAAGATGTATGAATCCAATAGTAACTTTTGAAATGGAAAACGGAAAAATAATGAAGGCGGAATTATATCCTGAAATAGCTCCCAATACAGTAAAAAACTTTATAGACTTAGCTTATAAGGGATTTTATGATGAATTAATTTTCCATAGAGTAATACCAGGTTTTATGATTCAGGGTGGTTGCCCAGAAAAATCAGGAATGGGCGGACCAGGATATTCAATTAAAGGAGAATTTAGTGGAAATGGATTTAAAAATGATTTAAAACATACTAAGGGTGTTTTATCAATGGCTAGAGCTCAACATCCAGATTCAGCGGGTTCTCAATTTTTTATAATGGTTGCAGATTCACCACACCTAGATGGAAGTTATGCTGCCTTTGGTAAATTAATAGACGGTCAAGATGTAGCAGATGAAATAGTAAGCTCTCAAACAGATAGAAGAGATAGACCATATGAAGATCAAGTTATAAAATCTGTAACTGTAGAAACTTTTGATGTAAACTACGGAGAACCAGAAAAATTATAATGGAAGGTATTTAATATGAATATACTTAAAGATAGATTAATCATAGCTTATGGGCTTAATGATGAAGAGATAGATAAATTAAATATAAAATTCAAAGATATATGTATAAAACCATGTGTATCAATAAATGATAATATGGGAGAATATACTTTAGAGCATATATTAAAAGAAGAGAGCTTATCAGATAGTGATACTAAACTACCTGAAGAAAAAGTTATTATATTTAATGGATTTTTAGGTGTTTATCTTCAACAAGCTGTTAAAAAGGTTAGAGAAGTTTTAGGTGCAAAACCAATATTAGCGTCTACTACACCCAATTCTGTTAAAATGACTCTTCATGAATTGATAGATCATTTAGTAAAAGAGAGACAATATTATCAAAAATAATTTTTAAGTCTAATAATTTAGAAATCCTCTAGGACTAGAGGATTTCTATTTAGATTAAGGAGATACAGGGAGGATAATTAAGAATGAGTACTGTTGGAGAAAGAATTAAACAAGGAAGAAATGCTAAGGGAATGACTCAAAAGCAACTTGCTAAGAAGCTTGGAGTATCAGAAAACTATATAAATGATGTTGAGAATGGAAGAAAAGTTGTAGAAGAAAAGTTTATAGAAAGAGTAGGTAAGGTTTTAGGTGGAGATCTTGCAGAAATGACTACGCTGTTTGATAATATAGCTTATGAAGAAAGAAAATCTTCAGAAAGTAATTTAAAGACACATAATGTAGCGAAGGGTAATAAAGTAAAAGAAACTATAAATGAAGTATGGAATGATGCATTTAGTTCTGTTCTTAAGTCTGTAGGAATTTATAGCTATGATTTAAACAAGCCTATAGGAAAAAAAGAGTTACCTGTTATATCAAATAAAATAGAAGGATATGCTCAGGATAAGGTGCTATATATTAAAATTGAAAATGATGATTTATTAGGATTTAGAATTTGTCAAGGAGATTTAGCATTTGCTAACCTAACTTCTGAAATAGAAAATAATAAGATATATCTCATGGATGTAAATGGAGAAAGAGTGATAAGACAGTTAAAGAAGCTAGATAGTAATAAGGTTTTAATAATAAGTAATAAAAATATGGTTCGTACAGAAACAGCTCATCCTAAAGAGGTAAAGGTTATTGCAAAATTAAATAGATTAGAAGTTCAACTATAATCAATTTAATAACATTTTTAATATACATTCATACTATAACTATATAAGAATTTGGAGGTATGGGTGTGCAAAAGGCTGATGGGTTATTAAATTTACTTATAAATGTACCAGAGAGTATAAGAAATGAAATTATATATGGATATGGAATTGGAGATGTTGAAGAAACTAACATTGAACTAATTATACTTTATAGCGGCACTGCAGAGGTAATGGAAGAGAAAATAAATGCTATTGGAGGTGCCTTTGAAGATTTAGATTTCGGTTATGGAATTATAACTATACCTAGAGGCGATATTGAAAAACTAATAGGAATAAGAGAAATCAACTATATAGAGTTACCTAAAAATTTATATTTATCCTTTGAACCTAGTAATAGAGCTTCATGTATAACAGAAGTAAATACTAATTATGGATTAGAGGGAGAAGGGGTACTTATAGGATTCATAGATTCTGGAATAGATTATGTAAATCAATCATTTAGACTTGAGAATGGAGATACAAGGATTGATTTTATTTATGATTTATATGAAAATAGAAGGATTTATACAAGAGAAGAAATAAATGCAGCTTTAAGAAGTCCAGATCCATACTCATTAGTACCTCACGTTGATAGAGCAGGTCATGGTACTCATGTGGCTGGTATAGCATGTGCTGGAGGGAATATACCAAGGAGGTTTTATGGGGTAGCTCCTAGAAGTTCTATAGCTATGGTTAAAATGACAAGAGAGATAGGAGGACAGGGAGCAAAAAGTACCCAGTTAATGAGAGGGATTAAATTCTTAATTGATAAAGCTTATGAATTAAATAAGCCCCTGGTTATAAACATAAGTTTTAGCACGAATGATGGAGCACATACTGGAAATAGTTTGTTAGAGCAATATATAGGTATAGTTTCTACAGTGCAAAGAGTTAACATAGTTGTAGCAGCAGGAAATGAAGGGGATAGAGCACACCATGTTGGTGGTGAACTAGGTAGAGCACAAGAAATACGATTTAATGTTGGAATAGATGAGAGAATATTAATAATACAATTATTTAAGTCATTTTTAAAGGATATTAACTTAAATCTTATATCACCAAGTGGAACTAGTAGTGGTGAATTAAGATTAACCAATGCATTAAATCAAGGAAGAATAGGTAATACTGAGTATTTTGTATTCAATACAGGGCCAACACCCTTTAGTATAGATGGCGAAATAATAATTGTACTTTCAGGGGTTGGAGAAGAAAGCTTAGCTAGTGGAATATGGACTATGGACATGACTACTAATGAAAATGTTCTAGGAAGTTATGACATGTGGTTACCTATTGCAGAGGGATTAAATATTGCTACAAGATTCTTAGGACCTAGTACTGCTAATACAGTAGGTATACCGGGAACTGTACCAGATGTAATAACCGTAGGTAGTTATAATTTTATAAACTCTACTATATCACCTTTCTCAGGAAGAGGAAATGCTGAACTAAATCCTGTAAAACCTGATTTAGTAGCACCTGGAGAAAATATAGAATCATCTACTCCGGGAGGTGGGTTTGAGCCACGTTCAGGAACATCAATGGCTACACCTCAGGTGGCAGGGGCATGTGGACTTTTAATGGAATTTGGAATTATAAAAGGAAATGATCCTTATTTGTATGGAGAAAGAGTAAAATACTTTTTATTAAAAGGAGCCAATAGAAGTAGAGTAGATGTACAGTATCCTAATAATAGTTGGGGATATGGTACTTTATGTCTTGCAGGAGCTCTTAGGGTATGGAATAACGAAGTAGCTTCAAGGTAGGAATAAATTACAATTTTCCTATAAAGAATATGTAACTTTTCTATGATAGTCATCATAATATATATATTGAAGTATTATTTTAAGGAGAAATTTATGGCAGACATAGGTAGGTTGCAGGTTCAAGTGTATAGAGTAAATACAGCTATACCAATAAGTAATGCCAATATTACGGTATCAAGAACAGATGGAGAAACTAGAGAGCAAGTTACTACCCTAACTACTAATCCAGAAGGACAAACGGAAACTATAGAATTAGAAACTCCAGAAATAGAAAGGTCATTAAATCCAGATAATACCCTTATACCTTATGCCCTTTATGATATAGATGTAACGGCAGAAGGCTTTGATGAAATAAATATAAGAGGATGCCAAGTGTTGCCGCGACAAACAGCGTTACAGATATGTAATCTGATTCCAACAAGTCTTAATAGAGAGATCACAGAGGATGAAGATGTACAGGTAGTCAGGGTTATAGAGATTCCACCTAATGTTCAATTTGGTGATTTTCCACCTAAGATACCTGAGGACCCTAATAAAGCTTTGCCACCTCCACCAAGTGGTTTTGTAGTTTTGCCAGAGCCAGTTGTACCAGAGTTTATAATCGTACATGCAGGGGCACCAACTAATACAGCAGCACCAAATTATACTGTTCCATATACAGATTATATAAAAAATGTAGCTAGTTGTGAAATTTATGCAACTTGGCCAGAAGCAACTATAAGAGCTAATGTATACTGTATTATTTCATTTACTTTAAATAGAATATACACAGAATGGTATAGAAGTAAGGGGTTTAATTTTGACGTAACAAATTCTACAGCCTATGATCAAGCTTTTGTTTACGGAAGAAACATATTTGATAACATAAGTAGGATAGTAGATGAGTTATTTGCTACCTATGTAAAGAGGTCAGGAGCTAAACAACCTTTACTTACGCAATATTGTGATGGTAGAAATGTTCAGTGCCCAGGATGGCTTACTCAATGGGGCAGTAAGGATTTAGGGGCTCAAGGATGGATTCCATATGATATATTAAGAAATTTCTATGGAAGTGATATAGTTCTTGAAAGAGCTGAAAAGGTTTCTGGAAGTCCAAGGTCATATCCAGGTTTTACTTTACGACAGGGAGCCAGTGGAGAGCCAGTTAGAACCACTCAAACCTTTTTAAATAGAATAGCACAAAATTATCCTCTAATACCTAAAGTAGCTATTGATGGAAAGTATGGTTCTACAACTGCCAATCAAGTAAAAGTATTTCAACAGGTATTTGGTCTTCCGCAGACAGGTGAAGTAGATTATGCTACATGGTATAAGATTTCAGCTATATATACAGGAGTAACTAAAATAGCAGAATTAAGAAGTGTTCATGAGGAAGAAGTTGAATATTCATACTTTGTTCCACATTGGCCATATAAAGATGCACCGGATTTACCTAGAATTAAATATCCTAAAAATTGAGTATATAATCTATTAATGAACTTCGAAGTTATCTCGGAGTTCATTTTTGCATATAAAAACAACATGCAAAAAATATTTTAATAAAATATTCAAGTAAATAATTATTGAGTATAAAATAAGGTATAATTATTGTTAAGAAGAGATAGACAAGGAGTTAAGGATATGGATAATATAAAGGTATTATTAGTTGATGATGAAGAGAATATTAGAAACTTGTTGGAAGCTTATTTAAAAAAGGAAGGGTTTATAACATTACATAGCTCTAATGGTAAAGAAGCTATTGAGATTATAGAGAATGAATCAGTAAATTTAGTGGTACTAGATATAATGATGCCTGTTTTGGATGGGTTTGAGACATTAAAGGTTATAAGAAATAGATGGAATATACCAGTAATAATGCTTAGTGCAAAGGAAGAGGAAGAAGATAAGCTTTTAGCATTGGGATTTGGTGCAGATAATTATGAAACAAAGCCCTTTAGTCCAAAGGTTTTAGTAGCTAAAATTAAAGCATTAATAAAGAGGAGCTATGGAAGTAGTATAGATAAAAGTACGGGAATTGTGATAGGGAATCTTTATATAGATGAAGAAGGTCATAGAGTTATGGTAAGTGATGAAGAAATTAATCTTTCACCAACAGAATTTTCTTTGCTTATATATTTCCTTAAAAATAAAAATATAGTTCTTACTAGAGAGCAAATTCTTACAAAGATATGGGGTTACGATTTTGAAGGAGATATACGTGTGGTTGATACTACGATTAAGAGACTTAGAGAGAAGCTAAAGCACATGAATAAAGTCATAGTTACAGTAAGAGGCTTTGGTTATAAGATAGAGGTTTAGTATGAATAAAATAATTAACTATTATAAAAAGATAAAGGAAAATATAGAAAGAAGCATTACATTGAAAATGTTTGTTGTAACTACTGTGGTGTTTATAGCATTTTTGACTATTACTCTTTTAAGTCAGAGAATATTGTTTGAAAAGATATATAATGATAAAAAAGAAAATGATATTAAAAGTAATGTGATAAAGTTTAGAGATACTCTAAGTAATCCAAAGGATGAAAGGGAAATAATAGAGAGTATTAAGAAGTTTGAGAATAATTATAACACATCTATAGGAGTGGTAAACACAGAAAATAATATTATAGTGACCTTTAAAACTGACTCAGAAACTATAGATAGTAAAAATACAGAAATTTTTAATTATGTTATTAAAACTATAAAGACAGATCCGGAACTATTAAACGAGATGATTAATAAAAAACAGGTAACTATTTCATTTAAGAACAGCGAGAACACTAAATATTTAGCTTCTGCACTTCTACATGAGAATAATATAATAGTAGGATTTACATCTTTACAATATGTAAAAGAAGCCATGGGGGTTATAGGGATATTTTATAAGTATTTTTACTTAGGGGCTATAGTAGTAATAGTTGTATTAGCATTAATTTATTCGAAATTTATTACAAAGCCATTAAGAGAAATAAATAAAGTGGCTGTAAGAATGAGTAATTTGGATTTTAGTCAGAGATGCACTATGGTATATGAAGATGAAATTGGAAACCTTGGGGAAACATTAAATTTTTTAGGACAAAACTTGGATAGTTCTTTAAATTCATTAAAAGAAGTTAATAGAAAACTACAAAATGATATCCACAGAGAAAGAGAAATTGAAATTATGAGAAAAGAGTTTATAGCAGATGTATCTCATGAATTAAAAACTCCTATTACTTTAATAAAAGGATATGCAGAAGGTATTAAGGATGGAGTATTTTTAGAAGACAATATGAATTCATCATTAAATGTAATTATAGAAGAATCGGATAAGATGAGTAATTTAGTTAGAGATATGCTTCAAATATCATCTTTGGAAAGTGGAAAGGTAATCCTTAATAAAGAATTATTTTTTATTGATAATTTAGTGAAAAATGTTGTAAAGAAATTACATCATAGTATCGATAATAAGAATGTAAAAATAGATTTGAATCTATATGAGAAACAAATTTATGGGGATGCATTTAAGATAGAACAAGTAATAACCAATTTTCTTACGAATGCAATAAGGCATACTCCCTGTGAGGGAAGTATATTTGTTGAAATGTACCCACGGGTGAATATGACTCAATTATCTTTTGAAAATACAGGTGAGCTTATTAATAAAGAAGAAATTGATAAGATATGGGATAAATTTTATAAGATAGATAAGTCAAGAAATAGAAAAGATAGTGGTACAGGACTTGGACTATCAATTGTTAAAAATATAGTAGATTTGCACCAAGGCAAATGTGGAGTTGAAAATACCAAAAGAGGTGTAAGATTCTATTTTGAATTGCCAAATCAGTGCTAATATACTATAGCCATAGAAAAGAGGGGTATTAATTATGAAGGGCACAGTTGTATCAATATGGCTAAATACTTGTAGAAAGCTTTATAATGATTCACAAGTAAATGAAGCTATGAACCATGCTGGATGGGAGACAAATAAGATATTTTCTCCACTAGAAGAAGTAGACGACAAAGTAATAGCTAAGTTTATATCTAAACTATCAGAAACTAGAAGTTTAACTAAAGAGAAATTATGGAATGATATAGGAAAAGACAATATACAATCCTTTGTTAATGTATATCCAGTATACTTTAAAAAGAGAAGTGCATATGAATTTTTAAAATCACTAAACGATATACATATAGCAATAACTAAGAAAATTTCAGGAGCTAAGCCTCCAGCAGTAGATATTGTTCAGACATCTAAAAGAAAAGCGGTGATGACTTATTCATCTAAAAGAAAGATGTTTGATTATTTCTTAGGTATGCTTGAAGGAACTTTTGAATATTTTAATGAACAATTAGAGTATGAAATTTTAGAAAAGTCTGGAGATGTGATGAAAGTGGAAGTGACTTTTGAAAAAGAAATAAATAGCAAAAAAAGTTATGGATTTAATAAAATCTTATCCTTTGGATTTATAAAATCATTATCAGTCAAGGCATCCATATTTACTTTTATATTAACTCTTATTGGATCAACATTAATACTTGGAGTTAAAAGTATAATTCCAGCTTTAGAAATTACAGCTGTAGCTACAGTAGTAACCTTTATAGGTACATATTTATTATTAAGACCTGTTAAAGCTATCACTGGATTAAAAGAAGATAAGGAAAGGTCATATGATGTTATTAGCACCAAGGACGAGCTTGAAGGATTATATGAAGTTATAAAATCAGGAACTAATATATCTTCAATGGATATGACAGAGTTTGATGCTAATGTTAGTGAGATGGTAGAATATCTTAATAAGGTTAAAGCTATTTCAAATGTAATGGAAGGCTCATCTAAAGAAATATCTACAGTAGTAGAACAAATGTCAGAAACTAGTGTGGACCAAGCCAACAATACAGAAAGAGTAGCATCAGGATTGAATGATAATATTAGAGCTTTAAATAACTTAGTAAATAGTGAAAATGAAAATAAATTAGCTATGGAAGATACTATAACGAAAATTACTGCTGGGTTTGATGAAATAAAGACTGTAAGTAATAATATTCAAAAAACATTAGACAAGTTCCAAGAAGTAAAAGAAACTGGAATAAAGTTAAACAATAAAGCTAGTGATATTACTAATATAGTATCAATAGTAGCTCAAATTTCCGACATGACAAATCTTTTAGCATTAAATGCTTCCATAGAAGCAGCTAGAGCTGGAGAGCATGGTAGAGGTTTTGCTGTTGTTGCAGAAGAGGTAAGAAAGCTTGCAGAACAAACTAAAGATGCTGTTGAAGAAATTAATTTAAATCTTAAAGAATTTGCAGAGGATATTAAATATACTGTAGATAGTATAGATGAACAGTATGTAGCCCTTGAAAAACAAACTGATGGATTAGAAAGAATTAGAGATATAAGTGCGGGTACTACTACTGCTGTTGATAAAGTATCAGAATCAATGATTACTACAATCAATGATTTAGGTAGAGAAGTTGAAGCTATAGAAGGAATGTATGATAATGTGGAATCATTGGCAGCTATTGCAGAAGAAAATTCTGCATCATCTCAAGAAGTTAGTGCTAGTGTAAATACCTATACTGATGAAATGATTAAACTTACAGAAGCTATAGGTGAGGTTCAAAGAATTACAGAATATTTTAGAAGTACACTAGATGTATAATTAATGATGAAAGCATTCTTAAGGTAAAGTTCATGAGATTTTACCTAAGAATGCTTTTTATTTGTTTAGTTTTATTACAGTTAAGAGCTTTATTATATTTGAGTTTTAAATCCCTTGTAGATTGAAATCTGGTACATAAACTGTTGAGTTAGAGCCAGATTCTTGGATAAAGGCATTTTTAAAGCCTAAATCTATACAGTAATCTATTAAAGAGTCATAATGACTAGGGTTAAGAGGTTTATTAATTTCATCATATTCTGATGCTTTAAACATAGGTGTATACTGATTCATTAGGCTTAAGTATACTGAATCTTCAAAGGTTTTATATATGTAATCTACTATTTTTTTTGAATCGAATAAAAGTCCAGGGAGCATTAGATGTCTTATGATAACACCTCTAATCATAATTTCTTCATCATTAAATATTGGAATACCTACTTGATCCATCATTTCTTCAATAACTTTTGATGCTATGGTGAAATAGTTAGGAGCAGAAGAATACTTTATTGCATATTTATCGTTAAAATACTTTAAATCAGGAATATACACGTCTATGTATCCTTTAAGAGCTTTAATGCTTTCTACGTTTTCATAGCCATTGGAATTATAAACTACAGGGATATTAAGTCCATTTTCTTTAGCTTTATCCAAAGCAATTATTATTTGAGGTATATAGTGAGTAGGGTTAACTAAGTTTATATTATGGTATCCTTTAGCTTGTTGCTCTAAAAATATTTCACTTAATCTTTCTATAGAAACTTCCTTACCTATGTCAGACTGACTAATATCATGATTTTGGCAAAACACACATCTAAGGTTACAATTTGAAAAGAAAACTGTACCAGAACCATTAGTGCCAGACACACAGGGCTCTTCCCACATATGACCATAGGCCTTAGCAACTTTTACTTTAGCTCCACTTTTACAAAAGCCTACCTTTGCAGAGTTTCGATTTATACCGCAATTACGAGGGCATATATTACAATTATTGAGAGCAGTCAAATCTTTCATAATTAATTATCTCCTTACATAATAAACATAGCAAATACTATATTTATATTTCAAAGTAAATAAACACTACTAAAATAGTAGTGTTCATCTTATATAACATCAGTATAATTAAAGCGGAGCAAAAAGTGAAGTAGCCTATATAAGTTTTAATTATTATTTTACCTTATTCATTTTAAAGTAGAACCCAATGCATTGAGCTATAAATACCAAGCTAACTATTCCAAAACCGGGATATAAGAAAGTTATAAGCTGTTTAAAGCCTATTTGAGATATAGGAATGGCTATTAAAAGAATGAGTACAACACCTCTCTTATAAGGGATGTTGTATTTATTTTCAAGGGTTTTACCAACACTATATATATCTGAAACTTCCGTAGAAAACATCTCACACCAAATAATACATAAAAGAAGAATTTGCATTAAAGAGATAAACTTACTAGCTACAAAGAGTAGTGGAATTTCATATTTAAAGATTTCAGGTATATTTGCCATTAACATTGAATTTATTAAGAAAGCAAGTAGAGTAAGTACAAGAGCGCCAATGGTTAATCCAGAAATAATAAGACGTTTATTTTTAATTTCCTTACTAATTGGTACAAGAACTCCACTACAGGATAACATGTTAAATCCTGCATAGAGAAGTGATGATATAATCCACTGTTTATCTATAATAAGATTTTTATATACTGGTACTTGCTTCATATAATCTATAGATATAGTATCCTTTGAAAAGAGAAGATAAAGGACAAATATAGTAATAATTATAGTAGTAAGGCTAGGTACTATTATGGAATTAATAGCTATTAGTCCCTTAGTGTCATTTAATAAGGTAATAAGTGCTATTCCAGCCATTAGGAACACTCCAACAAGTCTTGGAATACCAAAGTGTTGATAAAGTAAAGCACCACTACCAGCAAGAATTATAGCAGCTCCTGAGATTAAAAAGAAGCTAGTAAGATAATCCGTTATTTTTCCAAAGAAACCAGGGCTTACAAGGGTTATAAAATCCGTATAAGAATTTAGGTCATATTTTAAACTTATAGACACTATAATGGAGCTTATTATTATGTAAAATACTGCACAGAGAAGAAGTCCATAAAAACTTGAAAACCCATAGGTAGAAAAAAATTGAGTTATTTCTTGACCAGAAGCAAGGCCTGCTCCTACAATGGTGCCAATAAAAACAGTGGCAGCTTGAAAAATTAATTTAAGATTCTTCAAAGTTATCCCCCCAAATTATGATAGCTTGTATATTTATATTGAAGTCCACAGAAGAATATGTGGAAAACTATTAATATGTGGAAAACTTTTTAAAGTGTTGTTAGTAAATTTTCATTTAGGTATCTGAAAATAAATAATAAGTCAAAGATGAGAAGTATATTTTGAGTTAGACAAGGAAACAGGTTCCGCAGATAGTAGCACTATCTAAGGGTTCTGTTGACGAAGTATAAACAGAGTTCTTAGCTTCTCTGAAGCTTTAGAAATCGTTATCCAGGGACATACCAGCTCTTAACTCCCACTTTGAAAAATATGGGAGTATTAGAGCTGGTAGTCATCGGATAACACAAAATAGACAAGCATTCTGACTTATTTATTTTTTGAAGATGCCTTAGTGGATTTTGAAAGATAAAAGAGTTAAACTATAATTGAATATAGAAGATTACTATATGGATATATTTAAAATAGATAACAGAAGAATAGGATAGGAAGATTAGAAATGAGAAAAGATTTTAATGGAAAGAGATATCATAATTTAAATTATTTTTTAAGAAAAAAGTTTAATGGACAAAAAACTTTTAAAATATCATTAGATGGTGGATTTACATGTCCTAATAGAGATGGAAAATTATCAAAAGGTGGGTGTATATTCTGCTCTGAGAGTGGATCAGGAGACTTTGCTGGAGATAGGTTAACATCTATAACTGAGCAGTTTGTTGATATAAAGGAAATGATGAATAAAAAGTGGAAAGATGGTAAGTATATAGCTTACTTTCAAGCCTATACAAATACCTATGCGCATGTAGAAGTATTAAAGAAAAAATATGATGAAGCATTAACACAAGAGGATGTGGTTGGACTTGCCATTGCTACAAGACCAGATTGTTTAGAAGAAGATGTGTTAGAATTATTAGAAGACTATTCAAAAAGGGTATATACTTGGGTAGAACTTGGACTTCAAACTAGCAATGATACTACAGCTACCCTAATAAATAGAGGCTACAAGTTAGAAATATTTAAAAAAGCAGTGGAGGAACTACATAAAAGGAATATAGATGTAGTGGCACATATAATCTTTGGACTGCCAGGAGAAAGTAAAGAGGATATGTTAAAAACCGTTAAGTATATTTCTAAGCTTCCCATAAAAGGAGTTAAGATTCACCTTCTTCATGTAATGAAAAATACAAGGCTAGAAAAGCTGTTAGATGAAGGCAAGATTACATTACTAGAAATGGATGAATATATTGACCTTGTAACAAAGGCTATAACAATGTTACCACAGGATATAGTAATTCATAGACTTACAGGAGATGCTCCAAGAAATTTATTAGTAGGTCCTATGTGGAGTTTGAAAAAGTGGGAAGTCTTAAACGCCATAGATAATAATTTAGTCATTGAAGACCTATATCAAGGAAAATATTATAAAGAAGATTAATTTAATTAAATGTATAATCAAGGGGGAATAGTACATGAATATTGATGTAGTTATATCTGCACAACATATTAAGCCAGAAAAATTTAAAGATAGGATAGTGGTTGTTATTGATGTCTTAAGAGCAACTTCAGTAATGGTTACAGCATTAAATAATGGTTGTGATAAAATAATTCCTGTAAAAGAGATAGAAGAAGCTATAGATATTGCAAGTAAAGATAAAAATAAATATCTTTTAGGAGGAGAAAGAGGGGGAATAAAAATAGATAAATTTGATTTCTCCAATTCACCTTTAGACTACATTGAGGATATAGTAAAAGGTAAGAGTCTTATAATGACTACCACAAATGGGACTAGAGCTATTAAAAATAGTGAGGAAGCAGAGAAGATATTTATAGGTGCTTTAATAAATGGAAGAGTAGTAGCAGAAAAATTAGCTAAGTTAAATAAGGATGTAACCTTTGTAAATGCAGGAACCGATGGAGAGTTCTCTATGGACGACTTTATAACAAGTGGGTATATAATCAACTGTTTAAGAGATATAATGAAAAACCATTGCACCTTAACAGATATAGCAAAAACTTCAGAATATGTATATATAAATAATCCTAGTATAATAAGTTTTGTAAAAGATGCACTTCATTATAAAAGGATGAAGGATCTCAGGTATAATGAAGATTTAAGATATTGCCTTTCAAAGGATTTAATAAATATAGTTCCAGAATACAAGGATGGAGAAATAAAGATATATTAATGAACAGAGTTCTTTGCTTCAGAGGGAGTTTTACTCCTACTGAAGCTTAGAAATCTATTTTAAGAACTGCTGCTTTTAGTAGTTCTTTTTCTTTTGGCTAAAGTTAAAAATATAACTTCATATACTACAGTATATAAGGTAAAGAGAGCTATGAAAATAATTTGCTCAATACCATTCATTTTAGAGGTAGCAAACAATATTATTATAGGGAAACAAAAAACAATCTGAACAAATCTTAGAATGGATAAGCCTTTCATAACATCACCTTTTACCAAATATTACTATATTATTATTGTTACACTTTTAGAACTAACATTCAATAAAAACTGTACAACAAATTTATATCTCATTATACTTATAATTTAAGAAAATCAAAGAATAAAATTACAATATGTAAAAATAAGTAAAATCATAAGTGATATGCATAAGTATACCTAGTAGTAGTAAACAACTAAAATTTTATTGAATTTATATAAAATAATGTACTCATGTAAGGATAAAATGAATAAAATATATAAAGGGGGAATGTTTATGGAATTCTTTAGTTATATTACAGAGAATGCATTGATACTAATACCAGTGCTATATATAATTGGTATGATTTTAAAAGGAATAGAAAAGATAAATGATAAATATATACCAATAATCTTGCTTCCTGCAGGTATACTGTTATCTATGGGAGTTATGCACAGTTTTAGTGCTGATGCAATAATTCAGGGTGTTTTAGTAACTGGGGCTAGCGTATATACTAACCAACTAGTAAAACAAAGTCAAAAGAAAGAGTAAATAAGAATTAAAAATAAGAGCTATATAATTTATAAATCAAAAAGATTATAGATTATATAGCTCTTTAAAAATAATTAAACCACTTGGAAGATATAAAATTTTAAGTAGTATGATTCATCACTATTCCAAAGAATTGGATGGTCAGGAGCTTGAGTTCTAAATTCTACTTGTCTTAGGGTAACCCTTGCATCTTTAGCTGCACTGGCAATGGTATCTCTAAACAGTTCAGGATTCATAAAGTGGGAACATGAACATGTTATAAAATAACCACCTTTATTAACTAATTTCATTCCTCGAAGGTTTATTTCTTTATATCCTCTTGTAGCACTTTTTATAGTAGAACGAGATTTGGTAAAGGCTGGTGGGTCAAGGATAACCACATCATATTTTCTGCCTTCATCAGACCACTCACGAAGTACATCAAAGGCGTTGTGACATTCAAACTTAACTACATCTTGTAGATTATTAAGCTCTGCATTACGTCTACAGAATTCTACTGCATGCTCTGATATATCTACTCCTAATACTGATTTAGCACCAGCAACACCAGCATTTAATGCGAAGGAACCAGTGTGAGTAAAGCAGTCTAGCACAGTGGCATCTTTGCAAAGCTTATGTATAGCAGCTCTATTTTCCTTTTGATCTAAGAAAAATCCTGTCTTTTGCCCATTTTCAACATCAACATAGTACTTAACGCCATTTTCAACTATCTGAATCATAGTATCAAAGGGTTCGGTTAAAAAGCCTTTAATCTGTTCCATGCCTTCAAGGATTCTAACCTTAGCGTCACTTCTCTCATAAATACCTTTAGCACCATATTCTTCTACTAGAATTTTTACTATGATATCTTTATATTTATCAATGCCTAGAGCTAGAGATTGAATAACGTAGTAATCTTCTAATTTATCAATTATAAGTCCAGGCACAAAATCAGCTTCTCCAAACAAAAACCTACAGCTAGAAGTATCTATTATCTTTTTTCTATATTCCCATGCAGCTCTAAGCCTTTTTCTAAAAAATTCTTCATCAATTTCTTCATCAATATCTCTAGTCATAATTCTTATAGTAATTTTAGAAACATCATTAATATAACCTTTTCCGATGAATTCCTCTCTGCAATTATATACTTCTACAATGTCTCCATTTTCATATTCACCATCATATTCTTCTATATCAGTAGAGTAAACCCAAAGGTGACCATTCTCCACACTTTTTCCTTTTCCCTTTAGTAGATAGAATTTACAAGCCATTTACATCCTCCTATTATCAAAACAATAAATTATTAATAATAATTTATATTGTCAAATTTAAAATTGTTCTATATAAAAAATAAATTTACTAAACTTTATTTAGACCTCTTATAGTATAAATTTATAGAGCGGATTTTGCAAATAAATTATTTAATTTTTACCATAGAAAAATCTTTGTTAGTAAAGTATAATATTCTTGGTTTGAATTTTTTGAACACATACCATTTGATGGTGATAGTCAGAAGGATATAGGAGGAAAATATATGAGTATACTTACAGTTAAAAATATAAGTCATGGTTTTGGGGATAGAGCAATATTTGAAGATGTATCCTTTAGATTATTAAAAGGAGAACATGTAGGTTTAATTGGAGCTAATGGTGAGGGTAAATCTACTTTTATGAATATAATAACTAGTAAACTTATGCCTGATGAAGGTCAAGTAATTTGGTCTAATAATGTGAGAGTAGGATATATGGATCAACATGTTGCTTTAGAACAAGGATTAACTATAAGAGATGTACTAAGAGATGCATTTAAATACCTATTTGATTTAGAGACCGAAATGAATGAACTTTATGGGAAAATGGGTGAAATGGACGAAGAACAAATGAATAAGGCATTAGAAAGAACTGCTGTTATTCAAGATATGCTAGATAATAATGGGTTTTATGTTATAGATGCAAAGGTTGAAGAAGTTGCTAAGGGATTAGGACTTTTAGATGTAGGGCTAGATAAAGATGTAACGGCTTTAAGTGGAGGCCAAAGAACTAAGGTTTTACTTGCAAAACTTCTACTTGAAACTCCAGACATATTACTTCTAGACGAGCCTACAAACTATTTAGATGAAGCACATATAGAGTGGCTGAAGAGATATCTGCAAAGCTATGAAAATGCCTTTATTCTAATATCTCATGATATTCCTTTCTTAAATTCTGTAATTAATCTTATATACCATGTGGAAGATAGAAAGTTAAGTAGATATGTAGGAGACTATGAAGAGTTTAAGAGAATATATGAAGCAAAAAAAGAACAGCTTGAAAGAGCATATGAAAGACAACAGGCTGAAATTGCAAAACTTGAAGATTTTGTTGCAAGAAATAAAGCCAATGTTGCCACATCTAACATGGCTAAATCAAGGCAGAAGAAGTTGGATAAAATAGATAGAATAGAGCTTTCTAAGGAAAAACCAAAGCCAACATTTAACTTCAAAACGGGAAGAGCATCAGGTAAGGTTATTTTTGAAACTAAAGATTTGGTTATAGGATATGATAGTCCATTAACAAAGCCTCTTAATATTTCTATGGAAAGAGGACAAAAGATTGCCCTTGTAGGAGCCAATGGACTTGGGAAAACTACACTACTTAAGAGCCTTATGGGGGACATAAAACCTATAAGTGGAGAAGTTACCCTAGGTGACTATCAACAAATAGGATACTTTGAACAAGAAGGTGCATCAGGAAATAAAAATACTTGTATAGAAGAATACTGGAAGGAATTCCCTAGTTGTACTCAATATGAAGTCCGTGCGGCCTTAGCTAAGTGTGGCTTAACTACTAAGCATATAGAAAGTATGGTTATGGTACTATCAGGAGGAGAAGCTGCCAAGGTAAGACTTGCAAAACTTATAAATAGGGAAACAAATATACTAATCCTAGACGAGCCTACTAATCATTTAGATGTAGAAGCAAAGGATGAGTTAAAGAGAGCATTACAAGAATATAAAGGAACTATATTACTAGTTTGCCACGAACCGGAGTTTTATAAAGATGTAGTAACTGATATATGGAATTGTGAGGATTGGACGACGAAGATTGTATAATGCATATTTAAAGTTATGTTGTTAGGTGAGGTGTTATTTTACACCTCATTTTTTAAATTTTAAAATATTGAATAAGTAAAATTGGTGGACCCAAAAAGGAAAAATGTAAAATATGATATAAGTACATCAAAAGCAATAATGCTATTATAAGTGCATCAAAGGTGATGATGCTATTATAAGTGCATCAACAGGGATGATGCTATTGTAAATGCATCATCATTGAAAAAGTATATAATAAATGTTAAAATTAAAGAAATATTTATGAAATTATGAGGTAATAAGCATGTACTTTGCAATTATAGGTGATATAGTTGAGTCAAAAAAGATATTAAATAGAAATGAAGCTCAAGAAAAATTAAATCATATATTAAAAGATATAAATATTGAATATGAAAGAAACATTGCTGCAAAATTTATTATTACATTAGGAGATGAATTTCAAGGCTTATTAAGTAATCCTATTCATTTATTTGATATTATTGATAAAATTAAGTTTAAAATGTATCCTATAAAAATTAGATTTGGAGTTGGGATTGGTAATATTGATACTAATATAAATAAAGAGATGGCATTAGGGGCTGACGGTCCAGCATATCATTATGCTAGAAAAATGATAGAGGAGATTAAAATATTAAATAAAACAAACAGTAAATCACAATATAATACAGATATAGGGGTTAGTTCGATTTATAAAACGGACATAGTTAGTTTAATTAATAATAATTTATGTTTATGTTACTTTATAGAAGAGAAGTGGACAGATAAGCAAAGAGAACTTATTGAAAAAATAATGTTTTCAAATAGGACTCAAAGGGAAATTGCTAATGAATTAAATTTAGTTCAATCAAGCGTACAAAGGAGATTAAAAAGCTCAGGATATTATAATTATATTTATGTAAAACATAGTTTAAATAGAGTGTTGATGGAAGTGTGGGGAGAATATAAATATGCAGATTAAATTTATTGTACTGTGCTTGATAGCACATGTAGTTGGAGATTATTATTTGCAAGATGATGAAATGTCAGAGTTAAAGAAAGAAAAAATAGGTGGCGTATTTAAACATTCAGTATTCTATAGCATTCCATTTATTTTAATTTTACTTTTGTTTAAAAAAAGTTATAAGATAACAGGATTAATACTATTATTATGTTTAGCTCATTTATTGATCGACATAGTAAAATATTATTCATATAAGGGGTATTTAAAAATATTTCATACTGCATGTAAAAAGAATAAAGTAAAGAAGTATATTAAACCATGGATGATATATATATTTGATCAAGTGGTACATATAATTTTACTTATAGCCGTAATAGTTTGTTTTAGGGAGAATTTATATTATCCAATAGATACATTGTATATTGGATATAGTATATTGGGTATCGATGGATTAATGGTCTTAAAATGGGCATTGATGGTGTTATGTATGCATAAGCCGGCAAATATAACTTTTAAAATAATATTTTCAGGATGTAAGCCTAAAGGAAACTTAGTTACTAGTAGTAATAATTCGGTAGTTAACAATAGCATCAATAGTAGCGTTGCTAATAATGGTAGTAATAATGGTGCAATTATAGGTTTTTTAGAGCGTATAATAATTGCTATGTTTTTATATAGTAATCAATACTCGGCTATAGGATTCATTTTAACAGCAAAGTCAATTGCTAGATATAATAAGATTTCTGAGGATGCAGAATTTGGTGAGTATTATTTAATTGGAACATTATTTAGTACTTTATTTGTTATAGTTATTTATAACTTTATTTTTTAATCAGTTAATAAGATATTTTAATATATTAACTTGAATTATTCACTGAAATTATTTTTATAAGGACAACTACTGCATAGTTTAAATGGTGATATCAAGCTATGCCTGGTTTTTTATTTTTATATGAATAATTTAGGGTAAAGTATATTTACAATATAAAATTATGAGAATATGATAAAATAGAATTTAACATAAGGCATCTTCAAAAAATAAATAAGTCAGAATGCTCGTCTATTTTGTGTTATACTGCGTCAACAGAACCCTTAGATAGTGCTACTATCTGCGGAACCTGTTTCCTTGTCTAACGCAAAATATACTTCCCATCTTTGACTTATTATTTATTTTCAGATACCTTAAATATATAATAAAACTTTGAGGTGAAAAATGAAAATAAGAGTACCAAAATATCTTAATAAATTTAAATGTATAGCAGATAAGTGTGAGGACACATGTTGCGCTGGTTGGGAAATTGTTATTGATGAAGAAACTTATGATTACTATGAAAATCTTAGTGGTAGCTTTGGAGAAAGACTAAGAAGTGAGATAATTAATGATGGAGAAGACAATATATTTGTATTGAAAAATGGAAACTGTGCCTTTCTAAATGAAAACAAATTATGTGATATATATAATGAACTTGGAGAAGATGGTCTTTGCTATACTTGCAAGAAGTATCCTAGGTATATGGAAGAGTTCGGGAACTTACGAGAAATAGGTATATCACTTTCCTGTCCAGAGGCAGCAAGGATAATGCTAGGTGATTCTAATAAGATGGAGTTTGAGTTAAATGAAAATGATGAGTTTATAACTTCTTATAACGATATTGATGCCATGCTATTTATCGACCTTATGCAGTGTAGAAATATAATTTTTAATATACTTCAGAATGGTAATATTGATTTAAATATAAGGGCTGCTATAATTCTTGACTTTGCAAAGGAAGTTCAAGATAAGATAGATGAGGATGACCTAACTAGTTTAAAGACCATTAAAGAAAGATATATGGATAAAAATTTTATAAACAAGACTAGTGATGATCTTAATAAAACTATTAGAGATAAAGAGCAATGGTATACTGATATAGAAGAGTATTTTTATGTATTTAAAGGCTTAAAGCATATAAATAACAATGATCCCTTAGGCTTAGATAAGGTGTTATATTATATTAAGAGTAGTGCTGAGAATAAAGATATTTATCTAGATAAATATAAGGAATTTAAAAAGTTTTATAAAGATAATATGTATAAGTTTGAAAATATATTAGTTTACTTTGTGTTTAGATACTTTATGAAGTCTGTCTTTGATTATGATGTGGCTGCTAAAGTGAAGACTGCTGTGGTGAGTTACTTAATAATTAAGCAGTTATGTGTAGTAAGGTGGATAGAAAGTGGAGATCTTAGTGATGAGGATATAGTAGATATAAGTCATACATATTCTAAAGACATTGAACATTTAGAGGAAAATATAGATACCCTAGCAGACATTTTTAAAATGAATCCTGTATTTAAAGAAGATAGAATTATAAATATATTAATAAATTTTAAAGGTGTTTGATGAAACCTATGAAAAAATAAAAATCATTGACGAGCCTACAAATCACTTATATGTAGAAGAAAAGGATGAATTAGAGATTACTTCCTAAAACACAAATTCTAACATGATATTATGGTGCATGAATTGCAAGGTTTTTCCTAATTTATAATGATATATTTATCTTGAAGGGAGAGATGTTTATGGATTGGCTAGACAGTATGAACAGGGCTATGGACTATATCGAAGTACACCTTACAGATAAAATTGAATATGAACAATTAGCGAAAATAGTTTGTTGTTCTGTATATCACTTTCAGAGAATGTTTTCCTTTATGAGTGGTGTATCACTTTCAGAATATATTCGTCGTAGAAGATTAACTTTGGCTGCCATTGAGTTACAAAATAGTAACACGAAAATCATAGATATTGCTATGAAATACGGATACGAATCGCCAGAGGCATTTTCAAGGGCATTTAAAGGTATGCATGGTGTTGCACCTAAAGCGACTCGCAATATGGGAATAATGCTCAAAGCCTATCCACGAATGACTTTCTATCTATCTATTAAAGGAGGTATAGAGATGAATTATCGTATTGAACAAAAGGAAAGCTTTGAGGTATTTGGTGTTGTGGGGAATATTCAGGCAGATAGCCAGGAAAAAGCCTTTATGGAGGTACCAAAATTTTGCATGGAATGCGATGAGAACGGTTCGGTTGATCGTATGAATGCTCTTTTAGGAAGGAGCTATGATTCAATGTTACATGCGGCTTTATTTGATTACACAGAGAATTCTTTCAAGTACATGATCTGCCAACATGTAACAGATAATGTGGTTATTCCTAAGGAATATGAAAGATTGTTTGTTCCAGCATTAACGTGGGCTATTTTCCCAGCTGACGACTGCGATATTCCTAGTATATGGAGGCGAATTTATACTGAATGGTTTCCAACATCAGGTTTTGTGCAAGTGGAAGGGCCCCAATTTGAGATGTATTATGGTAAAGCTCATAACGCAACAGGTGAAGTTTGGATTCCAGTGAAGAAAGCTAACTAGAGACTATATTAAAAGACTTTGCTTAATGCAAACTGGCAGAACCTTCTGTTGCAATAGTATTTTATTATTGATATAATGAATCAAGTAAAGTTTATTATAAACTTTTTTGATTGTTATAATTGTGGGTTAATTTTATTTTAAAGTAAAGAAAACTAATTCATTCATATCTTGAATATTTTTAAAATAGGAGAGATTGTATATGAAAGAATTTAGTATCAACACAAAGGTCTATTTTGGACAAGGCTCTTTAGAAAAACTAAATGAAATCAAGAATAAAAGAGTGCTAATTGTATGTGATAAATTCATGGAAACATCAGGTATGGCTGAGAAAGTAAAGCAAAAGCTTGTTGATTGTCAAGTAGCTGTATTTAGTGATATTGTACCTGATCCATCTGTAGAAGTTATTGCTGAAGGCATTCAGAAATTACAAAATTGTGATGCTCAGGTTATGATAGCTCTTGGTGGAGGTTCATCAATTGATGGAGCTAAAGCTATGAGAGAATATGCAAAAAAAATTACTGGTGGAGTTTCTTCTATAGAAGAATTCTATGCTATACCTACTACAAGTGGTACAGGGTCTGAAGTAACTGAATATGCAGTAATCACAAATAAACAAGAAGGATTAAAGTATGCTCTTGCAGATAAATCCCTTCTTCCAACAGTTGCAATTCTTGATCCAGAACTAGTAAAATCTGTACCTAAGGCTATAACTGCTGATACAGGAATGGATGTTATTACACATGCTTTAGAGGCTTATGTTTCAAAGAATGCTACTGATTTTTCAGATGCTCTTGCAGAGAAAGCACTTACTTTAGCTTTTAGATTTTTACCACTAGCTTATGCTGATGGAAATGATGTAGTGGCAAGAGAAAAACTGCACAATGCATCATGTCTTGCAGGAATGGCGTTTAATGCTGCTGGATTAGGAATTACTCATAGTTTAGCTCATGCTGTAGGTGGGAAATTACATATTTCTCATGGAAGAAGTAATGCAATGATACTTCCTTATGTAATAGAATATAATGCCAATTTAAATAAGGGTGCTTTCAATGTAGAATATGACATAGCATCTAAAAAGTATCAAAGAGTTGCCAAATTATTGAAGTTGCATGCGCCAAATGTAAATATTGGTGTTAATAATTTAATTAAGAGTATTGTAGAACTTCAAAAGACTTTGATGATTCCAACAACATTAAAAGAACAAGGTGCTGATATGGAGCTAGCTGAAGCATCAAAAGAAGAAATCATTAAAGCAGCTCTTAATGACATATGTACAACGGCAAATCCTAAAGAAGTAACAGGAGAAGATTTATCAAAAATTTTAGAAAAAGTTTTTGGATAAAATTTTGTATTTTATACCACTCATTAATGGGTGGTTTTTTTATTGGTTTTGCTAAACTCCTTAAATTTAGGCTGGAATGTTATATATTCAACTTGATGTAATAAATTTCCTCTTTACAGTTTGACTATAATATGTAATATTATTTATACGAATAATATATTTTTTCTTTAATTTCACATGGTAAAATATTCATTTTAAGGTTAAATATTATTCTTCAATTATTTTTGAATATTATCAAGCTCTGTTTATTCAAAATCACATAATTAAGTATTTATAATTCTCATCATAATCATAATAATATCCATTTATTTATACAAAAAGTTTGATATAACAACTAGCTAAAATTTCATTAGGATTTTTATTATATATAAGTTTATGATAAACATTTTGAAAATTGCAAAGAGTTCGTGGCTCTTAGAATAAATTTAAAATGTTTATAAATATTACATAAGGTGAAGTTATTTTTTAATGCTTATAAGGACTCCTCCTTATATTCTTTACATTTAGTGGGGGAAATTCTTTTTAATAAAGTTTTAAAATCTTTGGAATAAAATGATTTAGATTTTAAAAACGGCTAAAAATATTATAAAAGAGGTGAACTTAGTATGGGAGAAGAATTATATTCCATAGGAAAAGTGGAAGAGATATGTAAAATAACAAAAAAAGCACTGAGATATTATGATAAAATGGGCATATTATCACCTGATAAAGTAGCTGATGAAAGTGGCTATAGATATTACAGCAAGAAAAATTTACTATCTGTACCAGTAATAAAATATTATAAGCAAAGTGGATTTAAGCTAGAAGAAATGAGAGCTTTTTTACAAGGAACAACCTATGATTTTTTTGATAAAAGTTTTAGAACAAAAATTGATGAATTAAGAGAACTTGAGAAGGAAATAAATTTAAAGATAAGATCTGTAAGAGATTGGCATGCACTTATAGTTGAGGCACAGATGGTAATTGAAAATAATGTTTGTGATGTCTCTATAAAATATATAGATGAACGCAATTTAATCTTCTTAAATCAAAATTTTAATTATGATTATATGGAATGTATAATTAACATAGAGTTTAACAATTATATTGATAGTATAAATAATGCAATAACAGGTCCTGTAATTATATGTTTTCCATCTTTTGAGGATAAGATTAATGGAAAATGTAGTAAGATGAAAATAATGCAAGAGACTATTTTAAAGTGTAAGGACGAAGAAAGTATTGAATTTGGTGGATGGTTAGCAGCTTCTTGCTATCATATAGGTACTCATGAAACAATTAATGAAACATATAAAAAAATAAAAGAATGGGCTAAGGAACATGATTACATATGTTCTGAAGAATCTTATGAAAGATATGTAACAGATTATTGGACAACTAAAAACACTGACAAGTTTGTAACGGAAATTTTGATTAAAATTAGAAGAAAGAGATAGATTCATTAAACTGAAAATACTGAAAACGTTGACCGTAGGGTAAGGGATAAAATGTCGATAAAACTCGGTTTGTAAAAAAATACAAATATATCTTTTGAAAAAAATACATATATTTCTTTTATAAAATAAAATTTCTACTCCATGATATTGACGGAAACTAGTATTTAGCACTTAAAACAACTGGCACAACTAACTTACAATTATTTATTAAGTTAGTTGTGTTAATTTTTTTTGAATTTTGATGACAAATACATGTTGACTTTACCCCATAGGGAAAGGCATATAATTTAATTGTTAATAAAATAACCACAAGATATCAAATGAAAAGTTATTCAATAGTTTTAAAATGAAATATCCCAAATTATAACAATCACAAAACGTACTCATTGTAAATTTTTATTTAGTAATATAAATTTAAAAGTTATTATCAAATAAGTGGAGGGGATTTATTTTATGAAGGAAGTTTCGAAAACGGTAAGTTTAGAAGCCATTACTGCAAAAAACAAATTATCATCTGATTTCCTTAAAAAAGGTATTTCAATTGCTCTTTTTTCAGGTCTTATGTATGGATTTTATTCAGCATTTTTAACATTGGGAATGACTAAAGGAGTATGGGGTGACTGGTATGGTGCTAATACAGCAGGTTTATCAGCAGTAGTTATTACATATGTGCTTGGTGCCCTTGGTAGTGCCGTAAACGATACATGTAGTGCTGTTTGGGCAGTAATTTATGCAACTGTTAAAGGTAAACTTGGAGATTTCTTCAGATGTCTTAAAACCAAACCAGGTGCTGTAATGATATTGGCAGCTCTTATCGGAGGACCAATTTCAAGTACAGCTTTTGTTGTGGCTTTACAAATGGCGGGTTCAATTGTTATTCCAATTACAGCTCTTTGTCCAGCTATCGGTGCTATTTTAGGAAGAATATTATTCAAACAAAAACTAGACAAACGTATGATGCTTGGTATTGCCATCTGTGTTGTATCTAGCTTTATGATTGGAAGTACTAGTATTGGTGGAGATGCTCCAGCTGGAATGTTCCTTGGAATTTGTATTGCATTTATTGCAGCTCTTGGATGGGGATTTGAAGGTTGCGTAGCTGGATATGGTACATCTATGATTGACTCAGAGATTGGTATTACAATTCGTCAAGCTACATCTGGGCTTTCAAACTTAATAATATTAGTACCTTTATTTGGAATGATATTTGGAGATGGGATTAAATTTTCAACTAATTTAGTTAGTCAAGCATTTACAAGTGGTCCTGCAATGATATGGTTTGCACTAAGTGGTCTTTGTGCTTTTGTTTCATACATGAGTTGGTATAACGGTAATAGTATGTGTGGTGCTGCTCTTGGTATGGCTTGTAATGGTACATATTCCTTCTGGGGTCCATTCTGCTGTTGGATAATTCTTGGAGTGATAGGCGGTATGGACGGATGGGCATTACCTCCAATCGTATGGATTTCTGCGGTATTAATGATGTTCGGTATCCTTGTAATAGCTATGAATCCAATGGATTTGTTTAAAAAGAAGGAGGTATAAGATAATGAAGCCGCTTAATTATGCAATATTAAAATATTTTACAAAAATTAATGAAGCTTGCGCTGATGATGTTATAAATGCTCTAAAAGGTGAGTATGGCAACTTTAAAGCTTTGAAAAAGAAAGCTGTAATTACGGCGTTAATGACAGCGGAGGCAAATGGTCTCATTGAAGAAACAAGATTTGAATTAGATAAAAATGGTGAGTTAAGAGTTTATTATAGAGCCCACGAAGATGGTGCTGCTACAATCAACAAATATATAAAAGACTAAGAAAAATTTTTGAATTAATTAATTAAAAGGCTCATTGCTATAATTTATGTTTCATAGGGATGAGCCATAATTATTTATTAATATACAAAAGATATGGTTAATTGAAAGGAGTTTTATTTTATGAAGGAAGTTTCAAAAGCAGTAAGCCCACAAGCTATGGCTGCAAAGAAGAAATTATCAAGTGATTTCTTCAAAAAGGGTATATCTCTAGCTTTATTTTCAGGACTTACCTATGGGTTATATACAGCATTCCTGACTATGGGTATGACAAAAGGAGTATGGGGTGACTGGTATGGCATTAATTCAGCAGGTTTATCAGCATTTGTTATAGCATACTTACTTGCTGCACTTGGTAATGCAATAAATGATACATGTAGTGCAGTTTGGGCGATTTCATTTGCATTAGTAAAAGGTAAATTTAAAGACTTTGTAAGATGCATTAACACTACTCCGGGACGAATTATGATATTAGCAGCTCTTATTGGAGGACCTATAGCTGGTACTGCTTATGTTATAGCTCTTCAAATGGCTGGACCAATAGTTGTTCCAATATCAGCTCTTTGCCCTGCTATTGCTGCTATATTAGGTAAAATTTTATATAAGCAGGAATTAAATAAACGTATGGCATTAGGTATTGCAGTATGTGTATTTGCTAGTTTCTTAATTGGTAGTACAGGCTTTAGCGGTGGAGCTTCAGCAAGTACTTTAATTGGTATTTTAATAGCTATTATTGCAGCTCTTGCATGGGGATTTGAAGGTTGTGTAGCTGGATATGGTACATCAATGATCGATCCTGAAATTGGTATTTGTATTCGTCAAGTTACATCAGGTATAGCAAATTTATTCATCCTAGTTCCTGTTTTTGGAATTATGGCTGGTGGAATGAACATTTCTGTTGACCTTGCTATACAAGCATTCACAAGTGGTCCGGCAATGATTTGGTTTGCATTAAGTGGTCTTTTATCATTTATCACATTTATGACATGGTATGCGGGAAACAGTATGTGTGGAGCAGGACTTGGAACTGCATGTAACGGTACATATTCATTCTTTGGACCATTATTCTGCTTATTGTTATTAGGAGTATATGGTGGAATGGATGGATGGTCATTACCTTCAGTTGCTTGGATTGGAGCTGTAATAATGATGTTTGGTATCCTTACAATATCTATGAATCCACTTGATTTATTAAGAGGAAAAAAAGAGGGGGATAAAATAGATGAAGCCGCTTAATTATGCAATATTAAAATATTTCACTAAAGTAGAAGAAGCTTGCGCAGATGACGTTATAGAAGCGTTAAAGGGACAATATGGAAGTTTTAAAGCTTTAAAAAAGAACGCTGTAATTACTGCGTTAATGACAGCAGAAGCAAATGGTCTTATTGAGGAAACAAGATTTGAATTAGATAAAAACAACCAATTAAAGGTTTATTATCATGCCCATGAAGATGGTGCAGCAACAATTAACAAATACATAAGAGATTAATTTTTAACATTACCCATAGGGTAATGCTTATAAGGAAAAATCTCTTATGAATTTAGTAAAATAGTTATTCTTATTAAACATTAAGAAAAGACTTTACTCTTAACAGCATAATTTCTTGTAAAAATATTTAAGAATTTTAATGCAAGAAATATATTGACTTTCCCCCAAAGGGTAAGGGATATAATCAATATATAAGAACAAACAAAAGATGCATGCAAACATAAATATAATATATAGAAGTTATGTAGTTAAGCTAAAGTATATTGAGCTAAAAATAGGAAGGAGGAATTAGTAATGAGATATTATGGAGATGAGGCTTTAGGCCTTGTAGAAACAATAGGATTGGTTCCTGCACTTGAGGCTGCAGACAAAATGCTTAAGGCAGCTAATGTTGAATTGATTTCATATGAAAATGTTGGTTCAACACTTGTAACTATTATGGTAAAAGGTGATGTTGGTGCAGTAAGATCTGCTGTAGAAGCAGGTGCTGAAGCAGCGGCAGCAATTGGTAAATTAACAGCACACAATGTTATGCCACGTCCTATTAAAGAAGTTGGAGATATCGTTTCAGTACACGATATCGACGCATAAAGCATAGAAAGGAAATGATTTACATATGTCAAGATATGAAGCTTTAGGATTAATCGAAACTTTTGGTCTGGTTTTTGCTTTAGAAGCAGCAGACGCTATGTGCAAAGCAGCAGATGTAGAACTAATAGGATATGAAAACGTTGCGTCAGGTTATATATCTGTTTTAGTTCGTGGTGATGTTGGTGCTTGCAAAACAGCAGTAGATGCTGGTGTTGCAGCAGTTGAAGGAATGGAAGGTGGAAGCCTTTATAGTTCAATAGTTATTCCAAGACCACACCAAGATCTAGAAAAAATAATAAAACGTTATGCAATTACAAATCTTGTAACAGAATAATAAATAGAAAAATTTTTTATAAGAAAAAGGAGAGAGAAAAATGAATATTATTGATAATGATTTACTCTCCATGCAGGAAGCGAGAATTCTTGTTGAAAATGCTCGTGAGGCACAAAGAAAATTAGCAGCTTTCCCACAAGAAAAACTTGATGAGATAGTTGAACGTATGACCGAAGAGATTGAAAAACATTTAAAAGAACTTGCAAAAATGTCTAATGAGGAAACTGAATATGGAAAGTGGGAAGATAAACATATTAAAAATCACTTTGTATGTAAGTATCTGAAAAACAGACTTAAAGGTATGAATTGTGTAGGTATCATTAGTGAAGATAAAATGAACAAGACAAAGGATATAGGAGTACCAATGGGGGTTATTATAGCCTTTTCTCCATCAATGAGTCCTGTTTCTACAACCATATATAAGGCGTTAATTGCAATTAAGTCAGGAAATGCAATCATATTTTCACCTCATCCAAGAGCTAAAAATACAATTTCTAAAACAATTGACATTTTAATTAGAGCTGGAGAAGGGGTAGGGCTTCCGGAAGGTGCACTTGCATATTTGCATACAGTGACTTCAAGTGGTTCATTAGAACTTATGAATCATAAAGATACTTCACTAATAATGAATACAGGGGTTCCAGAAATGCTTGATGCAGCTTATAAGTCCGGCAAACCAGTAATTTATGGTGGCAATGGAAATGGTCCAGCATTTATAGAACGTACTGCTGATATTGAGCAGGCTGCTAAAGATATTATTGATAGTAAGAACTTCGATTATGGAGTTGTATCTGCTGCTGAACAATCAATTGTTGTAGATAGCTGTATAGTAGCTGAAGTAAAACAAGAACTTATTAAAAATGGTGGATACTTTATGACAGAAGAAGAAGCTGAAAAATTGGCATCAATCTTTTATTACAAAGACGGAAGTCCTGACATGGATATGATCGGGAGATCGCCACAATTTTTAGCAAAAAAGGCTGGATTCAGTGTTCCTGAAAATATAAGAGTTCTTATTTCTCAGCAAAAATTTGTATCTCAAAAAAATCCTTATTCAAGAGAAAAGCTTTGTCCTGTTTTAGCTTTTTATATAGAAGATGACTGGATGCATGCTTGTGAAAAGTGTATAGAATTATTACTTAGTGAGAGACATGGACATACACTTATTATACATTCAAAGGATGAAGAGGTTATTCGTCAATTTGCATTAAAAAAACCTGTTGGAAGAGTACTTGTTAACACTCCAGGAACTTTTGGAAGTATGGGAGCAACCACAAACTTGTTTCCATCAATGACTCTAGGCAGTGGATCTGCAGGGCATGGAATGACTTCAGATAATGTATCACCTATGAACCTAATATATGTACGTAAAGTTGGATATGGGGTTCGTAAGGCAGATGAAATTGTTGGCATGATGGACAATACAGAGGATTCCAACTATGAAGTTTTAAAAGATAAATTAAATGTAAATGAAATTGATAGTGTTAAGCTATTAGAGAGTATTTTGAAAAAAGTTTTAAATGACTTAAAATAATAGGTCATACGAAATGTATGAAATATATTAAAGAATGTGAGGGAATAAATTGGATATTCGTGAATTTTCAAATAAATTTATGGAAGCTACTCAAAACATGTCTGATGAAGAACGTGCTAGTTTAATGAAGATGTTTTCTAGTGTTTCCAAAGAAATAACAAAGGAAGAATCAACTACTAGCTGTGTTGTGTGTGACAATAATGGTGAAATTCCAGATGGAATAACAGAGCGTTTAGTTAAGTTAAAGGAAAAATACTTAACTCATGTACCAACAATCACTACTCACAAAGCAAGAGTTATTACTCAAATAGCAAAAGAAAACCCTGGTATACCTAAGGCAATTTTACGTGGTAAGTCTTTCAAGCGTTGCTGTGAAACTGCACCATTAGTAATTCAAGATAATGAGCTTATCGTTGGTGCACCAAATGGACAACCACGTGCTGGATCTTTCTCTCCTGATATATCTTGGAGATGGATGAGAGATGAACTTGATACAATAGGAACTCGTGCTCAAGACCCATTCTACGTATCAGAAGAAGATAAGAAGATCATGCGTGAAGAATTATTCCCATTCTGGGAAGGTAAATCAATTGATGAATACTGTGAGAGTCAATACAGAGAAGCTGGAGTATGGGAACTTTCTGGAGAATCTTTCGTATCAGATTGTTCATACCATGCATTAAACGGAGGAGGAGACTCTAACCCAGGATATGACGTTATCTTAATGAAAAAAGGTATGCTTGACATAGTAAAGGAATGTAATGAGAAATTAGCTGACCTTAGCTATGAAAGACCAGAAGATATGGAGAAAATATATTTCTACAAATCTCTAATCGATACTGCAGAGGGTGTTATGATATACGCTAAACGTATGTCAGATTATGCTGCAGAATTAGCTGCAAAAGAAACTAATCCTACTCGTAAAGCTGAATTATTAAAAATTTCAGAAGTAAATGCTAGAGTGCCAGCTCATAAACCAAGCACTTACTGGGAAGCAATTCAATCAGTTTGGACTATAGAATCATTACTTGTAGTTGAAGAGAACCAAACAGGTATGTCTATAGGACGTGTTGACCAATATATGTATCCATTCTACAAAGCTGATATTGAAGCTGGACGTATGACTGATTTTGAAGCATTTGAGTTATCTGGTTGTATGCTTATAAAAATGTCTGAGATGATGTGGCTTACAAGTGAAGGAGCTTCTAAATTCTTCGCAGGTTACCAACCATTCGTTAACATGTGTTTAGGTGGAGTTACTAGAGAAGGAAGAGATGCTACAAACGAATTAACATACCTTCTAATGGATGCAGTTCGTCATGTTAAGATATATCAACCAACATTAGCTTGTCGTATACACAAAGCATCACCTCAAAAATATCTTAAAAAGATAGTTGATGTTATCCGTGCAGGTATGGGATTCCCAGCATGTCACTTTGATGATGTTCATATAAAAATGATGTTAGCTAAGGGAGTTTCTATAGAAGATGCAAGAGATTATTGCTTAATGGGATGTGTTGAGCCACAGAAGTCAGGAAGATTATATCAATGGACTTCTACAGGATATACTCAATGGCCTATATGTATAGAACTTACTCTTAACCATGGTGTACCACTATGGTATGGTAAGCAAGTATGCCCAGATATGGGAGATCTAAGCAACTTCAAAACTTACGAGCAATTTGAAGCAGCTGTTAAAGAGCAAATTAAATTCATTACTAAATGGACAAGTGTTGCTACAGTAATTTCTCAACGTGTTCACAGAGACCTTGCACCAAAACCACTTATGTCTATGATGTATGAAGGATGTATGGAAAATGGTAGAGGAGTAGAAGCAGGCGGAGCTATGTATAACTTCGGACCAGGAGTAGTATGGAGTGGTCTTGCTACTTATGCAGACTCTATGGCAGCTATAAAGAAATTAGTATTTGAAGATAAAAAATATACGCTACAAGAAATGAATGAAGCTTTAAAAGCGGATTTCGTTGGATATGAACAACTTAAAAAAGATTGTTTAGAAGCACCTAAGTATGGTAACGATGATGATTATGCAGACTTAATTGCTGCAGATTTAATTAACTTTACTGAGCAAGAACATCGTAAGTATAAGACATTATATTCAGTTCTTAGCCATGGTACTTTATCAATCTCAAACAACACTCCATTTGGACAACTTACAGGAGCTACATCAAATGGACGTAGAGCATGGATGCCTTTATCAGATGGTATAAGTCCAACTCAAGGAGCTGACTTTAAAGGGCCTACTGCTATAATTAAATCTGTTTCTAAAATGTCTTGCGAGGATATGAATATAGGTATGGTTCATAACTTCAAGTTAGTAGCTGGTCTTCTTGATACACCTGAAGGTGAAAATGGAATCATTACATTACTTCGTAGTGCATGTGCCCTTCAGCTTGGAGAAATGCAGTTCAACTATTTAGATAACAAAACATTACTTGAAGCACAAAAACACCCAGAGCAATACCGTGATTTAATTGTTCGTGTTGCTGGATATAGTGCATTCTTTGTTGAGTTATGCAAAGATGTTCAAGATGAAATTATCAGCAGAACTGTGCTTACACACTTTTAATTAAAAAATTGTATAAAATCTGTAATCTGCAGCAGTGTTCTGTAGATTACAGATTATAAATAAGATATATATTAAAAATCAAGGTAATGAAACTGGAGAATGAAAAATATGAGTAATGAAAACTTAGGTATAATCGAACGAAAAGCGACGATTTTTAATATACAGAAATATAACATGTATGATGGAGATGGAGTAAGAACTTTAATATTCTTTCAAGGTTGTCCTCTTCGTTGTAAATGGTGTGCAAATCCTGAAGGACTAGTTAAAAAGCATAGAGTTATGTTTAAAAGTAATTCATGTGTTAATTGTGGGGCTTGCGTTTCTGTTTGTCCTGTTGGAATACATACCATATCTAATGAAACTTTAAAGCACGAAGTTAATCGTGATATTGATTGTATCGGATGTGGTAAGTGCAAAGAAGCTTGTCTTAAATCTGCTTTAACAATAGTTGGAGAAGTAAAAACTATTTCGGAACTTTTGGAGATTGTAGAGGAAGATAGAACTTTTTATGAAGTTTCTGGTGGTGGTGTTACATTAGGCGGTGGTGAAGTTTTAATGCAGCCTGAAGCAGCTTGCAGTTTGTTAATGGCATGTAAGCAATCAGGAATAAATACTGCAATTGAAACTTGTGGTTATGCAAAACTTGAATCAGTACTTAAGGTTGCGGAGTTTACAGATTTATTCCTATTTGATGTTAAACATATTAATTCTGATAGACACTTTCAGTTAACAGGTGTGAGGAATGAACAGATTTTAGAAAATCTGCAAGAACTACTTCGCCGCAAATATAATGTAAAGATTCGTATGCCTTTACTTAAAGGTATAAATGATTCTCAAGATGAAATTGAAAAGACTATGGAGTTTTTAACACCATACAAAGATTATAAAAATTTTAAAGGGATTGACTTACTTCCATATCATAAGATGGGGGTAAATAAATACAATCAATTAGGAATGGAATATCCTATAAAGGATGATCCAAGTTTAAAGAATGAAGATTTAGATAGAATAGAAGGATGGATTAAAAAGTACGATTTACCTGTAAAAGTAATCCGTCATTAAATAATTTTCAAATAGATAATAAGATGGAAGGTAAGGTTTATGGGAGATTTTCTTGATAGAAACATACAGCGTGTTATACAAGAGTCAGTGCCAGGAAAGCAGATTACAATAGCACATATCATTGCGTCACCTATGTCTGATATATATGAACGTCTTGGAATCGATGAAAAAGGAGCTATAGGGATTTTAACTCTTTCTCCATATGAAACTGCAATTATAGCTGCAGATATTGCTACAAAGTCTTCTAATGTTGAAATTGGGTTTCTTGATCGTTTTACAGGTTCTGTTGTAATAAATGGCGATGTTCAAAGTGTGGAAACAGCACTTGGAGCAGTAAACGATACGTTAAGAGATATGCTTGGATTTACTCCGGCACCCATTACAAGGACATGAGAAAAAAGCGCATAATGGTAATTGGACCTTCAAGATGTGGTAAAACCACATTAGTTAATGCCCTAAATAATTATGATGGTCCGCTAAAACGAACACCAGATTTAATTTATGGTAAAAACACTATTGATGTTCCAAGTGCTTATTTAGAAAATTCATGGATGTACAAGCATATAATAGCAGCAGCTCAAGATGCATCTCATGTGCTTATATTGGTTGATCAGTCTAATTGCAATGAAATATACTCCCATGGATTTGCAAAGTCTTTTAGATGCCCGGTGATTGGAGTTATTACAAAATGTGACTTGATACCTGAAAATGAAGAAAAATGTTTACGACAGTTGAAGAACATAGGAGTATCAAAGCCATATTTTAATATTAGTTTTCCAATGGGAACAGGAATTGATGCTTTGAAAAAGTATTTATTTGAAAAAGGTGAGGAGTAAAGGTCAATGATGAAATTTATTACCGAAGAGTATTTGAGAGATTTATATCGAAAAGAACCTTTTAATACCTACAAGTTACAACAAGGACAGCGCCTTACACCTGGAGCAGCTCAATATTTGTCTGATAAAAGAATAACAATGAATAATGATGATTCTAAAAAAGATAAAAATGTTTCTCAAGAAAATAAGACTGAAGCAGTAAAACCAGAGAGAAACACTAATTTATATTTGAAGAAACTTTGTTGTAAGTTGAAATCTATGGAGGCAGTATTTCTTGTTACTAGTAGTGAAATATTAAGAGAAGATATCATTTTAGCACAAAATGTTATGAATTTAGGTAGAAAAATATCAAACATCAGAAATGTTGTGGAAGGAAAAGGTGTTCTTGAGTCTATTTGCTGCAAAGAATGCACTGGAATTAATCCATTAAATTTCATGACTGACCTTGATGATTGTTTTGAAATAACAGAATTTCATATGCAGCTTGAAAAAAGCAATGCAATTTTAAAAATGAACGCACTACGTTGTGCTATGCGAGAATTACAATTTGATATAATTGATACCTACAAAAATGATGATGACGGTTTAAAAAATAGAATTATGGAGAACACTAATTCAATAATTAATTCGCTGTCTCAATTGATTTGTTCAGCAGTAGGAGGAAAAGAATGTCAAAGAAAAAATTAACTTTTGAATATTGTGATAAGATGGTTCAAGATTTTGAAGAGGTTATAGAAAAGCCAATCCTTAACGGTTCTTCTGTTTATTATACAGGTGTGGACTTAGGTACTGCTTGTGTAGTTTTGGCTGTTTTAGATGAAAACTATAAGCCGGTGGCTGGTGCATATAGGTATGCAGATGTGGTTCGTGATGGTATGGTTGTAGACTATATTGGTGCCATAAGAATTGTTAGAGAACTTAAGCAGGAAATAGAGGAAAAATTGAATACAGAGCTTCTTTATGCAGCTGCTGCAATTCCACCTGGAACAGATGCTTTAGATTCTGGAGCAATTAAAAACGTAGTTCAGTCAGCAGGATTTGAATTGACAAATCTGTTAGATGAACCTACTGCTGCCAATGCTGTACTTAAAATTCAAAATGGTGCAGTTGTTGATATCGGTGGTGGTACAACTGGAATATCAATTTTAAAAGATGGAAAGGTTGTTTATGTTGTTGATGAACCAACAGGAGGTACTCATTTCTCATTAGTTATTTCTGGTGCTTATGGAATGCCTTTTAAAGAGGCAGATAAGTTTAAAAGAAATAATGAAAATCACAAGGAAATTTTACCTGTGTTAAAGCCAGTAGTTGAAAAGGTGTCATCAATTATTAACCAGCATATTAAGAATCATGATGTGAATGAAATTTCTTTAGTTGGTGGTACTTGTTGCTTAACTGGAATTGAAGAAATTATTCAGAAACAGACTGGAGTTTATACTCACAAACCTAAGAATCCTATGTTTGTTACACCACTTGGAATAGCATTAAGTTGTACACAAGATATTATGGAATAATAAGGAGAGTGTTTTAAAGTGGATTTTAGAATTATAAAATCACCTTCCCAGAGCACTAAAGATATTCTTATAAGACGGATTGGTGGAAATTGTAAAACCAAATTAGACGGTGTTGATGCAATAGGACTTGTTCAAGGCAAACTTATCGATATGATATATGCTACAGATATTGCTGAGAAAAGTGCTGGTGTCACTGTTGAAGATATAAAGGGCACATGTCCCCAACACATGGTTTTAATTGGAATTTTTGGCGACACATCATCAGTTGAATCTGCAATAAATGAGATTAAACTGAAAATGAAAGAAGGAAAAACAATATGATAGTAGCAAGACTTATTGATAATGTATGGGCAACTAGAAAAGCTGAATCACTTAACGGACTTAAGTTTATGCTTGCTGAGGAAATTGGTGGAGTAGATGAAGGACGTAGATTTATTGTTGTTGATAATATCAGTGCAGGTATTGGTGATAGAGTTATCGTTAGTACTGGATCATCTGCTCGTAGAATGTTAGGCGATGATAATATACCTGTAGATGCAGTTGTTGTTGGAATAGTTGATAATGATTGTAACTTTGGTTAAACACAATCTTTCTTAAAAATAATCATAGGATTTTAGGTTTTTTATAGATACCAATATTATTTGAAAGGAAGTGAAAATATGAAAAAATTAATCTGTGCAAAAGATATTGAACAATTAATATTAAAGGGTGAAAAAGTATTTTATATAGATGGTAGTGAAATAATTACACCATCAGCTAAGGATCTTGCAAAGAACAATGAAATACTATTTACTACAGAAGCTCCTGCACCTAAGGTAGAGACTTTAGAAGCTAAAAAGGTTCCAAGCATAGAAGGTATGGATAGTGAAATGATGCTTAATTTCTTCAGAGCAATGATGGACAAGGGTCTTTTACAAGAAATGCTTGAATGCTTAAAACCAAAGAATCTTATATTTGAAGCTGAAAGTGATCCTAATGGACTTAAAGTTGTTAGAGGAAAAACAGTAAAAATGGACGTATTCGACACTGGAAATCCAAATGCAAAAGCTTATTTTCAAGAGTTAGTAAGCAAAGAAGAATCAAAAATGAGTGCTGGATTTTTAGTTATTGAAAATTCAAAATTTGATTGGGAATTAACTTATGAAGAGATTGACTATGTTATCGAGGGAACTTTAACAGTTGAAATCAATGGAAAAACATATACAGCTCATGCTGGAGATGTGCTATTTGTTCCATCTGGTTCTAAAGTAGTTTGGGGTTCTCCAGACAAAGCAAGGGTATTCTACACAACATATCCAGCTAACTGGGCAGATCTTTTATAAATTAGGGGGATTGACCTATGCAAGCACTTGGTTTAATAGAAACAAAAGGATTACTTGCATCTATTGAGGCAGCTGACACAATGGTGAAATCCGCAGATGTAAGTATTATTGAAAAGACCTATGTAGGTGGCGGTCTTGTTACAATTGCAGTTACAGGTGATGTAGGTGCAGTAAAAGCAGCTATAGAAGCTGGAGTAGCAGCTGTTAAAAATCTTAATGAAGAAGCTTTAGTATCAGAGCATGTAATTCCACGTCCTCATGAGGAGTTGGAAAGCATAATTGGATCTAAATCTTCAGTGGAAACTCAAGAGGCTTTAGTATCTGATGAAAAAGTTGAAGAACCTGAAGAGATTCAAGAGACTCAGCAGATCCAAGATGCAGAAGACTTAGAAGTTGTAGAAGAAATTCAAGAAACTGAAGAAGTTGAAGAAATTCAAAATAGTGATGCTTTAGACAATGATTTAGATAAACTTCATAAAGGAAGTTTAGAGAATCTACATAAACATGATGTAGATAATTTAGTTATTAAAAATGGTATTGAAAAAACCGTTTTAATATTATCTAAGCTAAAGGTAGTTAAGCTTAGAAATCTAGCTCGTGAATATAAAGATTTTGGTATTACAGGTAGAGTGATTTCAAAAGCAGGTAAAAATCAATTACTTGCTAAATTCAAATTGTATTACGAGAAAAATTAGATATTGTAAGGTTTACGAAAGGAAGTAATGACCAATGGAGAACTTTGATAAAGATTTACGTTCAATACAAGAAGCGAGAGATCTTGCTAGACTTGGAAAGGTGGCAGCTAATAAAATTGCTGATTATACTGAAGAGCAAATCGATAAAATTTTACGTAACATGGTTAGAGTTGCAGAAGAAAATGCAGTTTGTTTAGCACAAATGGCAGTTGAAGAAACTGGTTTTGGTAAAGTTGAAGATAAAACTTTTAAAAACCATTTAGCAGCTACTATACTATATGAATCAATTAAAGATATGAAAACTATCGATATAATTAGAGAAGATGAGGTAAACAAGCTAATAGAGATTGCTGAGCCAGTTGGTTTAGTTATGGGTATAGTACCTTCAACAAACCCAACTTCTACTGCTATTTTTAAAGCTATGATTTCAATTAAATCTCGTAATGCTATAGTATTCTCACCACACCCATCTGCTGCAAAATGTACAATTAAAGCAGCTCAATTAATGCACGATGCAGCTGTTGAAGCTGGTGCACCAGAGAATGTTATAACATGTGTAACTTCACCTTCAATTGGAGCTACAAATGAGTTAATGAAAAGCAAAGAAGTTGCTATAATAATAGCTACAGGTGGTCCAGGAATGGTTAAAGCTGCTTACAGTGCAGGAAAACCAGCTCTAGGTGTTGGTGCAGGAAACTCTCCAGCATACATAGAAAAAACTGCCAACATAGAACAAGCTGTTAGAAATATTATGGCAAGTAAAACTTTTGATAATGGTACAATCTGTGCATCAGAACAATCAATAATCTGTGAAGAATGTAATGAAGCTGCAGTTATTCAAGAGTTCAAAAAGCATGGTGGATACTTCATGACTAAAGAAGAAACTGATAAAGTTTGTAAATTATTATTCAAAAATGGACATGCAATGAATGCTAAATTTGTAGGAAGAAGTCCACAAGTTATTGCAAGTGCTGCAGGAATTGAAATTCCTCAAGGAACTAAAGTACTTATAGGAAGACAAAACGGAGTAGGTGAAGGTAATCCATTATCATTTGAAAAACTTACAACAGTTCTTGGATTCTATACAGTAAAAGATTGTTACCAAGCATGTGATTTAAGTATTGAATTACTTCAAAATGGAATTGGTCACACAATGAGTATCCATACTGAAAATAAAGATATAGTTATGAAGTTTGCTAAAAAGCCAGCTTCTCGTATCCTTGTTAACACTGGTGGAACACAAGGTGGAACAGGTGCAAGCACAGGTCTTAATCCTTCATTCACTTTAGGTTGTGGTACATGGGGAGGAAGCTCAGTATCTGAAAATGTTACTCCTGAGCACCTTATAAACATTAAGAGAGTTGCTTATGGTTTAAAAGATTGCGCAACATTAGCATCTAATGACCCAACTTTCAACTGTATAAAAACTGCTGAGAATTGTCACAGCGTACAAAATCAACTTATGAATATGAGTCCAGATCAAATTGCAGCAGCTGCAGCGGCTTTAAGTAAAGATAACGCTTGCGTTAACAATACTAATTGCAATACTGATAGCACAAAAAATGAAGAGATTTTAGACTTAGTTAACCAAATAGTTGCCGCTATGAAAGGGGCAAACTAATGGATAATTGTGAAGCAGTATTAAAACTTTTACTAGAAGCTGTGAAAAACGATGGACAAAAAACTGCATCTCAGGGAAATTCATCTGAGATTCCAGTAGGAGTTTCTAATAGACATGTACATCTTTCACAAAAGGATTTAGAGAGTCTTTTTGGTGCAGATTACAGTCTTACAAAACTTAAAGACTTATCTCAGCCTGGACAATATGCATGCAAGGAACTTGTAACAATTTGCGGACCAAAAGGTGCAATTGAAAAAGTTAGAATCCTTGGACCTGTAAGAAGTAAGACTCAGGTTGAAGTATTAAATGGAGATTGCATTAAACTTGGAGCAGCATCAAATGTAAGACTATCTGGAGATTTAAGCAGAACACCTGGAATTACATTAGTAGGACCAAAAGGTTCTGTTCAAATTGAAGAAGGCTTAGTAGTTGCACAAAGACATATTCACATGACACCTGAAGATGCTAAAAACTTAGGAGTTTGTGATGGAGATATAGTATGTATAAAATTTGACGATTTAAGAGGCGGAATATATAGTAATGTAGCTATTAGAGCTAATGATGCTTCAAAACTTGAATGTCATCTTGATATAGAAGAAGCTAATGCAATGGGCATTAACTCAAAATCAAAAATAACAATTGTAAAGTAAAAAAAGTAACAAAATAAGTGGTTATAATTAAAAATTATAATATAAATAAAAGATATTTAGGAGGATTATAAAATGAAATACGATGCATTAGGAATGATAGAAACAAAAGGTTTAGTAGGATCAATTGAGGCAGCTGACGCTATGGTTAAAGCAGCTAACGTATATTTAATAGGTAAAGAATATGTTGGAGGCGGACTTGTAACTGTTATGGTTAGAGGAGATGTTGGAGCTGTTAAAGCTGCTACAGATGCTGGAGCTGCTGCTGCACAACGTGTTGGAGAATTAGTATCAGTTCACGTAATCCCACGTCCACATTCTGAGGTTGAAGTAATTCTTCCATCTTCTAAAGAAGTTGCAAAATAGGATTTTAATAACATTTTAAAAATAGAAACGTCGCTAAAGATAATTTAGCGGCGTTTTCTTTTTTTCTTTTTTTGCTATTATAATATAAAGATAATTTTAGAATAACTAGATAATTATGTATTAAATGTATTATAATTATTAAATACTACAATTTAAGCTTTAATAAAGAAAATTAATTTAGTTGGGGGATTAATATGGAGAAGAAGATAAAATTGATTATAACTGATTTAGATCGGACCCTTTTAAGGACGGATAAAAGTATTTCTAACTATAGTTTAGATGTTATAAGAAGATGTAAGGAGCAAGGAATATTTATTGCTATAGCTACAGCTCGTTCTGAACGAGCAGCTGCTAAATACATTAAATTAATTAATCCTGATATTGTAATTTCTAATGGGGGAGCATTAGCAAAGTGCAAAGATGAAGTTATTTATAAATGTATGCTATCAGCACAGGTATCTGATTCCCTAATTAAAGATTGTGTGATGAGTTCAAATATTGGTGAAATAACTGTTGAAACTGAAAGTGGATATTATTCCAATAGTGAAGAGATAAATAAATTCGGTGAAGATTATACTCATGCTAAATATAATGATTATTCCAAGTCACTAAAATGTATGACTTATAAAATAACTGTGGAGGTTTTCGAAAGTAAAGCTGCAGAGGAGCTAGCTTCTAAGTATCCACAATGTAGTTTTCTAACTTACGTTGGAGAAGATTGGTGTAGATTTGCTCATAGAGATGCCACAAAAATTAATGCCATTAATGAAATCGTTAAATATTTAAATATTAATCTAGAAGAGGTAGCTGCATTTGGTGATGATATTAATGACCTAGGAATGATAAAACATTGTGGACAAGGCATAGCAGTATCAAATGCAATTAAAGAAATTTTAGAATGTGCATCACATATTACAGGAAGTAATGATGAGGATGGTGTAGCAGCTTATATTAGAGAAAATTTCTTATAATAAATTCATTAAGGGAGTGCTTTAATATGAAAAAGAAACTAAAACTTATATCAACATGTTTAATATCTATTCTTTGTTTAACAGCTTGTTCAAAGGTAAATGAAAATCCAGAAGTAAAGGCTTTGAAAAAAAGTGTAATACCAATAAGTACAGTGGAAGCTGATAATGGCTTTAAAGATTTAATGCCACTTAAGGATATATTAAAAGATAAGAAAATAGTTGCCATGGGGGAAGCAACTCATGGTACTAGTGAATTCTTTAAAATGAAGCATAGATTCTTTGAATTTTTAGTAGAAGAAATGGGATATAGAGTCTTTGCTATGGAATGTGACGGGGGTGGCGGACAAGTCATAAATGACTATATTTTAAAGGGGGAAGGTAATGTAGAGGATTCTTTAGATGGATTAGGATTATATAGAACTGAAGAAATAAAAAACATGATAGAGTGGATGAAGGAATATAATGATGATCCATCTCATAAAGAAAAAATTAGATTTTATGGATTTGATATGCAGGGGATAGTAGATACACTTCCTAAACTTAGTTATTATTTAGGAAAATTAGATAAAGAGCTACAGACTAAGGTAGAAGAAGATACTCTTAACACAATTTATAGAAATGATATTAAAGCTCTTACCAATGAACAACTTGATAGTATCCTATTAAATATAAATGAAATTCAGAAAGATATGGAGAATGCAAAAGAAAAGTACTTAAAGAACAACTTACAGAATGAGTATGAGTTAGCTATATGGAATCTAAACCTTGTATCACAATGTGTAGAATATCATATAGAAGTTAATAAAAGTGTAAATCATATAATTGAATCAGTATCAGTAATGAAGATACGAGATAAATATATGGCTGCCAATGTTAAATGGATACAAGAGCATGAAGGTAAATTAGGAAATGATAAAGTTATGCTATGGGCGCACAATGTACATGTATCATATATGGATGATATTTATAAATATATGGGTAAAAATTTAAAGGAAATGTATGGAGATGAATATTATTCTATAGGCTTTGAACTTTCTAGAGGAAGCTTTAATACAAGTGATATGTCTACTGGGACTTTGACAAGATTTGATATAGATAATAATGGTTCTGAATATTTAGCATACAAATTTGATAAAACTAAGATACCTATATCATTTTTAGACTTTAATTCAGCATCTAAAAGTGAAAAAATATCAGAAATATTATCGGAGAGTCAAAGTTTTAATCATAATGGTGGATTTTATTATAATGAAAATACTCCAAAAAGAATTCAATATATACCTAAAAATTTGTTTGATGGATTAATATATATAAAAGAAACTACAGAGTCTAAGCTCGTATACTAAAATAAAAAAGCTAATGGGGGATAATAAATATGAAAAAGAAATTAAGACTTATATCAATTGTTTTATTATCTATTCTTTGTTTAACAGCTTGTTCAAAGGTAAATGAAAATCCAGAAGTAAAGGCTTTGAAAAAAAGTGTAATACCAATAAGTACAGTAGAAGCTGGTAATGGCTTTAAAGATTTAATGCCATTTAAGGATATATTGAAGGATAAGAAGATAGTTGGCATGGGGGAAGCAACTCATGGGACTAGTGAATTCTTTAAGATTAAACATAGATTCTTTGAATTTTTAGTAGAAGAGATGGGCTATAGAGTCTTTGTTATGGAATGTAATGGTGGAGCTGGACAAGTAATAAATGATTATATTTTAAAGGGAGAAGGTAATGTAGAGGATTCTTTACCTGAATTATATAGAACGGAAGAAATAAAAAACATGATAAAGTGGATGAAGGAATATAATAATGATCCATCTCATAAAGAAAAGATTAAATTCTATGGGATGGATATTGTTGATATATTAGATACACTTCCTAAACTTAGTTATTATTTAGGGGAACTAGACAAAGAGCTACAGACTAAGGTGGAAGAAGATACTCTAAACACAATATATAGAAATGATATTAAAGCTCTTACAGCTGAACAACTTGATAGTATCCTATTAAATATAAAAGAAATTAAGAAAGATATGGAGAATTCAAAAGAAAAGTACTTTAATAACAACTTACAGAATGAGTATGAGTTAGCTATATGGAATCTAAATCTTCTATCCCAATGTGTAGAATATCGCATAGAAGCTAATAAAAGTGTACATCCATTTGTCCTATCAGTTGCAGCAAGTAATTTACGAGATAAATATATGGCGACCAATGTTAAATGGATACAAGAGCATGAAGGTAAATTAGGAAATGATAAAGTTATGCTATGGGCACACAATATACATGTTTCATCTATGGATGATATTTATAAATATATGGGTAAAAGTTTAAAGGAAATGTATGGAGATGAATATTATTCTATAGGCTTTGAATTTTCTAGAGGAAGTTTTAATGTATATGATGGTATGTCTACTAATAGTTTTACAAAATCAGATATAGATATTAGTGCTTCTGAATATTTAGCGTACAAATTTGATAAAACCCAGGTACCTATATCATTTTTAGATTTTAATTCAGCATCTGACAATAAGGAGTTATCAGAAATACTATCAAAGAATCAAATTTTTAATTTTAGTAATGCATTTTATGATGAGAGTATTCCAAAAAGCTTTCAATATATACCTAAAAATTTGTTTGATGGATTAATATATATAAAAGAAACTACACCTTCCAAAATACAATAAGGCATTAAAGTTTGAAAAATTAGTCAAATAGAAGAATAACATAGTTAAGAGGATAATTTAGTATGAACAATAAAGATTTTATAAATATAAACTACCTTAAACATGGTAATAAAAAACAACAAAATTCATATAAAGTACTTAAGGAGCTGGATATATTTAATGTTTTAAGAAAGTTTAATCCAATATTAGTAGGGACTATACCTATTAATATTGATATAGAAAACAGTGATTTAGATATAGTATGTGAAGTTTATGATTTTAAGGAATTTCAGAAGAGAGTAGAAGATAGGTATTTTATGTTTAGTAAATTTCATATAAGTAATAATAGTACAGATAATGAGACAATATTAACTGTAAACTTTTATGTGGAGGATATTGAAATAGAAATATATGCTCAGTCATTGGATAGTTGTAAACAGAATGGTTATAGGCATATGGTAGTGGAAGATAGAATACTTAGATTAGGTGGAGAAAGAACTAGAGAAGAGGTTGTTATCCTTAAGAAAAATGGATTGAAAACAGAACCGGCTTTTGCAAAACACTTAGGTTTAGATGGAAATCCATATGATGAGTTATTGAGATTAGAAGAATGCAGTGATGAGGAAATTAAAAATATGTTAAATATGATATTCAGCAATAAACATTAAAATAACTACTAAAACTTCTAATTTTAAGGTAAAACAATAGTTAGGGCTATAATTAATGGTTTGACATGAAAATTAGAAGGGTATAATATAATATTAACAATTGAATATTATGGAAGATGGGTTCGGTTATATTCTCCTATAACTGATTAAAAGAGAAGCTGGGTGAAAATCCCACACGGTCCCGCCGCTGTAAGAGAGGAGTTTTCTTCTAAGATGCCACTGTTTTTTATGGGAAGGCAGAAGAAAATAATGATACTTGAGTCAGAACACCTGCCTATTTTTTACGCTATAATTCTACGAGAGATGGAAGGGTGTGATTTAATCTATGATAAATAAGATTTAAGACCTTTTAGTTTTAGTAGCTAAGAGGTTTTTTAATTTACCATTAATAAAGCAATAAATTTAAATTATTAGTAAGGAGTGAGTGTATATGAAAAGAGCACAATTCGATAAGGAAAGTTTATTATTAGTTATATCAGAAGTACCAAAGGTTTTGAAAAACCTAGATAATATTATAGATAGGAATAATGAAAAAATAGATACTGAAGAAGGAAACTTTAAGGCGGAATTTACTAATTTTATAGAGCTTTTAGGAAAATATATGAGTAAATGCCTAGTGACTATAAGTGAGCCTTATAATGAAAATTTATATAGTGTAAGTATAGACAACTCAGTAGATGCTGGATTTTTACCACAAATATCATCTGAGTTTTATAACTATTTAAAAGGCTTTAAAAACTGTGAAGAAACTATAAAAAATGTATCCTATAAGGAACTATATAAATTCTACGTGGATAACCATGATAACATAGATAAATTATATGACCATATGATAGAGTTTACTAACAAATTATAAAAAATAAACCGTACCCTAAAAGGTGCGGTTTATTTTTATAATTAAATCTTTAATTTAGTTAAAAAGTGAACTGAAGAATTCGCTAATCCAGCTAAATAGTTTATCAAAGAAGCCTGAATCCTTAAGTTCTTTTCCTAGAGCATTCATTTCATCTTTAAATTTAGATGCACTTTTGTCTAAGGTATCCTTAAGTTTAGAATAGTCTAAGTCTAGGTCATTTATATTAGACATCAATGTAACCATATTGTTTTGAATGGTAGCACTTATATCTACATCATATTTTTTTTCAACTTTTTCAATAATTTCTTTAATTTCCTCTTCGCTAGAAGGCTTGTCTTTTATAACAGCTGTTTTAACTTCGTTGATAATTGCAGAAGCTTCTGTATCCCCTATCTCTTCAGCTAAGTCTAGGGATACGTCTATTTCCTCTTGAGCGGCTTTTTTATTAGAGGTAGATAATTCACCACCCATTATATTCTCAGCACCAGCAAGGATTCCAGCAAGAGCTGATTCTCCAGTTACTTCAAAAGGAGCTGAGGCTGTAACCTCTGCATTCAATATTCCAGAAGTAATTAATGCATTTGCAAGCATATCATTAGTTACTAGTGTTAAGTTAGAAGAGTTTACTGTTACGCCATTTTCCTTTTGTAATAGCTTAACATAGGCACTAGAATACCATCCACCTGTAAAATTGGCTAATTCTTTTTCATCAAGACCAAATTGTTTTAGTGCCATTTTACTGTCTACATATATAGCTTCAATATTGTCTGGAGCTTTAAAGTACTTTCTTAATTGAGCTTCTTGACTATCACTTAAATCAGAACCAAAGCTTAGAATTTCACCACTTGGGTATTCACCATGAATATCTGCAAAAGCAGTTGTAGGTATAGATATACATGTTAAAATACCTATAGTCATAGCTAATTTTTTAAAAAATTTCTTTGACATGTTAAATTCTCCTTATACTTAAAATGTAAGTAATACTATCTATATAATAAAATCTAGATAGTTACTTTATATATCTTATTATATATATTATATTTTATATTTATAGGATATAGAATAAATATTAATAAATTTGTAAGAAACGAAAAGAGTAAATTAACTGTAACATCTATGGAAATTAAACAATTTTAGTATTAGAATGGAATTATAGTTAAATTTTAAAATAAAGGTGGGATTTGGGTGTATAAAAATCAAATAGAAGAATATTTTCACAATCATAAGGATGAAATGTTAAATGACATATGTGATTTAATAAAGATAAGAAGTGATAGATCAGAGACTAAAGAAGATATGCCTTTTGGAGAGGGTCCAGCAAAAGCTCTTAAGGCTGCTTTAGAGCTAGCAGAAGGTATGGGATTTAAAACTACAAATTATGATAACTATGTAGGAGCTATTGATTTTAATGATAAAGAAAAGCAATTAGATATTTTAGCCCATCTAGATGTAGTACCGGTTAGTGATGATTGGACAGTTACAAAACCTTTTGAGCCAATAATAAAAGATGGTAAATTATATGGAAGAGGTTCAGCGGATGACAAGGGACCAGCATTAGCAGCTTTATATGCTTTAAAGGCTGTTAAAGATTTAAATATACCTTTAAGTAAAAATGTTCGTCTTATATTAGGAACAGATGAGGAATGTGGAAGTTCTGATATAGCATATTACTATAAAAAAGAGAAAGAAGCACCTATGACTTTTTCACCTGATGCAGACTTTCCTGTTATAAATATTGAAAAGGGAGGATTACATAGTCCCTTTGAAAGTAAGTTTGAAGAAGATAACAACTTACCAAGAGTGATTTCTATGACAAGTGGAGTTAAGGTTAATGTAGTTCCAGATACTGCAATTGCAGTTGTGGAAGGTTTCTCAGAGGAAGAAATAAATAAATATTGTATAGATGCGGCAAAAAGTACAAATTTAAAATTCACCTTTGATAAAGACGGTGAAAGCTGGGTTATTAAGGCTAAGGGAGCAGGAGCACATGCGTCTACTCCTGAAAATGGAAATAATGCTCTTACAGGAATGTTAGAATTACTCACATCTATGCCATTTGTAAGTAGTGAAGGATTTAAGAAACTATGTGCTGTTAGCAAGTTATTCCCACATGGAGATTTTAAGGGGGAAGCTTGTGGTATTAAGATGAGTGATGATCTATCTGGTGAATTAACTATAACTTTGAATATATTTAAATATACTACTTCAGAGTTAAGCGGAACCTTTGATTGTAGAGCACCACTTTGTGCAACTAATGAAAATGTGCGTGATGTTTTAAGAGACAATATGGCAAAGGATAATATAATCTTATCTAGTGATGATATGTTCCCAGCTCATCATGTTGATGAAAACTCTGAGTTTATACAAACTCTTTTGAAATGTTATGAGGAATATAGTGGACAAAAGGGTGAATGTATAGCCATAGGAGGAGGTACTTATGTTCATCATATTAATAATGGAGTAGCTTTTGGATGTACAATGCCAGGTACTGATAATAATTTACATGGTGATGATGAGTTTGCAGTAGTAGATGAACTTCTACTTAGTGCTAAAATATTTACTCAAGTAATTATTGATCTATGTAAATAATATTTTAATTTAATAAGCCTAGTTAGGATAAATAGAATAATAATTTCATTTATCTTAGCTAGGCTATTTTATAGTAGTTAAATAGGTAAGAAGAGTATTAAATATTCTTCTTATTATAACATGGATTTAACCATGTTATAAAACAGCAAAATCCCTGAAACCAGCATGAATAGAACAACTAGTTAACTAGTTTTATAGTTTTATAGTTAAATAGGTTTATATGTAAATAGTTTCCTAAGTGAGATTTTATTATAATTAGTATATGATATTATGTTATAACATATCGAAGTTATAGTGAATATTTTATTTCATATATAAAGGAGAATAATATAATGGAGAAGTTTGAAGGACAACTTAAAGAAGCAATGGGAAAAGGTGGAGCATATATAGAGATACCTTTTAATGTAAAAGAAATTTTTGGAGCTAAGAGGGTTAAAGTTAAAGCTACTTTTGATGGGGTGCCATATAGGGGATCTATTGTTAGAATGGGAACAGAGTGCCACATAATAGGTGTAACTAAAGATATAAGAAAAAAGATAAATAAAGATATTGGAGATTATGTTAAAGTTATAGTTGAAAAAGATGAGGAAGAAAGAAAAATTAATCTTCCTGAAGATTTTAAAATAAGAATTGAAGAATCTAATGAAGTGTATGATTTTTGGAATAGTTTATCTTACTCTAATCAGAAGAAATATGTGGATTATATAGATTCTTCTAAAAAGGAAGAAACACGAAAAAAACGAGTAGAGGATTCGATAAATAAGTTAATTAATAAAGAGAAGCTATAAATAAAGTCCCCAAATCCTATGTAGTACAAAGATTATTGATGAATAGTCTGTATAATAAAATCCCTGCAATACTATATTACAGGGATTTTAATAAGTTTTGGGTTGTATAAACTCTAGTTTCATTCCTTTAAAAGTACCTGGGGGGGACAAATTTTAAAAGGGAATCTTATGAAGCTAGAGTATGTATAGATAATATTATTTAAACTACAGCTCAGAATTTACTAGGCTGTAGTTATTATATTTTAAATTAAATTACTTTATATATTATTTATTATTTGGAAAAAAAGTTGGTGCTTCAATTAAGGTTGCAAAAATATATTCATGAGTATGGGCATTGTCTCTACTTGTTTTTCCTTTTACAAAGTGAACATGCTTACCGTTGCCAACATAAATAGCTGGTCCAGTAGTATCACAAATTTCATGGTAATGATTATAGAAATCAGTATTTGTTTCAAGTTTGTGAACGTGTGAGTTACGGTAAGGAATAGCTTCACCAGTTACACCAGCAAATCGATGGTTGTGAATATTGCTACAGTCTACACAACCAGATTTTGTAGAACCATTATATTCATGAACATGGGTTTGAACTTCATGTCTACAAGAATCATTAGAAGTATTGCTATTAGAATTATTACATTTATTGTGTTTTATATAGTCGTTACTGGCATCATATTCATAATTAGAATAGCTAGGATAATATTCATAATTCTCATAGTCTTCAAAAGCATCATTAAAATTATCATAGTTATTATACATATTACTCATTTATTTCCCTCCAATGCCTTAGAGGCATACTACATATTATGATTATTCTAATATATTGGTGACACCTTTATTATGATTTTTAAAAATATATTTTATTAAAAGATATATTTTTCTTATAAAACCTTTTAGATAATATTTTAGAGTGAAATGTAGCATAATTAAGATATATATTTTATTTCATTACTACTTTTAAAGTTTTATTTAATATCAATAGAAGTAGATATTAGTTAAGGGAGAGGAGGAGTAGGTTTGAGTTCAATAATATATATACAGATTATAGGATTAATAATATTAATAATACTATCTAGCTTTTTCTCTGCATCAGAAACTGCCTTAATGTCTATTAGCAAGATAAGGGTTAGACATATGGTAGAGGAAAACATAAAGGGAGCTAATAGAGTTAAGGAATTAACTGATAATCCTAGTAGCTTATTAGCATCAATTTTAGTTGGGAATAATGTTGTGAATATAGCATCATCTTCTTTAGCAACGGTTTTAGCTATTAGTCTTATTGGAAGTAGAGGTGTGGCTATAAGTACTATAATAATGACTATAGTAGTACTTATTTTTGGTGAGATTACCCCAAAAACTTTAGCTTCACAAAATTCTGAGCAAATATCACTAAGAGTTGCAAATCCAATATTTATTATAAGTAAGATGCTTAAACCAGTAGTTATCATAACTACTACAATATCAAAGTTCTTTATAAAATTACTTGGAGGGAAAAGTGATAGTAATAAACCATTTATAACAGAAGATGAATTAAAAATCATGGTAGACGTTAGTGAAGAGGAAGGTATACTAAAGTCAGAGGAAAAGGATATGATTCATAATGTATTTCAATTTGGAGACCTTTATGCAAAGGATGTTATGGTTCAAAGGGTAGACATAATAGCTTTAGATATAGAGGAAAGTTTAGATAAGATTATTTCAGTTATAAAGGAAGAGGGGTTTTCAAGAATACCTATATATTCAAATACTATAGATAATATAGTGGGGATATTAAATGTTAAAGATATTATATTTATGGAAGATACTAAGGGATTTAGTTTGAAAAACTATATGAGGGAAATAACCTATACCTATGAGTTTAGAAAGGTTACAGAGCTATTTAAAGATATGAATAAAAATAGGCAGCATATGGTAGTAGTCCTTGATGAATATGGTGGAACCGTTGGAATTGTAACTATTGAAGATTTAATAGAGGAGATAGTTGGAGATATAAGTGATGAATATGATGATGAAGAACCAGAAATATATGTGGTAAAGGAAGATGAGTATATAGTTGAAGGAAGTGTTAGAATAGAGGATATAAATGAACTTATAGGAACAAAAATTGAGTCCGATGAATTTGATTCCATAGGTGGATTTATAATAGGTGTGCTAGGAAGATTCCCTAATATAAGCGAAGAAATAATTTATAGTAATTATAGATTTATAATTGAAGATATAGATCGGAATAGGATAAAGAAAATTAGAATATATACATAGGTAGGAGTAAATAAAGAATAGATATTAATAAAACTTTACTAATATCTATTCTTTTATTTATAGAATTTATTTTGCTTATGTTGTAAAGCTGTTATAGAGCTAAACTAAGAGCTATAAGACCTTGTCCTACATAGTAACATAACAAGTTTAATGCTGTCATGTAAGATGGTGATTTTTTATGAAAATATATAAAGCATAAAATTAAATCAGATAAAAAGAAGAGACATGCACCTATAATTATAAGTATAGTACTTAAATAGTTTTCATGGATTAAGGGAGTTAATGACAATGCCCTTGTAACCATAAAACTAATTATAATTGAATAAGTAACAACTAGTTTATAGGCTCCTTTAAAATCAAAGCCTTTTATTAGATTTAAAAATAGAATAGAGATTATTGAAATTAGTATAAATAATAGAACATGCCAAATTAGCACTGGGGTAAGAGTAGCAAAGGCTAAAGAAAAGAATATATGAGCAATAGAAAAACTAATTAATCCATATACAAACATTTTGCTTACTTCATCATCTTCATTAGTATTAAAGGCAAGGAATACATCTCCAATTAAAGATGTTATTAATGCAAAAAGTATAAAGATGAAGTATTGGGTATTGAAGTAAAGAATTTTATAGCTAGATACGCATATAGCAATAAATAATAGACTAGTAATAGTCTTAACTATAGGCATTTTATAGCCATGAGGATGATAATTAAAGTATATTAGAAATCCTAGTGATATTAGCATAAATATAAAAAATGTAAGTGATAACATACTTAACCCTCCTTCAATAAAATATAAGTAATAAAATTATTATAGCATATGTTACATATAAGTAAAACAATGGAAAAGAAAATGTTTTATTAATAGATAAATATTATTTAATTAAAATGTATTGATTTTTTATAAATAATGCTTTAACATTAAATTACATAGATTTCGAAAATGAGAGAGAGGTATTTTTGTGAGTGTCTAGTATCTAAAATAGTAATTAAATATTAATCTTAAAAATTTGGGTAGTATATACCTTTATTTGTTGTGGGATTAATTAAAACTATTAAAGATACAAGTCCACGAAATTTACATTAGGATAGCTATAGCTATCTCTGTTAATGGCAAGTTTAAAGCTGTGGGAGTATCCATGGCTTTTTTTATTTTGGAAATCTATGAAGGATTTCATGGACTTAATAATAAGTAAAGGAATCGTGAAAATGAATATTAGTACATTGGAAAAATTACATTATAATAAAATAAAAGAAATTATTAAATCTTATTGTGTAAGTGGATTAGGAAGAGAGTTACTAGATAAACTTCAACCTAGTAATAATATTAAGCAAGTGAAAAGAATGTTAGAGGAAACATCTGAAGGTAGAAACCTTATTGATGCTTCTTATCACATGCCATTAAAGGGAATATTTAATATTGCTCCTTTGATAGATAAGATTGAAAAAGGCTCAGTGCTTGAGCCATCAGAGCTAACAACAATAGATAATTTTTTACGTGGATGCAGAAAGGTTAAAATTTTTATAGAAGATAAAGAAGGATATGCGCCAACTTTAAGTGCTTATGGTAAAAGTATCACAGAATTAAAATATATTGAAGAGGAAATAGAGACTTCAATTAAAGGAAGCATAGTGGATTCTAATGCTAGTAAAGAACTTAAGAGAATTAGACGACATATAGAAAGTTGTGAAGAAAAGATAAAAGAAAGGTTAGATAAGTTTATAAGAAGTAGTGCCAATAAAGAATATATTCAAGAATTTTTTATAAGTCAAAGGAATGGTAGATATACAATTCCTATAAAGGCTTCCTATAAGAATCAAGTTCAAGGGTCCATAGTAGAAGTGTCTTCTAAAGGGACTACTGTATTTATAGAGCCAAGTTCTGTATCAAAGTATACTGCAGAGTTAACTACACTAAAATCAGAAGAGACCATGGAAGAGTATAGAATACTTGCAACTTTAACTGATATGATATTTGAGAGGATTAAAGAGCTAAAGATAAATATAGAAGTCATTGCAGAATATGATATGATTCTAGCAAAAGCAAAATATAGTAAAGATATAGATGGAATACAGCCGATTCTAAATAATCATGGATATATAAATATAATTAAGGGGAGATATCCATTAATTAAAAATGCCGTTCCGCTAGATTTTAATATAGGAGATGACTATAGAACCTTGATTATAACTGGACCTAATGCAGGGGGGAAGACCGTGGTGTTAAAGACAGTGGGACTTCTTACATTAGCTACACAAAGTGGATTTCATATAGGTGCTGAATCAGGAAGCGAAATAGCCATATTTGAGAAAATATTCGTGGATATTGGAGACGACCAAAGTGTGGAAAATGCTTTAAGTACATTTTCATCTCATATTAAGAATCTTAGTGGAATTTTAAAGGAGAGTAATAAAAATACCCTTCTTCTTCTGGATGAGATAGGAAGTGGTACAGAACCTAATGAAGGAGCAGCACTTGCTATTGCCATACTAGAGGAATTCTATCATATGGGATGCATTACCATAGCATCTACTCATTATGGAGAGATTAAAAATTTTTCTCAAAATCATCCTGATTTTGAAAATGCAGCAATGGAATTCCAAAGAGAGACCTTAGATCCACTATATAAGCTTTCTATTGGGAAGAGTGGAAATAGTAATGCTCTTTATATTTCTAAGAAAATGGGTATAGCTGATAGAATAATAGAGAGAACAAAAAAATATATTGAAACTAAAAGTTATAACTATGAATTACTAAGGGATAGCAAGATTACTAAAAATAAAGAAGTTGATAATTATAGTGAAGAATCCTATAACTATGAAAAAGGTGATAGAGTTATTGTTCTAGATAAGAAGTTACCAGGGGTTGTGTATAAAGAAAAAGATGAATTTAATAATGTAATTGTATTTTTAGATGGTGATTTTATAGAAGTGAATTATAGGAGGTTAAAGCTAGAGGTTAGTGCTACAGAGTTATATCCTGAAGGTTATGACTTAAATCAGATTTTTATAGCTTATAAGGAAAGAAAGTTAGAGCATGATATAGAAAGAGGTTCTAAAAAAGCACTTAAAAAAATTAAAAAGGAATCCCAAAAGGGAATTATAAATAATAGCTAGTGTTAATATAGGTATATAATAAATGGCGGAGGATATCCTTCGCCATTTATTATGAGATTTTAATGTAGGTATTAACATATTTAATTGCTTTTGACTAAAGGCTTAATTTTTTATAATGTGGGTTTCTATAATTTGAAGTTCTTTAATCAATTCTTGTCTAACAAAACCTTTTGTATTTACTGAGTCAGAAGTTATAACTCGCACCTCGTACCACAAGGTTTCTAAAGCTTCAACTGCATCAAGAATTGCTACCCTTGAGTTAGATGGGATGGAGCGGAGTATAGGACTATTACTGAGAGGTGAGATATAAAGAGAGCACCTTTTTATTGTTTCACCAGTATTAAATCTAATAGGCCTAGAATAAACTTTTAGAGTTTCATTTGGCTTATTAATAGTGTTTAATTGAGATGTTAAACTATTATTTTGTTTTGTTAGAACTCTTACTTGAATATTTTGTTTGTTATATTTATCATTCAAAAGATAATATAAAATTCCTAATCCACCAGAGGTAAGAAGTAGGACATAAATGAAAAAAGTTTTTATCACGAATATACCTCCATAAAAGAGCTTGCTAGTATAAATATATTCCTTTTATTTATAAAATAGACTTAGTAAAATTAATATGTAACATTAATAAAACTAGCGAAAGTTTAGTGATATAATTCTATGTGAGGAGTTGATGAATAAATGGCTAATACTAAAACTAATGTGATGAGGATACTAGATAATAGTAATATAAATTATAATATATATACATATGAGGCTAAGGATAGTGCTGTAGATGGAATCTCAGTAGCTAACAAAATAGGAGTAGCAGTAGAAAAGGTATTTAAAACTCTTGTTACAAAAGGCCATAGTGGAGATTTTTATGTATTTGTAGTTCCTGTAGCAAAGGAACTGAATCTTAAGGCGGCAGCAAAGTGCGTTGGAGAAAAGTCAGTGGAAATGATAAAAGTAAGTGATATGCTTAAGATAACGGGATATATTAGAGGAGGATGCTCCCCTATAGGTATGAAGAAAAATTATAATACTGTAATTGATGATTCATCCCTGAATTTAGATAAAATCATTGTAAGCGGTGGTAAAATTGGATTTCAAGTAGAAGTATCACCAAAGGATTTAATTCAGCTGATAAATGCTGAAACTAGCCCCATTGTGAATTAAAATATACATAAAAGAAATAAAGGTTGTCCTAGAAGATAATTTAATTCTTACTAAGACTACCTTTAATTATTATATAGCTAAAGAAAATCTAATATAATCTAATATAAAATCATCAGCTAAAGCTTTCATGTCATTGTGCTGATCTAAAGAATGTTCATCATATACGCCTATAACCTTCATACCAGCTTTTTTAGCACCTTGTATAGCTGGAAGTAAGTCTTCAAAAACCATGCACTTATCTGGAGAAACGCCTAATTTATTGGCTGTTAGAAGATATACATCTGGAAAATCTTTTCCCCTTTTTACCTCATTAGTTAAGGTTATTGTATCAAAATATTCATATATTCCATTAGCTTTTAAGCAAGCTTCTAAAAGCAAAGTGTTATTGCTAGTAGCCAATGCAATTTTTATATTATTTTCTTTAAGTAGGTTAAAAAATTCTTTAACACCAGGTTTTAGTTTCACTTTATTACAATAAGCTTCATAAGCCATGTCATTCCAATGCTCTTTAATTTCTTCTAAGGTATAGGGTAAATTAAAGGAATTCTTAAAGTAAATAGCTACTTCATTAAAGCTAAGATGAGCAATGTCATTATTTAATGATGGAGGCACATCTAAATTATGTTTAGCTAGGTATTCTGTATCGATTTTATTCCATACCCACATAGAATCAACTATAGTACCATCCATATCAAAAATTGCAGCGTCTATATTTTTAAACATATATTATCACCCCCGCATATTAACATAACAAATAAAACTTTTAATGTAAAGTGTAATGAATATAATATGGAAACTATCTCTTACTACTAATAAAAATTAATAAAAAAGAATGTAATAAAATTAAAAACATATAATGTATTAGTAAAATAAAGGGGGAAAACTATGGATCTCTTAGGTAAGTTTTGGGGTATTATTTCGGTAATATTTACTTTAGGAGCGTTGTCAAGAGTAGTATCTTTAGGATTTTATAATAAGTTTATTAGAGGATTGTCAAAGAAAAAACATAGAGGCATAATAAATAAAACTATTAACATAAATAGTATTTTAGAAGAGAACCATGGCGTGTTTGGAGTGGGGGCATTTATTTCTTCTATAATTCATATGTTAATAATGAATTATAAGGAAAGTTTTTCTTTTTGGGGGATTGCAACCTTTGTGTGTGTTTTAATAATGGTAGCTACTGGAATTATAAATAAATTTATTTATAGAGATAAAGAGGGCCAAATAAGAAAATTTCATACAACTATAATATTAATATATATTGTATCTTTAGTAATGCATATAATTTTCACCAAATGATATATTATTTAAGAAAAGCTGTTAATAGGTGTAATAAAAAAAGATAGTGTTATTGTAACAGATTTAAGGTTTAGTTACAAAACACTATCTTCCTATAGTAAATCAAAACATATACGATAAAATAAAAAGGAACATGACATTCATGTTCCTTTTGGTCGGGGTGACAGGGATTGAACCTGCGACCTCATGGTCCCAAACCACGCGCGCTCCCATCTGCGCCACACCCCGCCGACAAAAATTATTATATGATATATTTAATAGGTTGTCAACATATTTTATGCAAAAAGTTTTGCTATATAACATATTATTTTTAAAAGGCCAATAAAAGGTGTTATAAAACCAGTATATTGTAAATAATAAAAGATGTTACTGAACGTAAAAAGTACAATAGATGTATTTACATAATATCATTGTCATTAAAAAAATGGAGGAGTACAAAAGATGAAGGAATATAGGTTTAGTGAGGCTTCAAAAAGATATATGAGAAAGCAATTGGCTAATAGTATACTTTTATCGAGTCTTTTACTGATAATTACAATAGGATTATTTATAAGGAATAATCTTTTTTATGGGAGATTTTTATTAGTGTTCTTTATAATAGGACTAATAGTTACAGGCCTTGTTACTAAAAAAGTAAGAATCATTGATGAGCTTAAATATATAAAAGTATATAAAGATAAATTTTGTATAAATAACAATATGAATGAAAAACCAAAAACTCTTTATTTTAGAGATGTAAATAAAGCAATGAGGGATAATAAAGGGATTATATTTTATGTGGGGAAAAGAGATTATAGAATATTATCTAGTTTTTTAGAGCAAAGTGAAGTCGATGAACTTTGGAAGAAGTTCTCTAGGTATAAATAGATATATTTACTATAATTAAAGTCTATAGATTAGATTATGAGCATAGGTATATATTATTCTTAAATTAAGGGGGAGCATAAATGAGTAAAATGAATGTTGCTACTTTAGGAGTAATTATATTAGTTATTTTGGGATTAGTGTGGATTATATGTTTTGATAATATAGATAATAGTAGCCATAAAATAGTTAATAAAAAAAGAGAAATAATAAATTATGATGAAATAAAGGGAATTTGGTTATCTTATTTAGATTTATCAGCTATGCTTAAGGGGAAAAATGAGAATGAATTTAGAAAAAACATATCACAAGCAATAGAAAATGTAGAAGCTATGGGATTGAATACTTTAATTGTACAGGTAAGACCTTTTTCTGATGCCTTATATAAATCTAAATATTATCCATGGTCTATATATTGTTCTGGCATAGAAGGTAATGCTCCGGGCTATGATCCTCTTCAAGTTATTATAGAGGAAGGGCATTTAAGAAATATAAGAGTAGAGGCTTGGATTAATCCCTATAGAGTTAGAAGTGATAGTGTTAAGTTGCCACTGTCTTCAGAGAATCCTGCTAGCAAATGGATAAAGGATGGTAGTGATAATATAATAAAATGTAATGGTGGAATATATTATAATCCTGGCAAAGAAGAAGTTAGGCAACTTATAGTAAATGGAGTAAAAGAAATAGTGGAGAACTATGAAGTTGATGGAATACATTTTGATGATTATTTTTATCCATCTAGTGATGTGTCTATAGATAGTAAAGCTTATGGCGAGTATATAAGTTCAGGAGGAGATTTAGATTTAGAGAATTGGAGACGTGAAAATGTTAATATTCTTGTAAGACAGGTTTATTCAATTGTTAAAGAGATAAGTCCAGAGATAGTCTTTGGAATAAGTCCACAAGGCTCTATGAATAATAACTATAATAGCCAATTTATTGATGTGAAGAAGTGGGTTCAAAACCCTGGATACATTGATTATATTTGTCCACAAATATATTATGGCTTTTTAAATGATAATAGCAATTTTCAACAAGTTATTGAAGAGTTTGATAGTCTTGTTGCTGAATCTACAGTAAATTTATATATAGGGTTATCTGTATATAAAGTTGGTAGTGAAGATACTTGGGCAGGTAATGGAAAGGATGAGTGGAGAAATAGTACAGATATATTAAAAAGACAGGTGGAAGCTTCAAGAAAGTTAAAAAAGTACAAAGGAATATTACTATTTAGGTATGACTCTTTGTTTAATCCATCATCAAATGTAAAAAGTCAGATACAACAGGAGAGAGAAAATTTAAAATCTTTATTTAAGTAAAAAAAAAGAAAGGGGTGACTATTTATAAGTCACCTCTATAGTTTTTTCTATACTTCCTATGCCACCAACTTTTATTAAATAGTCATTATGAATAGCTTCACCCGTGCAGATAATTTCACTTGGATTATTCATGTAATAACCTTGTTCGCAACATATGGTTAGTTTTTCTTTAAAATCAAGTATGTTATGTTTCATTATGTATGCACATAATGCACCATTAGATGTGCCCGTAGCACTTTCTTCATCGATACCTACACTAGGACCGAAGTTTCTAGTTGCAACAGTGCTTTTAGAATTTTCAGTTTCTAAAGAGAAGGCATGAAGACCTACTAAATTTAAGTTATCTGTGTATTCTTTTAGGTCTTGAAAATCTGGATTTATTCTTTTTAGAGCATTTAGAGATTTAACTGGGAACATTATATCTTTAAGCCCAGTAGAAATTATCATAGGTTTTAATGCATGACCTTGGATTCCAGCATCTTCTACGGTTATTCCTAATATATCACAAAGTTCTTTTACATCATCAATATATGAATAGAACTTAGGATTAGTTTGAGTCATAAGCACATAGGCAATTTTTTCATTATCAAAATAAATTTCTATGTCTAAAATACCGGCAAGAGTTTTTTGTTTTAATTTTACTGGACTTGTACTTGGTTTGATAAAGCCTAATTTAGCTAAGGCATAGAAAGTGGCGATGGTAGCATGACCACATAAATCAACTTCTATTGAAGGAGTAAAAAATCTAACCTCATAGTCATAATTGTCACATTTTGATTTTATCACAAAGGCAGTTTCGGAAAGGTTTACTTCTTTTGCGATAACTGCCATGTCATTGGACGATAAGTCATCACAATCAATAACTACACCAGCCTTGTTTCCACCCATATCATTGTGAGTGAAGGCATTAACTATGTACACTGTTTTATTAAAGTTTGAATTCATTTTGTCACCTCGTTTATATATTAAAAATATAGCTATCTCAATTAAAGGATAGCTATATTAATTGGTATAAGATAAAATTAATTAGCTAGATACATTTCACCAACAACATTTATATCTCCAGCACCTAGGGTAATAATAAGATCTCCATCTTTGGCCTTTGATTGTAAGTGATTAACTATTTCTTCAAAGCTATGATAGTTTATTGCATCAACTCCTGTAAGTCTTATAGCATCGCCTAACTTTACTGAGTTAACAATTCCAGTATCTTTTTCACGAGCAGCGTATATATCTGCTAATAATAAATGATTTACTCCATTGAAGGTTTTTACAAAGTCATCAAAAAGAGTTATAGTTCGAGTGTAGGTATGAGGTTGAAACACCACGTATAAATCTTTGTGAGGATAATTTTTACAAGCATTAAGAGTAGCTTGAATTTCTGTTGGATGATGAGCATAGTCATCTATTACAGTAACACCATTTTTAGAACCCTTAAATTCAAATCTTCTATGAGTTCCTCCAAAATTAGATAATCCTTTAATTATAGATTCATTAGAAATGTTAAGGGCTAAGGATGTACATATAGCAGCTAAAGAGTTAAGTACATTATGTTCTCCAGGCACATTTAAGACTATAGAAAATAACATATGGTCATTTTTATATAAATCATAAGAACCGCAACCAAGAGAGTTATAAGTAATATTTTTAGCTCTATACTCACCATTATTTATTCCATAAGTCATTATAGTACATTTATGATTATCTAATATATCAGAAACGTTACTATCATCACTATTGCATACAAGGAAACCATCCTTTGGTATGATATCTATAAATTTATTAAAAGTATCTTTTATGTGATTTATATCCTTATAAAAATCTAAATGGTCTGCATCTACATTTAATATAATTCCTATATAAGGATGAAATTTTAAGAAAGATCCTTTATACTCACAAGCTTCGGTAACAAAGTAATCACTATTTCCAGCAAGAACATTACCCTCTATAACATCTAATTCTCCACCTACTAATATGGTAGGATCCACTTGTTCTTCAATTACAATGTGGGCAAGCATTGAAGTTGTGGTTGTTTTGCCATGAGTACCAGCAACAGCTACATTATATTTATGGCCAAGCATAATTCTGCCTAAGAATTCAGCTCTATCCATCATAGGAATCTTTAGTTCAATGGCCTTTTCAAACTCAGGATTATCCTCACTGATAGCAGCAGTGTATACTACTAAATCTGAATCTTGTATGTTATCTGCACTGTGTCCCATATATATATTTGCACCTTTATTTCTAAGTTTTTCAACCATATTTGAATTTTTCATATCTGAACCAGATACAGTATATCCGTTTTTAAGTAGAATCTCAGCAAGACCACTCATACTAATGCCACCAATACCAATAAAGTGAACTTTTTTATTTTTATCTTGTAAAAAATCAAAACTCATATAATAACAACTCCTATATAAAATATAATACTACATTCATGAATTTGTATATTAAAACATAGTTATAGATCAACCTAATAACCATTGTATGTGTATAAAAATAAATGAATACCTAATATAAATTATATACAAAAATCTATATAAAAAACACATATATTTTAGAAAGCTTCGTAAATTATATATCTATAGGAAAAATGAATGAAAATATCCAAAAAATTTAAAAGAAAATTCAGAAAAAGGCTTTTCGGATAGAAATAAATATGTTAAAATAAAAACAAAGTTAGAGATGGTTTTTAAGTATAATAACTAATTATATTTATTAAGTATCTAAGTGGAAATAATAGATGTTCTCTAAGTGTATGTATATTTAATATCAATTACAATAACTACTAGGTCATAGGGCTAGTAGAAATTTTCTGGAGGAGTGTGTTAAAATGTTAACAATTGGTCTGAGAGAATATGTAAATTGGCAACTGAATATTAATGGTGAAGAAGAGGATAAAATGCTCAATACTTGTGAAGAGAATGATATCATGGGTATGGAGTTTGAATATTTATTGTGGCAATTTAGCTTGTAAATTGCCAAATCTATTTTAAAGTCCCTATAATAATCGTGAAAAAGTCCTTAGCTTAGACTAAGGACTTTTTTATTATGTAATTATGTTAAAAAATTGTGCTGTAAGTTTTGTAATTTGCAAAGAGTATTAACAATGGAGAATATGATTACTCCAGCCAAGTTAGAAGTGATATTATCTTTATCAAATCTAGGTGCCACTTCACATATATCAAAGGTTATAACCCTATTTGATTTTAAAATATGTTTAAGTAGTTTTATAACTATTTCAGGGTTTAGACCTAAGGTTTGTGTAGAACTAACCCCTGGTGCAAAAGAGGCAGAAAATACATCTGAGCAAATAGTTACATATATATAATCTTGATTTCTCATAAAGGTATTTAATTCTCTTAAAAGTTGCCAACCATCACTATATAGGATGTCTTTGGCGAGGGTGTATTGAACACCTAATTTTTTAGCGGTTTTAAATAGATCCACTGTATTGCTGTGTTGTTGTATCCCAATACAGAAATAGGAGAAATCCATATTTTTATCCTGACAAATATCAGAGATTTGTTTAAACATAGTTCCAGAACTTCCCTCGTTATTATATGGTCTAAGATCGAAGTGAGCATCAAAATTTATAATTCCAATTCGAGGTTTAGAAGATATTTTATCAAGATGAGATAGAGCCCCATTATAGTTTCCAAAGGCTGTCTCATGTCCTCCTCCTAGAACTATAGGAAAAATATTCAAATCAAGTAACTTAGACACGCAGTTGCTTAAAAGCTTTTGCCCTTCAGCAAGAGAAATGTCCTCAACTATGATATCTCCGGCATCAAAAATTTTTACCGATTGATTAAAAGTACAAGGTAGATTTGAAAGCTCTTTTCTGATGGATATAGGACCATTCATGGCGCCTATACGACCTTTATTTTTTTTAACACCTTCATGGCAGCAAAAGCCTAAAAGTGCAAAATTTAGTCCATCAAGAGGCTCAAGATCATCTCTTCGAAGATCAAGAGGTGTTATCCATTGATGCCACCTAAAGGCATCAAAATTATCGTCACTGTCTATTCTTCCTTGCCATAAGTTTTCGTTCATAGGTTCATAGTTTTTAATAAACATAAAATCACCCCACAAGTAACTTCTTAGTAGTATTATACGTTTTCAGTATAAGTCAAAGGAGATATATTATCAATGTTATATGTAAAATAGTAGTTATATTTTATTTGTTTTTGAATATACATATTTAAAGATAAAGAGATATGCAGTGAATTAAAAGTTATTGATAATAATTTTTAGTAATGAAATAAAAATAATATTGACAAATGAACGTATGTTCGATATCATATAAATATGAGAACAGATATGGGGGTTAAAGAATGGGAAACAAAGATTTATTCATTGAGTTAAAGTATAAGGCAGATGGGCAAGGACTTGAAGGTATAAATTTTTTAGAAGATGATAAAGAAATAGGTGGTCAGAAATACATGCTTTGTGGTGGAGTTTTAAATAAGAATGGAGGCAAACTTTTATTTAAAGCTAGAAATATACAAGAAGCTAATGAATTTACAAAAAGGAATCCTTTGACTTCGAAAATAGTGGTATGTAGTTGATAGATATTATAAAACAATATTGAAATTAAAGGCTATTTCAAAATGAAGATTTATTTAATCTTTATTTTGAAGTAGCTCTTTTTATTTACAATGAGGATATTTTTCGCTAATTAATCTGTGATTAACATAAAAGATGAATTTATATTGTTTTAAATAGTATATTAAAGAAAATAAAAAAAGTAATTGTAATATAGTAATAAAACAGATAGAATAAAGGTGAATAATAAAGGCAAAAATAAAGATAAAATTCGGAAAGGTATAGTTTGTATGGAGAAAATTAAGCATAAATTTAATAGAAACCAAAGGGTTATTGGTATAACAAAAGTTTTAACAGAAAATCCTAATAAGGTTATAACTTTAAATTTATTTACAGAGAAATTTAATGCAGCAAAATCTACTATTAGTGAAGATATTGTTATAGTTAGAGAAGTAATAGAAGGTTTATCCATGGGAAAGATAGAAACAGTAGCAGGTGCTGCAGGTGGAATAAGGTTTATAAATGAAAAATCAAATGAAGATAGAAAACAGTTTTTAGAAGATTTGTGTGAAGCACTAAGACAGCAATCTAGAGTTGTTCCGGGTAATTTTCTATATATAACAGATATAGCATATAATCCAAGTATTATTCAAAATTCAGCAATAATATTAGCTAGTAAATTTAAAGATATGAACGTGGATTATGTAGTTACAATAGAAACTAAAGGTATTCCATTAGGTTATGAGGTTGCAAAACAATTAGGAGTTCAGCTTGTTACAGTACGTCATGATACTAAGTATACAGAAGGTACTACAGTAAGCATAAATTATGCTTCTGGTTCAAGCAATAGACTTCAAACTATGACATTATCAACAAAGTCTATGAAAAGAAGTAGCAGATGTGTATTTGTAGATGACTTTATGAGAGGTGGAGGAACTGCAAAGGGAATTAAAGAGCTTTTAAGTGAATTTGATAGTGAATTATTAGGTAGTGGTTTTTTAATAGATAATGTAGAAGTTAAGGATAAGCTGGTAGATGATTATATTTCATTAGTAAATTTTTATGGTATTGGAGAAGATGGAATTGCGATTGTTAGTCCATCTAGTGAAAAAAACGAATAAGTTACAAAAAATATGGAAAATGTTTCGACAAATAGAAGGATTTACAATGCATTAGTAGAATAATACATGAAAGCACATCTTGGAGGTGGAATTTCATGATAATTACAGACGTTAGAATTAGAAAAATTACCACAGAAGGAAAAATGAAAGCTATAGTATCTATAACTTTAGATAATGAATTCGTGGTTCATGACATCAAGATAATTGAGGGTCAAAGTGGTAATTTTATAGCTATGCCTAGTAGAAGAACTCCTGATGGAGAATTTAAGGATATAGCTCACCCAATTAATACAGAAACAAGAGAGAAAATTCAAAAATCTATACTTGACGAGTATGAAAAAGTAAAAAATGAAGAGCAAGTAGAAGATGAAATAGTCTAATTATAAAAAGGAGCGTAGCACTCCTTTTTATTTTGTGTATCGTTAATAGTATATCGTTAATATATATTTTCATCCGATGACTATCAGCTCTAATACTCCCATCTTCTTTAAAGTGGGAGTAAAGAGCTGATATGTCCCTGGATAACGATTTACCCTAAAGGACAACGAATTCTAAGTATCGAAAATACTGATACTAAGAATTCTGTTAGTAACCTTTAGCGGGAGTAAAATTCCCTCTAAAGCAAAGAACTCTGTTAATGTAAAAAATATACTTTGGTTGAAAAAGTGTAACAGTTTCAATATAATAGTATAGAAGTAGTATATAATAATAATAAATATGATAGATTAATATTGAAAATTTAATAAATATTAGTTTTAAATTATTATAGAATAATTTATCAGGAAAGACTAATTACATTTTAAATGAAGAGGTGTATGAATTGTATAAATGTGCTATAATCCTTGCTGCTGGCGAAGGTAAAAGAATGAAATCTAATACTCCTAAGGTTCTACACAAAGTTTGTGGAAAAGAAATGATAAACCATGTTATAGATAATATAAGAAAGTCCGGGGTAGAAGAAGTAAGTGTGGTTATTGGAAAAGGTGCTGATAAAGTTAGAAAAGGCACTGAAAGTAGAAATATTTTCTACTCAGTTCAAGAAGAACAATTAGGTACTGGGCATGCAGTAATGTGTGCAGAAGAATTTTTAAAAGGTAAAAAAGGTTCAGTAGCTATATTTGTTGGAGATGGGCCTCTAATAACAGAAGAAACAGTTACAAAACTTACTAAATATCATGAAGAACAAAAATGTAGTGCTACAATATTGACATCTATAATGAGTGACCCTCTAAAGTATGGAAGAATAATTAGAAATTCTCAAGGAGAAGTAGAGAAAATTGTAGAGTTTAAGGATTGTAATGAAGAAGAAGTAAAAGTTAATGAAATTAACTCAGGGATGTATTGTTTTGATATAGACATATTATTAAATACTTTAGGTAAACTTAATAATAATAATAATCAAGGTGAGTACTATTTAACAGATGTAATAGAAATATTAAAAAATGAAGGTAAGAAAGTTGGAGCTATTGCTGTTGATGTAGAAGAAATTACAGCAGTAAATTCAAAGGCAGAGCTTTCTGTTGCTAATGATATAATGAGAAGTAGAATAAATAGAAACCATATGGATAATGGCGTTATAATTATGGATCCTAGAAGCACCTATATAGAGTGTGATGTAATTATAGGTCAAGATACGGTTGTATATCCAGGGAATATTATAGAAGGAACTACGGTAGTCGGTGAAAATTGTGTATTATACTCAAATAACAGAATAACTAATAGTATAATTGGTGATGATGTAACTGTAGAAAATTCTGTAGTATTAAACAGTAAGATTGGAAATAATACTACAGTTGGACCTTTTGCGTATATAAGACCAGAAACAACTATAGGTGATAATGCAAGGATAGGTGATTTTGTTGAAATTAAAAAATCATCAATAGGTGACGGAACTAAGGTATCTCACTTAACTTACATAGGAGATGCAGAAGTGGGAGAAAAATGTAATTTTGGGTGTGGAACTGTTGTAGTAAATTATGATGGAAAAGCAAAATACAAAACTACAATTGGAAACAATGTATTTATAGGATGTAATACTAATTTAGTATCACCAGTTGAGGTAGAAAGTAATACTTATATTGCAGCTGGATCAACAATAACCGAGAAAATACCAGAGGGCTCTTTAGCTATAGCAAGAGCTAGGCAAATAAATAAAGAGAACTGGGTATATGATAAAAATAAAAATAAATAAAATTTTAGGAGGACTACATAAATGATAAGCCATGGAAGAAACATTAAAATCTTTGCAGGAAACTCATATCCAGAATTAGCTGCTGATATTGCAAACCGCTTAGGGCTTTCTGTTGGAGAAAGTCAAGTTACTACTTTTAGTGATGGTGAGATTGCAGTAAATATTGGAGAAACTGTTAGAGGACTGGATGTATTTGTTATACAGCCAACTAGTGCCCCAGTAAACAATAATTTAATGGAACTTTTAATTATGATTGATGCACTTAAGAGAGCATCAGCAGGAAGAATAACGGCGGTTATTCCTTACTATGGATATGCACGTCAAGACAGAAAGGCAAAGGCAAGAGATCCAATTACAGCAAAATTAGTTGCTGATTTAATTACAGCAGCAGGAGCAGATAGAGTTTTAACTATGGACTTACATGCAGCTCAAATACAAGGATATTTCAATATTCCAGTTGATAATTTAGTGGGTTCACCAATACTAAGTGATTACTTTATAGAAAAAGGATTTAAAGATTGTGATGATGTAGTTGTAGTTTCACCAGATCTTGGTAGTGTTACAAGAGCAAGAAAGTTTGCTGATAAATTAAATGCTCCAATAGCTATTATAGATAAGAGAAGACCAAAGGCTAATGTAGCTGAAGTTATGAATATAATCGGTGAAGTAAAAGGTAAAAAGGTTATACTAATAGATGATATGATAGACACAGCTGGAACTATTTGTAATGGTGCTAATGCTTTAGTTAAAATGGGTGCTACTGAAGTATATGCTTGTTGTTCACATGCTGTACTTTCTGGTCCAGCCATAGAAAGGCTAGAAGCATCAGTGATAAAAGAGTTAGTTATGCTTGATAGTATTCATTTACCACAAGAAAAAATGCTTGATAAGATAAAAATATTATCTATAGCTCCGTTGTTTGCAGAAGCTATTAGAAGAATATATGAAGAAGTTTCTGTAAGCAAGCTTTTTGATGAATAATATTAAACATTATATGTATTCATAATAAGTTTGGACAGTAATTCGGTTTTATTTAGGGGAGGAAGTTTTTCTTCCCCTATTTTTAGTATAAAAAGGAATGTTTTAACCATAACTTTATAAATATTTTGTTAAAAATATTAATTTTAATGAGAAAATACTTGGACTTAAAGTTATTGTTATATAATATTATAAAAGATATTATGTAGAAATTATATTCGTAAATTAAATAAAATATCTTAAGTATTTAGGAGGGATATCAATGGAAGGTAATTTAGGAAAGATATTAGTTGTTGATGATGATAAAAATATATGTGAAGTAATAAAGATGTATTTGGAGAATTCAGGATACCATGTTAAGGTGGCCAATGATGGAAGAGAGGCTCAAGAAGCATTTACTAGTTATAAACCTGATTTAGTGCTTTTAGATGTTATGTTACCATACCTGGATGGCATAGATGTGCTAAAGTGGATAAGAAGGGATAATGAAACACCAGTTATAATGATAACTGCAAAAGGAGAAACTTTTGATAAAGTTTTAGGACTTGAGCTTGGAGCAGATGATTATATAGTAAAACCTTTTGAACCTAAGGAACTTATGGCTAGAGTTAAGGCTGTTCTAAGAAGATATACTGCAGAGGGTGATAGTAAAGAAACGTTAACCTTTGATAATTTAGTTATAGATATAAATTCATATAATGTAACATACATGGGACAGGAAATTAAAATGCCACCTAAAGAGTTTGAATTATTACACTTCTTAGCAAGTAATAAAAATAGAGTATTTACAAGAGAACAACTGCTTTGTGAAGTGTGGGGATATGATTATCCAGGAGATTCAAGAACTGTAGATGTTCATGTTAAGAGATTAAGAGAAAAAGTATCAGGAGGAGATAACTGGCAGTTAGAAACTGTTTGGGGAGTTGGATATAAATTTGAGGTGAAATAGATGGTGAAAAATAGCTTATTTTCTAAAATGGTTGTTACTTACACCATTATAATTACAGTAAGTTTTACTATTTTAGCTGCATTTCTTTCCTTTTGGTTTCAAGATTATTTTATAAAGACGAGACAAAGTGATCTTACTAGACAGGCAGATATAATTGAAGGTATTGCAACAAAATATTTAACTGGGGCATCATCATATGAAGATTTAACTACAAATATAAAGTTTATATCAACATATATAAATGATGATATAGTTCTCGTAGATAGTAATGGATATGTTTATTCAGTTACTAACATTAAATATACTCCACTCATAGGGAAACAGATTTTTCATGATGATTTGGAAAATATAAATAATAGTGATTATATAGATGCTTTTAATGAGTATGGAGTTTATATGGATGAGAAAGTATACGTTATGATGAAAGTTGTAAAAGATGCTAAAGGGCAATCTATGGGAGCCACTTTATTTAGTGTATCAACAGATATTTTAGATAAATCACTTTCTAATGTTTATCAAATTATTTGGTTATCTGCAGTTTTCGCTGTAATTGCTTCTTGTATCGTAATTTATTATTTTTCTCAAAAGATGATAGTTAATCCACTATCAGAAATGAGTGGGGTTGCAAGAAAAATAGCTCAAGGAGATGTAGATAAAAGAGTTGAAATTCATTCTGATGATGAAATGGAGGAGTTTGCAAATGCATTTAATGTTATGGCAGACTCGCTACAAAAGGTAGAACAAAATAGAAAAGAGTTTATTTCAAATGTTTCTCATGAGTTAAGATCTCCAATGACATCTATAAAAGGATTTATAGGTGGAATTTTAGATGGAGTAGTTCCTGATGAAAAGCATAAGTATTATCTAAATATAGCCTATGAAGAAATACAAAGATTAACAAGACTCATAAATGATTTACTTGATTTATCAGCAGTGGAATCGGGTACTTATAAGCTGGAGAAGGTACCTGTGGACATTAATGAAATAGTGAGAATATGCATATTGAGAAATGAAAATAGAATAAGAAATAAAAATTTGGATGTACAGGTATTTTTTGAAGGAAGTGAACTCTGGGTACTTACAGATGGAGATAAAATAACACAAGTTATAACTAATCTTTTAGATAATGCTATTAAATATGGAAAAGAAGATGGATTGATACAAATATCCTGTAGAAAAAAAGGTAAGAAGGCTAATATATCAATTTTTAATGAGGGATCTAATATAGATGAAGAAGATATTAAACATATCTGGGAAAGATTCTATAAAGTTGATAAATCAAGAACACAAAAAGTGAGTACAGGATTAGGGCTCTCTATAGTTAAAAAGATTGTTAGCTTACATGATGAAGAAATATGGGCGTGTAATAAAGAAAATGGAGTTGAATTTATATTTACTTTACAATTAGCAAAGAAGAGTATGTAATAATCTTAAGGAGCTAAGAGGAAGGAGGCTATTATGAGCAATTTTAATGATGATTATAAGGATGTTAAAGCAAAAATAACCTTTAACAAAATTAAGAAAAGACGTAAAGGTAAAATTGTTGCAATTACTATATTTTGCTTATTTGTAGCCTCCTTAGGTGGGGCTGTTACAGCTTTAGTGGTAAATACTGAAAACGAAAATTATTATGTTCAAGGTAATAATAAAGACGCAGAAGTTAATACCACTAATTCAAAGCTTCAATCAGCTGCTCACAAAGCAGCCCAATCTGTTGTTTCAGTTATTAAGGTTATTGCAGATGATAAGTGTATAAAAGAAACTAATGTAGGAGTAGGCGTTGTCATAGAAAATGGACAATATGTTATAACTAGCTATTTAGGTATTGAGGATGCAACCAGTGTTAAAGTGAAGTTACACAATGACATTGTATATAATGCATCTATAATAGGATTTGATAGTATTTATGATATTGCTATGATTAAAATAAATGGAGATGCATTACAACCTATGACTATAGCTAAAAATTCTACTAAGATTGAAAAGGGTGATAGAGTTATTAGTGTAGGAAATCCTCTAGGTAAATCTTTTAATGAAAATATAGAGGTAAGTACGGTGTTAAATACTAGAGAAAATATAGTATTTAAAAATAGAGAAACTAAAGTAGCTGAGTCTTTAAGAATGATAAAGACTTCAGTTATTCCTAAGTTTATCAATACTGGAGCAGCTTTATGTAACTTGGATGGAGAACTTATAGGAGTAAATAATACTACTATGACATATCACAATGAATTTTTAAAAAATAGTTTTTATATTTCCGCAGAGGATCTAGAGCCTATTACCTATGGAATTTTAGATAAGCAAGATTCTCTTATTAACCATATGGGAGTTTATGGCGAAGAGGCTATTTCCCAAAGTGAAAATGGTATTGATGGAGTATATGCAAAGGAAGTTACAAGAAATGGTTTAGCTTATGAAGCTGGAATTAGACCAACAGATATAATTGTTGAAGTGAATGGTATGAAAGTTAATACTGTCAGTGACATAAATTCTATAATGAGTAAATTTAAAAGTGGAGAGATAATAAAATATAAAGTATTCAAAAATGGTGATTATGTTGACTTTAAAATAAAGATTTCAGAGTAATATATAAAAAGTAGCATTTAGGGATGCTACTTTTATTTTATTTTAGGTAAAACTTCTAGTATAATAGTCAAAGAAGATTATTTTTATGTTAAGAGATATTATGTTATAGAATATATTGGAGGTAATTATGTATTTAGTTGTGGGATTAGGAAATCCGGGAGATAGGTATGATAAAACAAGACATAATGTAGGGTTTGATGTAGTTGATATGTGTGAAAAAAAGTATAACTTTAGTATAAATAGGACAAAATTTAAAGGAGTATACGGTGAGAGTAGTATAGCCAATGAAAAGGTTATATTTTTAAAACCTCAAACTTATATGAATTTAAGTGGAGAAAGCGTTAGAAGTATAATAGACTTTTATAAAATACCAGTAGAAAATATTATAGTTATATACGATGATATTAGTCTAGAAGTTGGAAGACTTAGAATAAAGGGAAAAGGAAGTGCAGGCGGTCACAATGGTATTAAGAATATAATTTCTCATTTAGGTACTGATAGTTTTTCGAGGATTAAAGTTGGAATTGGAGAGCCAACCTATGACTTAGTTGAGTTTGTTACAGGAAGATTCTCTAATGAAGATAGAGAGATTATTGAAAAATCTTTTGAGGCAGCAGTGGATGCAGTATCAGTGATCATAAATGAAGGAATTAATCAAGCTATGAATAAATTTAATTCTTTTAATGTAGGAAAGTAGTAAATAGTTTAAGAGGTGATATTTTGAGACTAAAAGGAGTAATGACACCTTTAAAGTTAAGTAGTGAATATAGAGATATAAAGAGATATATAAATGAGGAAAAGTTTCCATTAGGCATACATGGTCTTTCGGAATCTGGTAAGAGCTACTTGCTATATGGTGTTTATGAAGATATAGAAAAAAGTATGCTAGTGCTAACTCATAATGACATGGAAGCTAAAAACATATATGAAGATCTTAGCTTTTATTGTAATGATGTATATTATTTTCCTACGAGGGAGATAACTTTTTACAATGTAGAAGCTGTATCAGGGGACTTGAGATGGGAGAGGCTGAAAGTATTAAACAAGATTCTTCATGAGGGGAAATGTATTGTTGTAACTTCTATCGAGGCTTTAGCAGCATCCTATGCTCCTGTAGAGCTATTCAAGAAATTTTCATTTGAAATTTCTTTAGAAAGTACGATAGACATAAGAGAGTTGAGTGAAAAACTTGTGCAATGTGGTTACGAAAGGTGTAGTGTTGTAGAAAACATAGGTCAATTTTCAGTTAGAGGGGGGATTATAGATGTTTATCCTCCTATTAGTAGCATGCCATTTAGGATTGAGCTTTTTGATGATGAAGTTGATTCCATAAGAACTTTTAATAAAGACAATCAAAGAAGTATAGATAAAGTAGATAAAGTAGAAATATTTCCAGCTAAAGAGATAATTCTTACAGAAGGGGTTATAAATCTTGCAAAAGAAGAAATTAGAAAGGAATTAGATGGAGCTATATCAAGATTTAACAAATCTAAAGATAAGGATGCTTTAGAAAGAATAAATTCTACGGTTAAGACAAATTTGGAGAGTCTAGAGGAAACTTGGACCTTTGAAACTATTGATAGCTATATTCCTTATTTTTATAAAAATAAAACTACATTTTTAGACTACTTTAAGGATAGTTTAGTTGTAGTGGATGATGTAAATAGGGCTATGGGTAAGTTGGATAGTGTATACTTTGAATTTGAAGAGAATTATGAAAATTTTCTAAGTAGAGGTAATATTTTACCGAAACAAGGAGAACTACTAATACCTAAAGAAATGATTGGAGAAATTTTAGAAGTGAGTAAAACTATAACTTTACAGAGTTTAGGAACTGCTTCTAATGCATTAAAACCAAGAAATTTAATAGCATTTTCTCAGATTACAATCCATGATTATCATGGACAGTTAGACATGCTTATTGAAGATATAATAGAGAAAAAGAAAAAAGGATATAGAACTTTAATTTTGTCTGGTACAAGAACAAGGGGAGAAAGATTAATTGACACTTTAAGAGATAGAGGGATAGAAGCTACTTATAAAGACCTAGTTTCTAGCATTCAGCAAGGGGAAGTAGTGGTGACCTTTGGAAGTTCTATTAAAGGATTTGAGTATCCTGATTTAAAGATATGTGTTATATCAGACTCCGAAGTTTTCGGTCAATCTAAGAGGAAAGCCACAAGAAGAACTACTAAAAAAGGTGCAGGAAAAATAAAAAGCTTTACTGATTTAAAGCTTGGTGATTATGTGGTACATGTGAACCATGGAGTTGGTGTATATAAGGGTATCAATCAATTAGATGTACAGGGAAATAAAAAAGATTATTTGGTTTTAGAATATAATTCAGGAGATACTTTATATGTCCCTGTAGAGCAATTAGATTTAGTACAAAAATATATTGGCAGTGAAGGCAAATCACCCAAAATAAATAAATTAGGTGGAAGTGAATGGGCAAAGGCTAGAAGTAAAGTAAAAAAATCTGTTGAAGATATTGCTGAAGATTTGGTTAAGCTTTATGCTATCAGAAATACTTTAAAAGGGCATAAATATGCCAAGGACACCCCTTGGCAAAGTCAGTTTGAAGGAGAATTTCCATATGAGGAAACCCCGGATCAGTTAACTGCAATTGAAGATATTAAAAAAGATATGGAAAGCGATAAACCTATGGATAGGCTTCTTTGTGGAGATGTTGGATATGGGAAAACAGAGGTTGCGCTTAGAGCTGCCTTTAAGTGTGTTATGGATGGAAAACAGGTAGCTATATTAGTACCCACTACAATACTAGCAGAGCAACACTATAAAAATATGTTAAAAAGGTTTTCAGATTTTCCTATTAAAATAGGAATGATTAGCAGATTTAGAACTGCGTCTCAAGTTAAAGAAACTTTAAATGCTCTAAGAGAAGGAAATTTAGATATTATAGTAGGTACTCATAAGTTGCTTCAAAAGAGTGTGGTATTTAAGGATCTAGGTTTATTAATTGTAGACGAAGAGCAAAGATTTGGGGTTAGTCACAAGGAGAAGATTAAGGAAATAAAGAAAAACATAGATGTATTAACTTTAAGTGCTACTCCTATTCCTAGAACCCTACACATGTCTTTAACAGGAGTAAGGGATATAAGTATAATAGAAACTCCTCCTGAAGAAAGATATCCTATTCAAACTTACGTTGTAGAATTTAATGATCAACTTATAAGAGATGCAATAATTAGGGAAATGAATAGGGGAGGACAAGTATTTTTTGTATATAATAGGGTTGAAACTATAAGTGATATGGCAACATATTTGCAAAAGTTGGTCCCAGAAGCTAGAGTTGCTATAGGTCATGGTCAGATGACCGAAAGAGAATTGGAAAAGGTAATTATAGATTTTGTAGATAAAAAATACGATATACTTTTAAGTACAACTATAGTAGAGACTGGTATAGACATTCAGAATGCAAATACTATGATAATAGCAAATGCGGATAAGATGGGATTATCTCAACTATATCAATTAAGGGGAAGAGTAGGGAGAACCAATAGAATAGCATATGCTTACTTTACTTATACTAAGGATAAGGTTTTAACAGAGGTTGCAGAAAAAAGATTAAAGGCAATAAAAGACTTTACAGAATTAGGCTCAGGATTAAAGATAGCTATGAGAGATTTAGAAATAAGAGGTGCAGGGAATATAATGGGAGCAGCTCAATGTGGTCATATGTCTGCTGTTGGATATGACTTATATTGCAGAATGCTTGAAGATGCAGTAAGTATTGTAAAAGGTGAAGTAGATAAGGAACCTATTGAAACTACAGTAGATATGAAAATTGATGCATATATTCCTAGTAACTATATACAGGATGAAACTCAAAAAATTCAAGTATATAAAAAGATTGCATCTATTGAATCCTATGAGCATATGTTAGAGGTTATTGAGGAGATTGAAGATAGATACTCTAATATTCCAGAAAGTGTTTATAATTTAATGAATATAGCGTATTTAAAGGCAATTGCTAGAGAAATTGGGGTTTTAGAGATAAAGGATACTGGAATTCAAGTACAGATAACCTTTAAAGACAAGTCATACTTAACTTCTGAAATGGTAAAATATATACTAGACAATTATAAGAGACAAATCACATTTAAAATGGGAGATGTTCCAGTTCTAGTGTATAAGAGTAAGGATATTAATAAAAAGGAGCTATTAGATATACTTATAAATATTATTAAGGATTTATCAACAATGAGTAAATAGATTTAGCTACTATTTATTTAATAGTATTTTTATGGTAAAATTGAATAGCAATAATAACTAAAAAAAACCGAATGGAGGATAATAAATTGATAAAATTAAAGAAGATTTTAGCTGGTCTAATGGCTTCTACACTAATGCTTTCAGCAGTGGGGTGTGGAATGATAGAAAAAACAGAGGCAGGTATTAATAAGACAGTAGTTGCTAAGGTTTATAAAGAAAAGATAACCTTAGGAGAAGTGGACAGTAGGTTAAGTACGGTTTATGAGCAAGTAAAGGCTCAATACGGAGAAAATTATAAAGAAAATTCAGAGGCTATGGAATATATAAAGAAGCAAAGATTGAGTATACTAGATACTATGGTTAATGATATTGTCATAAAAAATAATGGTGAAAAGCTTGGAGTAGTGCCTTCTGATGAAGAAGTTCAGACTAAGGCTAAAGAGAAACTTGATGAGATAAAGAAATCCTTTAAAACTGATGAAGAGTATAAAAGTGCTCTTAAAACAGCTGGAGTTACAGAAGAGAGCTTCTTAGAAGAATTAAAACCTGCAGTAATATCTAATGCTGTATATGAAGAGGTAGTTAAAGATGTTACTGTTACAGATGATGAAATAAAGACTTACTATGATAGTAATCCAAATTCATATACTGAAAGTCCTAATAAAGTTAGGCCAGCACACATACTAGTTAAGACAGAAGACGAAGCTAAAGACATAATTGCAAGATTAGATAAAGGTGAAGATTTTGCTAAGCTTGCTACTGAAAAAGGTACAGATGCTACAAAGGACAAAGGTGGAGACTTAGATTGGATTGAATATACTAGCAATCAGTATGATAAAACTTTCTTAATGGCAGCTATAAGTCTTAAGAAAGGGGAATATACTAAGGCTCCTATATCAACTCAATTTGGATTTCATGTTATAAAGTGCTTAGATAAAGAAGAGTATCCTGTTAAGCCTTTAGAAGATGTTAAAGGAGCGATTAAGGATGTTCTATTAGAACAAAATAAATATAATGTGTGGGTAGAAAAAGTAACTGCTTGGCAAGAAGAAGCTAAAATAAAATTATATGAAGATAAACTAAGTTAATAATTGGTAAAAAGAGATTGATGTCATATTTGGCATTAATCTTTTTTTTATTTTTTATTAATGAAAAAATTTCTAGGATGTATAAAATTTGCGTTAAGAAGGATAATAATAGCATTAATACTATTTACATAAATAAGGAGGATATTTAATGAAAGCTACAGGAATAGTAAGAAGAATAGATGACTTAGGTCGTGTTGTAATACCAAAAGAAATTAGAAGGACATTAAGAATTAGAGAAGGAGATCCGCTGGAAATATTTACAGATAGAGAAGGGGGAGTTATATTAAAAAAATATTCACCAATAGAAGAATTGAGTGAGTTTTCTAAGGAATATAGTGAAGCGCTACATCAAACTATTGGTAATATAGTGATAATCTGTGATAAAGACTCAATCATATCTGTAAGTGGTGGGACAAAGAAAGATTATTTAGATAAAAAGATTAGTAATGAAGTAGATAAAATTATGGAAATGCGTAAGGCTACTCTTCTAGATAAAAACTCTCAGGGACTAATACCTATATGTGATGGAGAGACAGCAGATGAATATACAACACAAGTTGTAGCACCAATAATTGCAGAGGGAGATACTGTAGGTACAGTAATTATAGTTTCAAAAGAAAATGTAAAGTTCGGAGAACTAGAGTTAAAGCTTGCGGAAACAGCAGCTTCATTCTTAGGAAAACAAATGGAACAGTAAATGTTAAAAAGCATAAATATCTATACGATAAAATTAAATAAAGAGTATAATATGTAATTATTGCCATAGGATTGATATTAATCACATCTTATGGCAATTTTTTTATTGTTAGATAAGTTAAAGTTAATTGATATTAGGTATATATTATATGCATTAAGTAATAAAATGTTTCTCATCAAAATACTTATTAACTATACAAAGTATTTTAGGAGGAAGTATGAAAAAACAATCGCTTTTAAAAGGAACTATGATTTTAGGAATAGCTACTATTTTTGCACGATTTTTAGGTTTGTTTTTTAGAATACCAATACAAGGATTAATTGGTGACCAAGGGATGGGATATTATCAGATGTCGTACCCTATATATATGACTTTTGTAGCAATAGCATCGGGAGTACCTATTGCTATGTCAAAATTAATATCAGAGTATAATGCGCGCAACGATACCAATGCTGTTAAACAGGTACTTAAGGATACTCTTAAAATAATGATTCCACTTGGGATAATAATATCATTTTTAATGTTGTACTTTGGAGATAATATTATAAATATCTTAAGGTGGGATAATAAGTCATATCAATCCTTTATGATTATATCCTCAGCACCTATATTTGTATGTATTATGTGTACATTTAAAGGATATTTCCAGGGACTTCAGAATATGAATAATACTGCAATATCTCAAATTATAGAACAGATAGGTAGGGTGGTTTTTGGCGTTATATGTGCATATTTATTACTTCCTAAAGGAATTGAATATGCAGCAGCAGGAGCTGCATTTGGAACGGTAGCTGGAGGATTGCTGGGAAGCATTTACTTGGTAATAAAATATTTATTTGTTAGATCAAAGTCTTATAAATTAAAAGTGAAAAGGAGTAATAAAATACTATCAAACTTAGTACAAGCAGCATTTCCTATATCTGTAGGAGCTGCAGTTGGAACGATTATGGCTTTAATTGATTCTATAATAGTACCTCAAAGACTCTTGTTAGCAGGTTATACTATTCAAGAAAGTGCCATATTATATGGTCAATTTACAGGTAAGGCTATGACTCTTCAAAATATCCCACTGGCACTTTCTATTGCTCTATGTTCAGCTTTAGTACCTATAATATCAGAGGTATATTCTATGCATAATCAAAATGAATTATACAGAAGGGTAAACATGGTATTTAAGTTATCTTTTGTTATAGGTATTCCAAGTGCATTAGGGTTATTTTATCTTTCAAAACCTATTATGGGATTAGTGTTTATGGGGGATGTAGCAGGGCATGAAATACTTAAACTATTATCTTTATCAATACCATTAATTATAATAACACAGACTACTACATCGCTTTTACAAAGTTGTGGTAGATATATGAAACCGGTATATTATCTTGCTATAGGGTGTCTATTTAAGGTAATCATTACCTATGTTTTAGTAAGTAACTCTAGATTTAATATATATGGTGCAATAATTGGAAGTATAGTTGGATATGCAGTAACTAGCATTTTAAACTTGAAAGAGGTTAAAAAACTGCTCAAAGTAAAGATAAACCTATATGAAGTAGTTATAAAACCTTTATTTGTGTCATTAATTATGATAATATCTGTTGTTTTTATATATAATAATGTCTATAATTATACACAGAGTAATGGAATATCTTGCTTAATAGCTATTTTCCTTGGTGTGGTAATATTTGGAATACTATCGATTGTATTTAAAATATTTACCATTGAAGATATAAAGGGAAAGCTCATTAAAAACTAAAAGAGGAGTAGATTCAAATGATTACAGTGGTTGGTTTAGGACCTGGTTCTAAAGATGCTTTAACCATAGGTGTACTAGAAATTTTGAAAAGTAATAAAAATATATACTTTAGAACAGAAAAACATCCTAATGTTAAATACTTAGAATCTATGGGTGTAAAGTTTAATACCTATGATAATTTTTATGAAGAATATAATAATTTTGACCATATATACAAGGCAATTGCAGAGGATCTTATAAAAATTTATCAGCAAGAAGGAGACTTAGTATATGCAGTTCCAGGTCATCCCTTAGTTGCAGAAAAATCTGTAACTATATTATTAGAACTCTGCAAGGAGAATGGAATAGAAGCTAGATTAATGCCATCAGTAAGCTTTGTAGATGCAGTTATAGAGAGCTTAAGGATTGATCCAATAGAAGGGGTAAAAATAATAGATGCCTTTGATATAAGGGAACAGGTTATGGATAAGAGATTAGGAGTAATAATAACCCAGGTGTATAACAAATTTATTGCTTCTGAAGTGAAGTTAGCTCTATGTGAATATTATAGTGATGATAGTGATATATACTTTGTAAGAGCAGCAGGCATACAAGGAGAAGAAAGTATAAGAAAAATTAAACTATATGATTTAGATAGACAAGAGGATATTGATTATTTAACTTCCATATATATTCCTAAAGATCTTAAAGGTCCTAAAGATTTTAAGGATTTAATTAATGTGATGTCTACTCTTAGGAGTGAAAATGGATGTATGTGGGACTTAGAACAAACTCATGAATCTTTAAAAAGAGGTTTAATTGAGGAATGTTATGAAGTTATTGAAGCTATAGACGAAATGGACGATAATAAACTTATTGAGGAGTTAGGAGATGTACTTTTTCAAGTAATATTCCACGCTCAAATTGGTAAGGAGGAGGGTTATTTCAACATAAATGATGTAGTAGAAGCTATAACTGAAAAAATGATAAGTAGGCATCCACATATATTTTCAGATGTAAGAGTTAAAGATACAGATGAAATATTGGAGAACTGGGATGAAATTAAAGTTAAAGAAAAGAAATTTACTAGCTATACCGATGAATTAAAACATGTTCCACGTTGTATGCCCGGACTTATTAGAGCAGAAAAGGTTCAAAAAAAGGCTGGTAAGGTAGGGTTTGACTGGGATGACGTAGAACCAGCTATGGAGAAAGTTATAGAAGAATTACAAGAGATAAAAGATGTATATAAAAATTCAGATGTGTCAAAAATACAGGAAGAGGTAGGAGATTTAATCTTTGCCACAGTAAATATTGCAAGACTTCTTGACATTGACCCAGAATTTGCAGTAAATTATACTATAGATAAATTTATAAAACGCTTCCAATTTATTGAGGAATCTGGCATTAAAAAGGGTATTGACATGAAGGAAATGACATTAGAAGAAATGGAAACCCTTTGGAGTGAATCTAAAAAGTATAATTTATCAACAAAAAGATAAATTTTTTCAAGAAAAAGAAGGATTCTAGGTAACTTGTAAGAATATTGTAAGTATTATTTTATGTAATTAAAATATAAATTACGTAAAATTAACATTAAGGAGGTACTATTGTGAACAAATCAGAATTAATAGCAAAAATGGCTGAAAAGTCAGGACTAACAAAAAAAGATAACGAGGCGGTATTAAAAGCATTTATAGAGAGTGTTGAAGAGGCTCTTGAAGGTGGAGAGAAAGTTCAACTAGTTGGATTTGGTACTTTTGAAACTAGAGAAAGAGCTGCTAGAGTAGGAAGAAACCCAAGAACAAAAGAAGAAATACAAATACCAGCATCTAAAGTTCCTGTTTTCAAAGTTGGAAAAGAATTTAAAGACATAGTAAATAAATAATTACTTGAAAAAGCCTAGAAATGTTCTGGGTTTTTTCTTCTATTCAAAGGGATACAGGATAAAGTATAATTTCATTAAAATTTTTATATAGTTTAAGGAGGCAACTATGAGATTAGATAAATATTTAAAGGTTTCTAGAATAATTAAAAGAAGAACTGTTGCTAAAGATGTATGTGAAAATGGTAGAGTATCCATAAATGGAAAAGTAGCAAAACCAAGTACTACTATAAAAGAAGATGATATAATAGAAATTCAATTTGCAAATCAATTATTAAAAGCAAGAATTATAAATATTGCTAATCATGTTAATAAAGAAGAGGCTAAGAATATGTATGAAATAATCAGTGGGGAAGAGGATAAGGAATAAATAGTAGCATAAAATATTTTTAAATGAATATATCTTTATAGAAAGCTAATATGTTTTTAGGTTTAAGGGGGATATTATGGAACCAAATAAAGATATGTCGGTAGAAAATAAAAAGAGTTTTATTGCGTTAGAAAATAGAAAAAAGATGACTTTAGATGGAGTTTTAGAAATACTAAGCTTCAATGATGAACAGATACTTATAATAACTGTGTTGGGAGATATGGATATCAGAGGTGAAGAATTAAAGATGACCAAGCTAGATGTTCAAAATGGAGATGTGGTAATAACAGGGAAAATATCTTATGTAGTATATACAAGTGAAGAAAAGAGACCAAAGAAGCGAAATAGTATTATTTCTAAAATATTTAGGTGATTGAGTTATGATATTTGATATGGGTAGGCAAATAGCATTGTTTATATTCTCCTTACTTAGTGGAATGCTAGTTGGTATTTTCTTTGATGTATATAGAGTAATAAGAGGTTTTGAAGAGCCGGGGACTATCACAACAGCAATACAGGATATGCTATTCTGGATATTAACTGGCATTATAGTATTTATTTTTATGATGTATACAAACTATGCTTACATGAGCTTTAATGTGTTTGTATATAATTTAATTGGATTATTTATATACTTTAAACTATTTAGTAATATATTTATATTAGCATACGGAAGCATATTAAATGCCATATTAACGTTTTTTAGAGTAATATTTTATTATATATTCTATCCTATAAGAATTATTTTCAGCAAAATAACAAAAAAAATATAAAATTTATAATATTAAGGGTTGAAGAAAATAAAAATTCAAATTACAATATAGCTATAGGTTAATTTGACTACTTGAAAATAAAACCTATGACATGTTACTATTTGTAATAAGGAAGGAAAATCGATATGAAGAAATTCAGCATAAAAAAGATAGGTCTTTTACTTATAGCTCTTTACGTAGGCTTTACATTTATAAATCAACAAATAATAATGTTTAGACAACATAAAGATATTGATAACTATACTTCGGAGTTACAAGCAGCACAAGAAAAGAATCAAAAGTTACAGGATGAGATTAAACTATCACAAGATAGTCGGTATATAGAAAAACTTGCAAGGGAAAAGCTTGGGTTAATTAAAGAAGGAGAATCTCCTGTAATAGACAGTAAATAAAGTGAAAATTACTATGACTAATTATTATTAGTTATAGTATATATAAATTTAAATTATAAATTTAAGGAGGGTCTTTTCAATATGACCTTAAAGGCTGGAAGCATTATAGAAGGTAAAGTAGTTAATATCACAAACTTTGGTGCATTTGTTGAAGTGGAAGGGAAAACAGGCTTAGTTCATATATCGGAAGTATCTGATGTATTTGTTAAGAATGTACATGATCATTTAAAAGAAAATGATGTGGTTAAAGTTAAAGTCATTTCTGTAGATGATAATGGTAAGATGAGCTTATCCATAAAGCAAGCTGGTACACCAAAAAAATCTTTTAAACCCGTAGATATAGATTGGGAAAAGGAAAAATCTAAAACTACAAGTTCAGGAAGTTTTGAAGACAGGATGTCAAAATTCTTAAAAGATAGTGAAGAAAGATTTCAAGATCTTAAAAAACACCAAGATGGTGGAAAAGGTAGAGGATATAGCAGAAAAGGATATAATTAAGCTTTATACCGAAAGGATTAAAGAGTGCTTTTTAAGCACTCTTATTTATTTTAATGTCAGTTAAATTAAACCCTAGCTTTTTTTACATTTAGTTATAATAAGTGAAGAAGAAATAAATAAAAAATATAAAAAACTATATAAATACTGTTGACATAGTTAATAATATACCATATAATAAATATTGTCGCTGAAAGGTGATGACACAAATGCTGGAGTGGCGGAACTGGCAGACGCACAGGACTTAAAATCCTGCGGTGGTTAAACACCGTACCGGTTCGATTCCGGTCTTCAGCACCAAATAACGCGGGGTGGAGCAGTTGGCAGCTCGTCGGGCTCATAACCCGAAGGTCGTAGGTTCAAGTCCTGCCCCCGCAACCATGTGGCGGAATAGCTCAGCTGGCTAGAGCATTCGGTTCATACCCGAAGGGTCGTAGGTTCAAGTCCTATTTCCGCTACCATATTTTTAAAATAAGTAAATTGCCAAGTAATATGCTGGAGTGGCGGAACTGGCAGACGCACAGGACTTAAAATCCTGCGGTGGTTAAACACCGTACCGGTTCGATTCCGGTCTTCAGCACCAAATAACGCGGGGTGGAGCAGTTGGCAGCTCGTCGGGCTCATAACCCGAAGGTCGTAGGTTCAAGTCCTGCCCCCGCAACCATATGGCGGAATAGCTCAGCTGGCTAGAGCATTCGGTTCATACCCGAAGGGTCGTAGGTTCAAGTCCTATTTCCGCTACCATATTTTTAAAATAAATAAATTGCCAAGTAATATGCTGGAGTGGCGGAACTGGCAGACGCACAGGACTTAAAATCCTGCGGTGGTTAAACACCGTACCGGTTCGATTCCGGTCTTCAGCACCAAATGACGCGGGGTGGAGCAGTTGGCAGCTCGTCGGGCTCATAACCCGAAGGTCGTAGGTTCAAGTCCTGCCCCCGCAACCATAAAAGTGGATTGAATATATATTCAATCCACTTTTTTCTTTTAAATAAGATTATTTAATTTATAATAAAGTTTAATGAATTGAATTTATAAATAGATTTCAAAAATGAATATAAATATAAGTATATTAATTAATTATATTTATATGAAAAATATTTTCCCCATGAAACCTTTTATAATTATTATTCATGACATAAAAATATAATATACGAAGATAAGAAAATTAAGAGGTATAAATTTACTAAAGTCATACTATAAGCGGAATAACTTAATAATTTAGAACCATAAACTAAAAATGAAAACAGAGGTAAAATGGAGTTTATTGTAATAAATTTCCTTATGCAAGCCTCCATTATATTACATTTATTTCCAATAGGTATTGATATAATTAACCTGTAAAAAAAATACAGGTGGGTGAAATTATTATGCAATATGGAGAAAATATTAGGACGTATAAAAGAGTAAAAAGCAGTATGGTTATTAGTAATGATAGGGATGGTGACGGAGCAAAAATAGTAGCGAAGAGTATTGTGTTTTTCTGTGTTGCTATATTAGTTAGTAGAGTAATAATGATAAACAAATCTGCACCTTTTGGGATTGCATTTTTACTTACAATACTATTCTTAGAGGATAACAAATTATCTTTATTTGTTGGACTTGGATCTATATTGGGCTACATAACTACAATAGGTGTAGTAGAGAATTCCTTAATGTATATAACTATAGTTCCAACTTTGGTTATAATATGTTTAATTTTAAATAGTTTTATAAAAAGGAATATTAAAAAGTTTGTTATTATAGGAGCAACTTTAATAATGATTTTTGCATATACTATGTTAGTGAATCAGTATACACTACTGTTGGCACTTGGAAATACTGCATTAGAAGGAGTAAGCATAATACCTGTTTACTTAATACTGGAGTATAGTATTAATAGTTTTAAAAACATAAGAACAAAGCATTTATTTTCAAATGAAGAAATAGTTTCTATGAGTATATTAATAGCTTTAATAATTGCAGGTACTTGGGGTATTGAAGTTTTCAATATATCAATTTTAAGTGTATTAAGCATTGCCGTTGTATCTATTATAGGCTATGTTTGTGGTACAAGCATAGGTGCTACAGCAGGAATTGCGATGGGTGTAATTGTGGGAATGTCTAGTCAGAATATTTTTGGTTATGCAACAGTATTGGGAGTATGCGCCTTGACTTCAGGGATATTTAGAGAAGGTGGAAAGTTGATTTCGTCTTTAGCATCATTTATAGTATTTTGCATAATGAAGATATATATAGCTACTTATATACCAGAAGGAATTTCACAATTTATATTGGCAGAAGGGATTTTATCTACAGCGTTATTTATAGTTATACCTAATGGTATATATGAAACTATATCTGGGGAGTTAGATGTAGAGAAAAAAAGCAAAAGATATGAAGAAGGATATGCTAATAAAGTAAAAGGAATTTTCACAGATAGGTTAGATAAATTTTCTGAAGTGCTTCTAAATATGGCTGGTACGTTGAATAATTTAGCTGATAATGATAAGCTAGATATGAGTACTAAAAGTAGTGGGCTTATAGAGAATTTAGCTAATAGAGTATGTAATAGCTGTGATACATGTGGAATATGTTGGGGAAGAGAAATGATAAATACCTATAAGGCTTTTGGAGAACTTTTAGAAAGTGCTCAGAATAAAACTAACATTTTTCCACAGTTATTAGAAAAGAAATGTATAAGGAAGGCTTCGCTAATAAGAAATACAGAAGATATTATAAATAAATTTATTATAAGTGAAATGTGGAGAAGTAGATTAGCGGAGGGCAGAGAGCTAATTGCAAATCAATTCAATAACATGGCTAAGTCTGTAGATGAGATTATGGAAGAGTTTTCAGCAGACTTTAATGAAGATAAAGATTCAGAAAAAAAGATTATGAGAATTCTTGAAAAGTACGATATAGAAGCTGATGATGTATTTGCAATAAAAGACAAGAATGAAAGATTAAATATACAGATAACCTGTAATTCTTGTAATGGAAGAAATTTATGTGTAAAAAAAATACTACCTTTAATTAATGATTGTGTGGATTATAAAATGAAATTAAAAGCCGACGGTTGTAAGATTAATCCTGTAACTAATAAGTGTACAGCTATGTTTGAAGAAGTACCTAAGTTTGGAGTAACTACTAGCGTATCTAGGGCATGCAAAGATGGACAAACTATCTTTGGAGATAATTTTAACTTTGGAGAAGGATATGATGGTAGTTACATGATGGTTATTAGTGATGGAATGGGCTCAGGTCCACAGGCAGGAAGAGAAAGTAAGGCTGTAGTTGAATTAATTGAGAAATTTACAAGCGCAGGCTTTAGCAGAACTACAGCTATAAATACAGTTAATTCTATAATGAGCCTTAAATTTTCAGAGGATGAAAAATTCTCTACAGTAGACTTAAGTGCAATTGACTTGTATAGTGGAGAAGTAGATTTTATGAAGGTGGGAGCAGTAGCTAGTATTGTAAAGAGTGGTGATACCATAGATATTATTAAATCTAGAAGTTTACCTATTGGAATACTAGATGAAGCAGATATAGAGATTCATAGTAAGAAAGTAAAAAATGGCGATTTGATTGTTATGTTAACAGATGGAGTTACAGACTGTGATGAAGAATCTAGTGGAAAGATAGATTGGATATTGGATTATTTATGTAGAAATGATAATGTGAGTCCAGAGGAACTATCTAAGGGTATAATTAATGAAGCGAAGAGAATAGGAAAAAATAAGGTTAAGGATGATATGACAGTTATGGTTTCTAGAGTTCACACAGCTTAATTTGGGTTAAGTAAATTGGAAAGTTAATTATAGCTAATTTATAATGGTTATAATAAAAAAAGTGAAGAGGTGTGTAAACATTTCTTCATTTTTTTATTATATTTGTTTTAAAATTCTTACATTTATGATATTATGACTTAAAACTATATTTTTAGGAAGTGTTTTTATGGGAGATAAAGAGTGGCCGAAAGTACATAATAATAGTATGAGAAATCAAGTTATCAAAACTATTGAAGAAAATGGAATGTTAAATAAAGGAGACAAAGTTATAGTTGCATTATCTGGAGGTCCTGACTCTATAAGTTTATTGCATGTTTTGTCTACGTTAATAGATGATTATAATATAAAACTATATGCAGCTCACGTGAATCATATGTTAAGAGGTAGTGAATCAGATGAGGATGAAGCTACTTGTAGAAGGTTTTGCAAAGAAAATCAAATTGAATTCTTTAGCAAGTCTGTAGATATAAACTTAATAGCTTGTGAAAACAATATCTCCACAGAGATGGCTGGTAGGGATGCTAGATATGAATTTTTTGAAGAGCTTCTAAAAAAGCTTAATGCAAATAAAGTTGCATTAGCTCATAATGTTAATGATCAAGCAGAAACAGTACTTATGAGGTTAATGAGAGGAACTGGAATAGAAGGGCTTATAGGAATTAAACCTGTAAGAGATAAAGTATATATAAGACCGATAATAAATGTGAGCAGACAAGAAATCGAGGGTTACTGTAAAGAAAACAATCTTCCGGCTAGAATAGATCAAACAAATTATGAGCCTATATATTCAAGAAATAAGATCCGATTAGAGTTGATACCTTATATACAACAAAACTTTAACGCGGATATAATTACAACCTTAAATAGAATGTGTGAACTTATCAAACGTGATGAGGATTATATTCAAGAAAATGCAATCAAAGTTTTTCAAAAATATTGTGATATAGGAGAAGATAAGGTTATAATATATAAAGATGTATTTTATCTTCATCCATCTTTAGTAAGTAGAGTGATAAGAAAAGCTCTATTAGAAGTTAAAGGGGATATAAATAATATTCAAAGCATACATATCGATAATATTATAAACTTACAAAAATCTGGTACAGGAAAGTTTACAATTGTTCCAAAAGAAATATTAATCAAGAATGTATACGGTAATATTGAAATAACAAGGCAAAAAAAACAATGTAAAGTTGATATAGATACTATTATAAATCTTAATATGGGTAATAATTATATTGAAGAGCTAGGACTTAAAGTATATATAAGATATATAGATAGTGACAAAAAAATGAATTTTAAATCTAATGATAACATAAAATATTTTAATGGTACTAATATAAAACATATAACATTAAGATTTAGAAGGAATGGGGATAGATTTTCTCCTCTTGGACTGAAAGGTAGTAAGAAGTTAAAGGACATATTTATAGACTTAAAGATTCCAAGAGAAGAAAGAGATTTTGTGCCTCTGCTTTGTTTTGATGAAGATATTTCATGGATAATAGGATATAAAATAAGTGAAAAATTTAAAATCCATGAAGGAGTAAAAAAAATTATAGAAGTAAGTGTGGAAAGGCAGGAAAAACATGAATAAGGACATTAAAGAAGTTTTATTAACTGAAGAGGTTTTGACAGAAAAAATTAAAGAAATAGGGGCTGAAATATCAAAGGAATATGCAGGGAGAGATTTAATTGTACTTGGTATTCTAAAGGGTTCAGTAATGTTTATGTCTGATTTAATGAAAAACATAACTATACCATGTAAGATGGATTTTATGGCTGTATCTAGCTATGGAGACGCTACACAATCTTCAGGAATAGTAAAAATAATAAAGGATTTAGATTTTGAAATAAAAGGCAAGGATGTGTTGATAGTAGAAGATATTATAGATAGTGGAGTAACTCTTAAATATCTTATGAAATACTTAGGTGCTAGAAATCCAAGGAGTCTTGAAATAGCTTGTTTACTTAATAAACCTGAAAGAAGAAAGGAAGAACTAGATGTTAAGTATCTTGGTTTTGATGTTCCGGATTATTTCTTAGTAGGATATGGTCTTGACTATGCTGAAATTTATAGGAATCTTCCTTATATAGGAATATTAGATGAACACGTATATATGAAGTAGTAAAGTTTTATACTATATAGATATAATCTTATTTATTTTTAAAATAGAATAGAATAGTAGTTCATTAATAATTAATATTATTGATGTTGTAAAGGAAAAACTCATATGATAGAATTTTTAGTGATATTGAACCGTAGAGAGAGGGGGGCTTTAAATGAAAAAAATTTCTAGTGCAACAATTTGGTTTTTAGTATTAATACTAGTTATATTTTCTGCACTATCATTATTCGATAGTACAGGAACTTTAAAAGAAATAAGTGTAACAGAATTTGAAAAATATATGCAACAAAAACAAGTATCAGCCATACAAACATCGTCTGATGGTACATCAGTAAGGGGTAAATTAAGTGATGGTACTGAATTCAGTGTAAATATTTTACAATCAAGGTATTCTCAAATACTTAAAGAAAATCCAAACCCTAATATGAATGAAAAATATGATCCACCTGCTACAGTTCCAGTTTGGATGAGAATTTTACCTACGCTTCTTGTGATAGGAATGGTAGTGTTATTTTGGGTAATGTTTATGAATCAATCGAGTGGAAGCGGAGGCGGAGGCGGCCGCGGGGTTATGAGCTTTGGTAAAAGTAAAGCTAAGATGGCTGTACCTTTAGAAGGCGATAAAAAGGTTACCTTTAAAAATGTAGCTGGAGCTGATGAAGAAAAGCAAGAGCTTGAAGAAATAGTAGATTTTCTTAAAAATCCTAAGAGATATATGGAAGTAGGAGCTAGAATTCCAAAAGGAGTACTATTAGTTGGTCCTCCGGGAACAGGAAAAACTCTTTTAGCAAAAGCAGTAGCTGGAGAAGCTGGAGTTCCGTTTTTCAGTATATCAGGGTCAGATTTCGTTGAAATGTTTGTGGGAGTTGGAGCTTCAAGAGTTAGAGATTTATTTGAACAAGCGAAAAAGAACTCTCCTTGTATAATCTTTATAGATGAAATTGATGCTGTAGGTAGACAAAGAGGTGCTGGTATGGGTGGAGGCCATGATGAAAGAGAGCAAACATTAAACCAACTTCTTGTTGAAATGGATGGATTTGGTGTAAATGAAGGCATAATAATGGTAGCAGCTACAAATAGACCAGATATTTTAGACCCAGCTCTTTTAAGACCAGGTAGATTTGATAGACAGATAGTTGTTGGTGTACCTGATGTTAAAGGAAGAGAAGAAATATTAAAAGTTCACTCTAAGAATAAACCTTTAAATGAAGATGTAGAATTAAAAATACTTGCAAAGCGAACACCAGGATTTACTGGGGCAGACCTTGAAAATCTAATGAATGAAGCTGCTTTATTAACTGTTAGAGCTAGAAGAAAAGTTATAACTATGGAAGAGTTAGAAGAATCTATAACTAGAGTAATGGCTGGACCAGAAAAGAAATCTAGAGTTATTAGTGAGAAAGATAAGAATTTAACTGCATATCATGAAGCTGGTCACGCAGTAGTATCTAAATACTTACCTAATTCTTACGCTGTGCATGAAATTAGTATTATTCCAAGAGGTATGGCAGGAGGATATACTTTACATCTACCTAATGAAGATACAGCATATACATCTAAGTCTAAACTTAGAGATGATATGGTTGGTCTTTTAGGCGGAAGAGTCGCTGAAGCTTTAATTCTTGGAGATATAAGTACAGGAGCAAAAAATGATATAGATAGAACTACATCAATAGCTAAGAAGATGGTTATGGAATATGGTATGACAGATGCTCTAGGACCTATATCTTTTGGAAAAGATGATGGTGAAGTATTCATGGGAAGAGACTTTGGAAGAACAAGAGATTTCTCTGAAGAGGTTGCATCTAAGATAGATAGAGAAATTAAAGCTTTAATTGATGAGGCTTATGAGAGAACAGAAACTATTCTTAAAGAGAATATAGATAAACTTCATGATGTTGCAAAAGCTCTACTTGAAAGAGAAAAACTTACTGCAGAAGAGTTTAATGCAATAATGGAAGGGAAAACTCTTGCAGAATTCGATGCGGAAAAAGTAGTGGTAGATTCTCCAAAAGCGGAAAATGATGCTCCTGTAGAAGAGAATAGTATTAGTTCTAATGATAAGTTTAAGGATTGGAATGTAGAAACTCTTAATGATGAAGTGTCAACAGATGAAAATCAGATAGAAGAAGTTTCAAATAATAAGAGTAACACATATAAAGAAAGTTAATACATTGTTTTAAAAGCACAGCTATTGCTGTGCTTTTTTTATAAAAGTAATTATGTTATAATGAACTTGAAAATAGAAGTGTATTGAAGAAACTATTGAGACAACTATATTTATAGTTATCATAGCTTAATTTATTTCTGAATTTTGAAAAAAATAATACAAATAAATATAATACTTGGGGGGTTAATTTATGAAAACTGATATTGAAATTGCTCAAAGTTCAAAGATGATACCGATTTTAGAGGTAGGAAAAACCTTAGGTTTAACTGAAAATGATTTAGATCTTTATGGAAAGTATAAAGCAAAGATATCCCTAGATGTTCTTGCAAATAGAAAAGATAAGGGTGATGGGAAACTTATATTAGTTACAGCAATTAATCCAACTCCAGCAGGAGAAGGAAAATCTACAGTAACTATAGGACTTGGTCAAGCACTTTGCAGTTTAGGCCAAAATGCTGTTATAGCATTAAGAGAACCTTCATTAGGGCCAGTTTTTGGAGTTAAGGGAGGTGCTGCTGGTGGCGGATACGCTCAAGTAGTACCAATGGAAGATATAAATCTTCATTTCACGGGAGATATGCATGCTATTACAACAACAAACAATTTGTTATCAGCAGCTATAGATAATCATATTCATCAAGGAAATGAACTTCGAATAGATTCAAGAAGAATTATATTTAAAAGAGTTTTAGATATGAATGATAGAGCTCTTAGAGATATAGTGGTTGGTATGGGTGGCAAGCCTAATGGATTTTTAAGGGAAGATGGATTCACAATTACTGTTGCATCTGAAATTATGGCAATACTATGTTTATCTAACAACCTTATGGATCTTAAGGAGAGATTTGGGAAAATACTTGTGGCATATGACCTTGATGGAAATCCAATATATTGTAAAGATTTAAAAGTTCAAGGTGCAATGGCTATGCTAATGAAAGATGCTATAAAACCTAATCTAGTACAAACATTAGATAATACGCCAGCAATAATTCATGGAGGGCCGTTTGCAAATATTGCTCATGGTTGTAACAGTATACTTGCAACTAAAATGGCGTTAAAGCTAGGAGATTATGCTATTACTGAAGCAGGATTTGGCGCAGATTTAGGAGCAGAGAAATTCTTTGATATTAAATGTAGGTATGGAGGATTAAAACCAAACTGCGTAGTTATAGTTGCAACAATTCGTGCATTAAAACATCATGGTGGAGTTAAAAAAGATGAATTAAATATTCCAAATGTAGAAGCATTATCTAGAGGTGTTGTGAATTTAGAGAAACAAATAGAAAACATACAAAAATTTAATGTTCCAGTAGTTGTGGCTATAAACAAATTCATATCAGATAGTGATGAAGAAGTTAAGTTCATAGAAGAGTTCTGTAAAGCTAAGGGTGTAGAAGTATCTTTGACCGAAGTTTGGGAAAAAGGAGCAGAAGGTGGAAAAGACTTAGCTAATAAAGTTATTTCAACTATTGAAAATAAAGAAAGTAAATTCCAAGTATTATATAATGAAGAACTCGACATTAAAGAAAAAATAAAAGTTATTGCAAGGGAAATCTATGGAGCAGATGATGTTGAGTTTACAGCATCGGCTAAAAAACAGATTAGTGAAATCGAAAAATTAGGACTTCACAAAGTACCTATCTGTGTAGCTAAAACTCAAAATTCTCTTTCAGACAATCCTGCTTTATTAGGAAGACCAACAGGATTTAATATATCTGTAAAAGAAGTTAAATTATCAAATGGAGCAGGTTTTATAGTTGCTTTAACAGGAACTATAATGACTATGCCAGGACTTCCAAAGGTTCCTGCTGCAAATAAAATAGATATTCATGAAGATGGAACTATAGAAGGTCTATTCTAAATTCTTTAAATTTAAATTAGATTATATATTAATCAGCTTAACAATTAATCAGATATAATTAAAAATTAAAGTTTATTCACTAATCCTATGATTTTCATAGGATTAGTTTTTTTTATAAATTTTAATAGACAGGAATTAAAATTTATTTAAACAGAATACTATAACTAAGATTATCTTAATTGTAGGAATTTTTAAATAAGAAATTCACAGAAAAATGAATTAAAACTTGCAATGAATATATACAAATGGTGTTAAATGTGTTATTATTATATACGGTAAAGTTAATATGTCAGGAGGCAGTAAAATGAATAAACTTGAAGTGTTTAATTCGCTTAAAGAGACATCACATTTAGGTGGTGGAGATAGTCAATTGCAAATGCAACACAACCTAAATAAACTTACAGCGAGAGAAAGAGTTCTTGCATTATTAGATGAAGGAACATTTGTAGAAATTGGTGCTCTTGTTTCAGACAATGGAGCCGGTGTAATTACTGGTCACGGAACTGTAAATGGTAGACTAGTATTTATATATAGTTGTGACTATACAGTTGAAGGTGGAACTTTTACAAAAGCTATGGGAAGAAAAATAATAAATATTCTTGATAATGCTGCTAAAATAGGTGCTCCTGTAGTTCAAGTTATTGATTCCATAGGTGGAAAATTAAATGAAGGAATAGAATTACTTGGTTCCTATGGATTAGTTTTAAATAAGTATGCTAAGTTAAGTGGTGTAGTTCCAAGAATATCAATTATATGTGGTCCTTGTAATGGGATAACATCATTAATTGGTACAATGAGTGATATAGTGGTTGCTGTAGATGAAATAAGCGATTTAAGTGTATCTTCTTTAGGGAAGCTTACTGAAAAAGAAGGTAAATATGTGGATAAATCAATGGTGAGCAATGGAGTAAGTGCTAATAAAAATAGTAATGCGCACATAAATACTGCTACTGAAGAAGAAGCATTCCAAGTTGTGAGAAATATAATTTCTTATATGCCATCAAATAATTTAGAATTACCTACTGTTAGTAATGAAGATTTAAATTTAAATTTAAGTAAGCTAAATCTTGATGAAATGGTTGAAAAGGACAATTATTCCTTAGATGAAATATTAAATACTATAACTGATGTAGATAGTATTATAGAGATATATGGAGGATTTGCTGCAAACTTTAGAACTGTACTGGGAAAAATCAACGGTTTGACAGTTGGAGTTATATTAAACTCTAGCAATAAAGAAATTGATAATTTAGGAGCAAATAAAGTTGCAAGTTTTGTAAAATTATGTGACAGTTTCAACATATCAATTTTAAGTTTAGTAGATACCAAAGGAGCATCAGTTTCTTTAGAAGAAGAAAATAATGGACTTGCTAAAAATATAGGAAAGCTTATGTATTCGTTAATTGATGCTTCAGTTCCAAAGGTTTCTTTAGTTATTGGGGAAGCATATGGCCTTGGATATGAAGTATTGGCTTCAAGAGAATCAGCTTTTGATGTTACAATGGCTTGGCCAACAGCAAAGGTATGTTTAACAAATCCAGAAGAATATATAAAAGGATTGCACAGAGATGAGATATTTAACTCAGAGGATCATAAACAAGGGGAAAAAGATGTAATTGCTAAATATTATGATGAAGTAACAACTCCATATAATTTAGCTAAAATGGGAATTATAGATGATGTAATAAAACCAAGCGAAAGCAAGCAAAGGATATTTGCTATGCTAGATATGTTACAAAGTAAAAGAGAATTAAAATATCCTAAAACACATGGTAGTACACTAGTTTAGGAGGAATAAGATATGAAAGAAACATTATTCAGAAACTTCACTCTAGATAATTTATCCTTTGCATTAGGTGTATCTGCCATTGCTATGATAATAGTGTTTGGAGTATTAATAGCACTTATGCTAATAATTAAGTTACAGAGCTTTTTATTAGGAAGAGATTATAAAAAGAAATCCAATACTAATGATGAGCCTAAAGAAGAATCAATTACGGTAAGTGAAGTTGATAACACTGTGCAAGCAGTAGATATTAATAAAGAATATGAGTTAGTGGCAGCTATAATGGCATCACTATCTGCTCATACTGGTAAACCACTAGATGAACTAAATATAAAGAGTATAAAAAGGATTAATAATAATTCAAGTTGGAGAAGTGCTTCTATTAAATAGAAGCATTGTTAGGAGGATATTTCGTATGAAAAAGTATAATATTACAGTTAATGGAAGTTTATATCAAGTAGAAGTAGAAGAGGTAAAGGGTGAATTTGCTACACCAGTAGCACCAGCAGCACCAATAGCATCAGCAAAACCAGTACAACCAACACAACCAGTAGCTCCAGCGGCATCATCAACTCCAGCACAAGCTCCAGCTGCATCACCAGTTGCATCAACAGCAGATGGTGCAAAGGTAGAAGCACCAATGCCAGGAACAATAGTTAAGGTACTTGCAACTAAAGGGGCAACAGTTAAACAAGGAGAGGTTCTCTTTGTACTTGAAGCTATGAAGATGGAGAATGAAATAATGGCTCCAGCAGATGGAACTGTAGTAGAGATAAATGTAACACAAGGAGCCGCAGTTAATACTGGAGATATATTAGCTGTTATTGGATAATAGGAGGTCAACTTAAATGAATGTTTTTGAAGTAATTAAGGATTTGTTTGCCTCTTCTGGGTTTGCGGCCTTAACATGGCAGCAAGCAGTGATGATAGGAGTATCTTTAGTTTTCATATGGTTAGCAATTGGTAAAAAATTTGAACCTCTTTTGTTATTACCTATAGCCTTTGGTATGTTACTTACTAACATACCATTAGGTAATATCATGGCTGAGCCAGTAGGTAAGGAAGTAGGAGGATTGTTATATTACTTATCAAGAGGAGTTAAGTGGGAAATATTCCCTCCGCTTATATTCTTAGGGGTAGGAGCAATGACGGATTTTGGCCCATTACTTGCTAATCCATCTAGTGTACTTATGGGAGCGGGGGCACAATTTGGTATTTTCTTTGCTTTTGGAGTAGCTATTCTTTTTGGATTCACACCACAAGAAGCTGCATCTATAGGAATTATAGGAGGAGCAGATGGTCCTACAGCTATATTCTTAACTAATAAGCTAGCAGGACATTTGTTAGGACCTATTGCAGTGGCAGCATATTCATATATGGCACTAGTGCCACTTATACAACCACCAATAATGAAGGCTCTTACAACTAAAGAAGAGCGTAGAATTAAAATGGGACAACTTAGACAAGTTAAGCAAATAGAAAAGATTGTATTCCCTATAGTTGTAACTATAATGGTAACTTTATTATTACCATCCTTATTGCCATTAATAGGAATGTTAATGCTTGGTAACTTATTTAAGGAGTCTGGAGTAGTTGGAAGACTTTCAGATACTGCACAAAATGCCTTAGTAAATATAGTTACTATATTCCTTGGACTTTCTGTTGGAGCAACTGCAACAGCAGAGGCCTTTATAAATCCTAAAACCATAGGAATAGTTATAATTGGAGTGGCTTCCTTTGCTGTAGCTACAGCAGGAGGAGTACTTGTAGGTAAAATCATGTGTAAATTAACTAAAGGTAAAATAAACCCATTAATTGGATCTGCTGGAGTATCAGCAGTACCTATGGCAGCTAGAGTTTCTCAAGTTGTAGGTCAAAAGGAAGATCCTACTAACTTCTTACTTATGAATGCTATGGGAGCAAATGTATCTGGAGTTATAGGAAGTGCAGTTGCAGCAGGTGTATTATTAACCTTATTCGGAGCTTAATATTAAGTTAAATTGTAAATAGTTTATAAAAAAGGTATGTACTTTTTAAAATGTACCCTAAGTCAAGGACATTTTATAAAAAGACCCTAAGATAAAAGATGATTTCTGTATTGAACAGGAGTCATCTTTTTTAAGTTCCATTGGCATCTATACTT
>NZ_JBQHQR010000011.1:0-132868 GCF_052067195.1 Clostridium sulfidigenes | reverse complement strand
GGTAACATGTTCAGCTGACTCATACTAATAAGTCGAGGGCTTGATCTAAATAAAGACGAAATAAATTTCACTGTGTAATTTTGAGAGAACATTTAACCAATGTTTTCAAATCTGGTAATTATGCTTTTGATGGATACACCCGTTCCCATACCGAACACGAAGGTTAAGCATCAAGAGGCCGATAGTACTGCACGGGAAGCTGTGTGGGAGGGTAGGTTGTTGCCAGGTCAGGTGTGGCTCGATAGCTCAGTCGGTAGAGCAGAGGACTGAAAATCCTCGTGTCGCTGGTTCGATTCCTGCTCGAGCCACCAGTTTGGCGCTATAGCCAAGTGGTAAGGCAGAGGCCTGCAAAGCCTTTATCCCCAGTTCAAATCTGGGTGGCGCCTCCAAAAAGACTTGTAAACATATTGTTTACAAGTCTTTTTATTTTACTTATTAAATCATAGTATATCATTATTAGATTTAGTATATAAATTTTTATATAGTATGTTACATAAGAATTCACTTTTATTCCATTATAAAGTTTTAGAAATGTTTTTAGAGAGAGAGGTAGTGCTTTCATAGATTAAATCTTTGCGTTCAATTAAATCTATAGAAGTTAAAATTAAGGCTTCAATAGCTTTCCATATATTACATTGAGCATATTCTGTTAATGTTAAGTCCATAAACTGTTTTGATGGACAGTGAATTGATGGATCATTTACTATTGATATAGACGGATATATAGTAGGCGTAGTATGACTTACAGTACCAATTCCTAAGGGATATAGCATTTTTTTCCCGTAGTTCATTTCAATTAATCCAGTTTCTTTTAAGTTATTTTCAAATAATTTATTTACTATTTTATTATCTAAAAGTTCTTTGCAAGGAAGCTCAATTAGCTTAATAGAGCAATCTATATTTATGATATCTTCTATGCATTTAATATAGCTTCTTATATTTTCTTCGATTTTATGACATAACTTATGATCTTTTGATTTAATTTCAAATTTAACCTTAGCAGATGAAGGATATTCAACTAATGCATTATCACAGGTAAGATTTAAATGATCCATATAACATTCTTTTGAGATGTTTTTAACTAACTCGTTTATAAAGTGTACTGTATGTAGACAAACATCTAATGAACTTTGGTTAGCATTATCATTAGAAACAAGTAAATTATTATAATCAAGCTGTAAGGTTGTGCATGCTTGTGAAGTATTATTAATAGATGTTATATTATCCACATGAGGAGCAAAAATTACACTACAATTTTCAAATACATTTTCTTTTGTCATTATAATTTCTGAACCATTGGAGTATTTCCCTGGACATCCGATTACTAGAATAGAACCTCCTATTTTGTCAATGACAGAAGATAAACCTATGGCTGCACCTAAAGACATAGTAGCATTGGCATTATTACCAAAAATATGACCATCATCACTTCCACTACTATATTTACATATAAAACATATCTCAGGATGACTGTGTCCAATTCTGGCACGAAATGCAGTTGGAATATCTATGAAATTTTTTTCAATATTAAAATTATATTTTTGTAATAGTTTTATAATGTAATCTGATGATTTATATTCATTAAAACAGTTTTCACTATTTTCATATAAAAATTTATTAATATCTAGGATTTCAGATTTTATAGTAGATAAAAAACTTAGAACATTTTGTTTCAATTGTAACCCTCCCTACAATTTTATAGATACTAATATTATCAATATCTGCCCTTATGTAATTAGTATGTGCACATATCTCTATATTATCCAGTGACAAATTTATAGATAAATAGTGTTTTAATAGTATCTATATTTCTAAAAAATTTCTTATTAAAAGTATTTATAAATACAAGGAAATTAGACAATTTATGTAGATTAATAGATATATGGGTTTATTAATTTATTAACAGTATACTTGATGTTATTTAAAGTAGAAAAAGTATGAATTATAAGATGAAATTTTTTTTTTGGACAAAATAAAAAAAAGGATTTCATGAATAAAATATATTATAAGGGGCGATAATTAAGACAGTCTTAACAGGGATAAAACTTAGAAGGATTACTCTATTTTAACTAAGTTGACTTATTCAAAGACGATATAATAATAGAATAATAAGTTCTATTGGATAAATTTTGAGGGGGAAAAATATGAATAAGGAATGTATTATATGCAGAAAGCCTCTAGATAATGGTATACTTATATATGGACGAAGAATTTGTGAGAACTGTGAAAGAAGATTATTAACAATAGAAACTAGTACAGATTTTTATGAATTTTATAAGAACTGTATTAAAAAGAATATAGTTCAACTTATACCAAGAGGAGTGAGTGATAAGTGCCAAGATTACCAATAGTAGATGCACTATTGAAATATAAAAAAGAAGAAAATAGCTATTTTGCTATGCCTGGACATAAAATGGGAAAAGCATATGAAGATACAAAAGAAGGAAAGATTTTATTAGATAATTTCATTAAATTTGATATTACTGAGGTAGAGGGTTTAGATAATCTTCATAATCCTACAGGCATAATAAAAGAAGGACAAGAACAACTTGCTAATTACTATGGGTGTAAAAAATCTTACTTTTTAGTTAATGGAAGTACATCAGGAAACATGATTATGATATTTGCTACATTTAAAGAAGGGGATAAAATAATCGTAGAAAGAAACTGTCATAGATCAGTATTCAATAGTATAATATTACGTAAGTTAAAGCCTATATATGTTATGAATGAGGTAAGTGAAAAATATGATGCTCCTTTTTCAATTAATAAGAAGCATCTATTTAAATTAATAAAGGAAAATCAAGATGCTAGGGGAATATTATTAACATACCCTAATTATTATGGCATATGTACAGAGTTAGATGAAATAGTAAAAGAAGCCAAGAAATATAATATGAAGGTATTAATAGATTGTGCTCATGGAGCACATTTTGGAGTTATAGATGAATTGCCTGATAATCCGCTTAAGCTAGGTTGCGATATGGTTGTTCAAAGTGCTCATAAAACATTACCAAGCTTAACACAAACATCATTTTTGCACGTTAATTGTGATGAGCTTTTAGATGAGGTTAACTTCTATACTAGCATGTTTTTGACAACGAGTCCTTCATATTTATTTCTTGCCACCATGGATTATAGTAGATATTATTTACAGAAGTATGGAAGTAAGGATTACAGTATATTAATTAATTTATGTGAAGAATATAGAAGAAAAATAAATCTCATTGGTTTTTATCATATAATAGATGAGCATGATATAATTAAGGATAGTTCATCAACTAGAAATAAGGTATATATAGATAAAACTAGATATATTATAAATGTACCTAAAGGATTTAGTGGACATCTATTACTAGATTATTTAAAAACTAATAAGATTCAATGTGAAATGAGTGACTCAAGAAATGTAGTATTGATTTTTGCTACTTCAAACACAAGAGATGATTTTGATAAACTTTATAGAATACTAAAAGAGTGCAATAAGGATACTTTAATAGATCAATATATAAAGCCGATGCAGTTTGAAATTCCACTAATAGATAAATTACCATGGGAAACTCTAAATATGAAAAAAGTTGAGTGTAGTATTAAAGATTCCATAAATAAAGTGTGCGGACAAGCTATTGTCCCATATCCACCTGGGGTACCACTAATAATGCCAGGAGAGATTATTACAAAAGATATTGTTGATATAATAGGATATTATATCAACAATAATGTTACATTATTAGGAGTGAAGGAAAATAACTTAATTATAATAAAGTAGCAAAGAAACTATAGGAAAAGATAAGTTTGGAGGTAAGTTTTTTGAATAAAGGGTTATTAATAGCATTAGAAGGTCCAGATGGTAGTGGAAAATCTACACAAATAGAATTATTAGAGAAATATTTTGTAGATAAGGGTATTGAAGTTATAAGAACGAGAGAACCTGGAGGAACTAAAATTAGCGAAAAAATTAGGGCGGTAATTTTAGATAATGGCAACCAAGAAATGGATAATATGTGTGAGGCTTTACTATATGCTGCGGCGAGAGCTCAACTTATAAAAGAGGTAATAAAGCCTGCAATTGCTGAAGGGAAGGTAGTCTTATGTGATAGATTTGTATATTCATCTATAGTTTATCAAGGAATTGCTAGAGATTTGGGAATAGACACTGTAAAATCTATAAATGATTGTGCCTTAGGTGGACTTGAAGCGGATTTAGTATTTATGATAAGTATTCCATATGATAAAGGAATTGAAAGAAAGAAAAATCAACGGGAATTAGATAGACTTGAGAATGTTGGTATGGATTTTCATAAAAAAGTTTTTGAAGGATATTCAAAAATTAGTAGTATTTATGATAAAATAGAATTAATAAATGGAGATGACTCTATAGAAAATATTCATAGGAACATAGTAAATAGAGTTGAATCCTATATAGAGCATAAATAAATATTTAGGAGGGGTATTATATGAAATTAATAATTGCGATAGTTCAAGATGACGATGCTATGGATTTAATCGATATCTTAACAGAGAATGGGTTAAGGGTTACAAAGCTTGCAACTACAGGTGGATTTTTAAAAGCTGGAAATACCACATTAATGATAGGTGTAGAGGTAGAGAAAGTTGATACTGTTTTAGGATATATAGAAGAAATCTGCAAAGTTAGAAAACAACTTATATCATCACCTTCTCCGGTTGCTGGATCTACAGGGGTATATGTTCCGTATCCTGTAGAGGTAAATATAGGTGGTGCTACTATATTTGTTGTTGATGTAGATAAGTTTTTAAGAGTATAATATATTTAAGTAAAATAATGTACAATAGGTTAAACTTATTGTACATTATTTATTATATAGGAAGGAGCAAATGAGTATGATAGGTCATGAAAATATAAAAAATAGCTTAATTGAAGCAATTAATAATAATAAATTTACTCATGCTCATATACTAGTTGGAGAAAAAGGTATAGGGAAAAGTGTCTTAGCTAAATTTATAGCATCAAGGCTCTTAGGAATAGATGAAGTAAGGGAACATGTAGATATAATTAATTGGTCTTTAGATAAGGGAAAAGCATCCATAGGGGTGAATACTATTAGGAGTATTATAGAAGAATGTAATAAGAAACCTTTTGAGAGAGATAGAAAGGTTATTATCATAGACAACGGTGATAAGATTACATTTCAAGCACAAAATGCATTTTTAAAGACTATAGAAGAACCACCGGCTAATGTTTATATATTTATATTGTGTGAAGAATTAGAAAGCATGTTGGATACAATTAAATCCAGGTGTGGCATACATAAACTAAAACCACTATCAAAGGAAGAGATGATTTTATTTCTTAAGAATAGATACACAGGAATTGAAGAAAATAAGATGTTAGTGGCTATTTCTTTTGCAAAAGGAATACCAGGAAAAGCAGAGAGTTTAATAGAAAATGAGGATTTTAGTTTAATAAGAAATATAATTTTTGAACTTATATATAAAATTAAGGATAAAGATTATGAAACTTCTTTATTATATGAAAAGTTTTTTAATGATTATAAAAATATGGAAGAAAATATTTTAGATGTAATTATAACCATAATAAGAGATATAATTATTTATAAAGAAGTTGGAGATGAAGAGCTTATAATAAATATTGATAAAATATCCGATATTAAAGATTTAGTTAATATATTTTCATTAAGTAAATTAAATGGTATGATTAAAGTTGTAGATGATACAAGAAAAACTTTAAAAAATAATGTAAACTCGTCATTGGCATTTATAACGATGGTTTTGAGAATGCAGGAGGTTTAAATATGATAACAGTAATAGGAGTAAGATTTAAAAAGGCAGGTAAGATATATTATTTTAATCCTGGTGATTTAGATATAAAAAAGGGTGACTTTGTAGTTGTTGAAACCGCAAGAGGAATTGAGTTTGGTGAGTGTGTAGTTGGTATGAAGGAACTCAGAGAAGGTGAAATTGTAGCTCCTTTAAAGGATGTAATAAGGAAAGCTTTAGAGGAAGATATAAACGCAAATAAAACTAATAAAGAAAAGGAAGAAGAAGCTTTTAAGATATGTCTTGAGAAAATAAAGGCTCATGATTTAACTATGAAGCTTATAGATGTAGAATATACTTTTGACAATAATAAAGTAATATTCTATTTTACAGCAGATGGTAGAGTAGATTTCAGGGAATTAGTTAAGGATCTGGCATCAATTTTTAGAACTAGAATAGAATTAAGACAAATTGGTGTTAGGGATGAGGCTAAGATGACTGGAGGTCTTGGACCTTGTGGAAGAAGTTTATGTTGCTCTACATTTTTAGGTGAATTTGCCCCAGTATCAATAAAAATGGCAAAGGAACAAAACCTATCTTTAAATCCTACTAAAATATCAGGAATATGTGGAAGACTTATGTGTTGTTTAAATTATGAACAAGAAACATATGAAGGGATAAGAAAAAGATTACCTAAGGTAGGTTCTATAGTAGATACATGCTATGGAAAAGGAGAAGTAGTTTCTAATAGTGTAGTTAAAGAGGCGGTAAAAGTAAAAGTAAACCTAAAAGATGGTGAAGATGATATTAAAGTAGTTAGTATAAATGATTTAACATTAATATCTGGTAGCTATGAAGATATAATTAATGAAATTGATTTAAAGGAATTAGAAAATCAAGCTGAAGACCCTACACTAATTAAAGAGCTATTTAAAGAAAATTAGGAGGAAGGATATGAAGACCACACTTAAAGTTTGTGATATGGTTACAAGTAAAGATGTTACAAGAGTTAAGAATGCCATATCCGCCAATGAAGGGGTTATAGCCTGTGGAATACACAAAGCTAAAAAAGAAGTAGAAATTGTTTATGACAATTATTTTATAAACATAGAGGATATAATTGAATCCATAGAGAATAGTGGTTACACAGTTATATAATTATTCAGAATCCTTGTAGATATAAAGCTACAAGGATTTTTTTTGCATAAAAATAAACAAAATTAATTAAACATGTATATTTTATATAAATTTGTTAATTATTTAAATAGTAGTATTAAAATATAGAGAGGTGTTAATTATGAAATTTAAAAAACAAATAATAATAGCTATAAGCTGTGCAATTGTTTTGGGTGGAATATTTTTTTCTGTAAGCTATATAGGGAATAAAGATAAAAATAAAGAAACTAGTAACAAACCAGCTACAACCACTGACTCAAAGACTAATGAAGCTATAAATGAAAATAAAGAGAATACTGATAGCACAAAGGTCAATGATAAAACTACACTAGGACAAGAAGATAAAAAAGATACAGGTATGGAAGAAGTAAAAGAAGGATACTATACAGTAAAAGCTAATGATACTCTTTATAGTATAGCTAGAACTTACATGCCAAGCTCTGACCCAAATGAAGTAGTAGCAGAAATATTAACAAGGAATAATATGAATAAAGATGATATTATTTCATCAGGACAAAAACTCATTATATCTTATGAAACTTCATTGGTAACGGGAGAAAAAAAATCAGACCAAAAATCAGAAGAGGTAGCTTCAGCTAATACAGCAGAACATACTGATCACATTAAGTATGTTGTTAAATCAGGCGATACATTATTTAGCATATCTAAGGAGTATTTATCCAATATGGATATAATGGATGGAATTGAATTAATTAAAGCACATAATAGCCTAAATGAGGATACAATAAAAGTTGAAGACACTTTATGTATACCTAATAAATAATATACGAATAAATTAACTTTAGATTAAGGAGATATCTGAAGTAATACCATAGCCTATAAAACAGTTTTAAGATTTTATAGGCTGAAATATAGCCATGTAGAAATACTACATGGCTATATTTTTAATATTTTAACAGAATCACAATTGGCATAAACAAAGTCACTATCTAGAGTTAATAAATAATGTATATTATGACATATACAAGTAGCTATATGTGTAGCATCATTTATAGACAATAGGTTTTTAATCATTATTTCTTTAGTCTTACTCATACAGAGCTTATTTATTTCAACATATTCGTATTTAACGGTGTTTTCAAGTTGATTGTGCATGGTTACAGCAGTCTTATAATAAATACTTAGCAGATCTCTTTTAGAACTGTTTTTAGATAGGTTATCAAAATACTTTTTATAGGGAATTTCTCTTAGCTTATCTATTCTTTTATCCTTTATAATTTTTCTGTCATATTTACTAAAGGATGATATAATTTGTTTTATATTTGTTTGAGAATTAAAGGCGCTTTCTTTATCAATTTTGTGACGTATATCTATCATAAATATTTTATACATAATTTGATTTAAAACTTCAGCAGAAATTATATTTGTAACTAAAAGTTTGCACTGGTTATTGAGTAATATTCTGAATACTTCTATACATTCAGTATGTTTTATATCATCATCATAAACTAAACTTAACAAAAATGATGCATCTAACAATATAGAAGTACTTGATTGAAAATCTATTGATGAAAAGGGGTAAAATAATATTTCCATAATGCAAACCTTTCTTAATTGATTATACTGAATGATTATTGTATTATATTAAATTAAACCATTAGTTATTACTGCTACTTAAGTAATAAATTAAATATAACTGTATATTCCTATTGATACTGGTAATAATATAAACAGAGTTCTTAGCTTCTTCGAAGCTCTAGAAATCGTTATCCAGGGACGTAGCAGCTCTTTACTCTCACATTGAATATAGAGCTGGTAGTCATCGGATAAACAGAGTTCTTAGCTTCTTCGAAGCTCTAGAAATCGTTATCCAGGGACGTAGCAGCTCTTTACTCCCACATTGAATATAGAGCTGGTAGTCATCGGATAAACAGAGTTCTTAGCTTCTTTGAAGCTCTAGAAATCGTTATCCAGGGGCGTAGCAGCTCTTTACTCTCACATTGAATATAGAGCTGGTAGTCATCGGATAAATGACAAATTAAATCATAAATATAAACCCTAAATGCAATATGTTTTATTTAGTATATATTATTTATAAAGTACTAGAAAAAACATATTGCATCCCCCTATATTATAGTATGTAAAAATAAAAAGGTTTCCCCTTGATGGTTAAATATTTATAACTACTCAAGGGGATTTTATAATTTTAAGAATAAATTTTTGGATAATTAGTAGTTATATTATAGATATTATGGATAAGATGAAAAACATAGCAACTTATTATATAATAGGATATGTGTAATTTGGGTATTAGAAAGGAATTTTATATTATGAGTTTAATAAACATAGATGAAACGTTAGATGACTTACAGTTAAAGGGTATTCATATCATACAAAAAAAAGAGGGATTTAGATTTGGAGTTGATGCAGTACTTTTAGCCAATTTTGCTAAGGTAAAAAAAAATGCAACTGTTATTGACTTGTGTAGTGGAACAGGAATAATTCCATTTATAATTAAAGGGAAGAGCCAATGTGGAGTAATAAAGGGTGTAGAGATACAAGAAGAATTTGCTGAAATGGCAAATAGAACTGCTATGTATAATAATTTTAGTGATGAGATTAAGTTCATAGAAGGGGATTTAAAGGATAAGGAACTTTTAAAATCATTAGGTAGAGTAGATATAGTTACTGTAAATCCACCGTATAAGTTGTATAGCTCTGGAATACTCAATGAGAGTGATAAGAATGCCATTGCTAGACATGAGGTATGCTGCACATTAGAAGATGTTATAATCGCAGCTAGGACGTTATTAAAGGATAATGGTAAATTTTTTATGGTACATAGACCAGATAGAATAGTAGATATATTTACTCTTATGAGAAAGTATAAAATAGAACCAAAGAGAATAAGATTTATTCATCCTAAACCAGGAAAGGCACCTAATATATTATTAGTAGAAGGACAAAGGGATGGGGGAGCATTCTTAAAAATAGAAGATCCATTATATGTACATATGGAGGATGATTCTTATTCAGAGGAAATTAAAGCAATGTATAATTCACAATGGTTAGATTAATAAGATAAAGAATAGAAGAGGTGAGTAAAAGTGAGTGGTAAATTATATTTAATACCTACTCCAATAGGAAATCTAAAAGATATAACTCTTAGGGCCCTTGAAACTTTAAAAAGTGTAGATATAATTGCATGTGAAGATACAAGACAGAGTTTAAAGCTTTTAAATCATTTTAACATAAGAAAAACATTGATAAGTTATCATAAACATAATGAGAATGGGAAAAGTGAGGATATAATAAATAGATTAATAGAAGGCAAAAATATAGCTATAATAAGCGATGCAGGCACTCCAGGAATTTCAGATCCAGGTGCTATTATAGTGAAAAGATGTATTGAAGAAAATATAGAATTTGAAGTGTATCCTGGAGCAACAGCAATTACTACTGCGCTAGTTTATTCTGGACTAAATACAGATAAATTTTTATTTGTAGGATTTTTATCTAGAGAGAATAAGGATAGAAAAAAGGTTATAGAGGGGTTAGCAGATAGGCAAGAAACTTTAATATTCTATGAGGCGCCACATAGATTAGAATCCACTTTAAATTTCTTAAAAGATAACTTAGGTAATAGAAATATTGTAATATGCAAGGAGCTTACAAAGCTTCATGAAACTATATTAAGAGGAACATTAGAAGAGTCTATAGAGCATTATAAAGAAAATAAGCCTAAGGGTGAATATGTACTAGTGTTAGAAGGAAAAAGCAAGACTGAGATTATTGAAGAAATGAAGTCTAAGTGGGTAGATATGAGTATTGAGGAGCATATAAAAGAGTATATAAATCAAGGATTAAATAAAAAAGAAGCAATAAAGAAAGTTGCAAAGGAAAGAAACCTACACAAATCAGAGGTATATAAGTTTGGAATTGATATATAAGCAAAAGCATTTTGAAAAATTTTTCAAATTAGAAGGAATATGATAATTTATATTGAATATATTTACTGTATATCTATTAAAAAATAGATGGTTATCTCATTTTTTTCCTAAATTACTTGAGATAACAATCATTATAGTGTTATAATGGTAAATGAGATTTATAAATGAGGGGGAGGGAATTTTTTTGAATAAGAAGAATATATCATTAGTACTTGCTTTAGCATTGTCTATTTCTTGTGTTGGAACTAGTGCATTTGCAGATCCAAACAGTGATAGATCAACATATGAGCAAAAGTTGGAAGAAAACAAAAACAACTATAAAAGTGCTCAAGAGCAAGTCGATGAGATAGAAGCTTCAATACAGTCAGTAAATTCTCAGATGGAAGATATATCTATAGATATAGAAGATTTGAATGCTGAAATTCTTGAAGCAGAAGGCAAAATTGAAGAGAGCAACAAGAAGGTACAAGCTACTGAAAGTGATATAAAAGAACAAAATGAAAAATTTAGTGAGAGAATGAAAGCGATGTACATTAATGGTATGGGTAGTTATGTTGAGGCGCTTTTAAACTCAAATAGTATATCAGATTTTATGTCTAGATTAAATAACATAAATATAATGATAAACTCTGATAAAGAAATTGTTAGTAGTTTAAATGAAAAAATAGAAACTATTGAAAAACAGAAAAAAGTAGTTCAAGATGAAAAAGTAAAGCTAGATGCATTACAAGAAGAAAATAATAAAAAATTAGCTCAATTGGAAGAAAAAAGAGCAGAACATAAAAAGGCTTTAGCTAAAGCGGAAGCTAATAGAGACTTATTTGATGCAGCTGTGAAAGAATATGAAGCTCAAAAAAGAGAGACAGAGAGACAAATAAGGGAGTATGTTAGTAATGGTGATACTAGTAGCTCTAATAGACCGAGTAGAGGAGGCAACGGTGATTCAAATGTGATAGCACCTCCAAATGCTTCAGGAAGCTCTATAGTTGGTTATGCATATAAATTTTTAGGAGTTCCATACCAATGGGGTGGAAACGGGCCTAATACTTTTGATTGCTCAGGCTTAACTAAATATGTTTATGCTGCCAATGGAATAAGTCTTCCTAGAGTAGCGCAGGATCAAATGAACGCAGGAACACCAGTTTCTAATCCTCAACCTGGAGATTTGGTATTCTTTGGTTCAGGTGGATATGCATACCATGTTGGTATATATGTAGGTAATAATTCTTACCTTCATGCTCCTCAAGATAATGAGGTTGTAAAGATATCGCCTATGAGTAGATACGATTATATAGGGGCAAGAAGATATTAATTTCTAAAGACAGGATCAGTAATTTAATTGCTGGTCTTTTATTTTAGGGTGAATAGATAGATTTATATAGTATATACGATATAAATAATAAAAACGTTACTTATTTCTAAGTAACGTTTTTATTATTTATTGTTGATTCTTTAATTCATTTAGACATTTTTGACAGATGTTTTTAGATTTATAGTTAACCACATCACGAGCATCTCCACAGAAGATGCATGCAGGTTCATATTTCTTTAATATAACTTGCTCACCATCTACGTATATTTCAAGAGCATCCTTAACGTCAATATCTAAAGTCCTTCTCAATTCTACTGGGATAACTATTCTCCCTAACTCGTCTACTTTTCTTACAACACCAGTTGATTTCATAATAAATTCCTCCTATATTTTTGATTATGTAATCAAATAAAATTTAGTTAGCAGATATTATATTTAATACCATATAATAACTATAATACAAGAAAAATCATAAGTCAATAAAAAATGATAAAAAAAATAAATTTATTACATTATATGCCATTAATATATAATCTATTATAGTAATATTAATCACATAATAAGGAAAAGATGAATAATTTAACTTATAATTTAATATTTTAACATAAAGATACTTATTTTCAATACTATTTTATTTAGTTTGTGAATTGATTCTACAAAAAATATCAAAATTTGAAGGAGGTACAGTCATATTATTCAGTGTTCTAGACAGAAAATAAAAAATATTATGCACAACCCATCTGTGGATAATGTGGATAATATATAAAAACTTCTAAAGTTAATGGAATTATAGGAATTATCATGTATATATTAATCAACAGCTGATGTTGATATTATTTATAATAATATGTTAGTAAAATGTGATTATTGTTAATAATATTGATATGTGCTTATATTTGAATGAATAATTTATATTAATTTCATAATGCATTAATAAATAATTCGACTTTTATTTTATAAGATATTTGTAAATATAGACATTATCTTTTATAATTAATATGAAGTAGTGTACAAAAATTTACATTATGATATATTTAACTAGTATTAAGGCGAGAATAAGTTAAATATTAAAAAGGTTATTAAAGTGAGGGATGAAAATGAATGATAGAGAAAGAGATAATGGGAATATTTTTCAAGAGGTGGTATCTAAATTTTCGGAGATGATAGGTGAGAATACTGAAAAAAGTATAATACAGTATGATGAATTACCACAGTATGATTTATTCTTATCACAAGTTAAAGATTATCTTAACGATAAGTTTAAGCACGATAAATTTACTAATAGCATACTTCAAAATTATATAAAGAGCGAAGTTATTTCTAAGCCAGAAGATGGTAAAAAAAGAGGATATACTAAACTGCATTTAGCTCAATTGGTTTTATTAGGATATATGAGGCCGATTTTGACAACAGATGAAATAAAAAGTGTATTTAGATTAGCTTTTAATGATATAAATAATAGGGAGGATGATATTCTTTCATGGGAAGATACCTTTAAATTATTTAGTGATTTACAGCAAAAGAATATAGAATTATTTTTTAGTGGAGAAGAGAAGGATTTAGAAGAAATAATTAGAAGACACTTGGAAAAGTATGAGTTTAATAATGAAGATAAAGAAAGAATATTAATATTCTTGTTAGTTATGATTTTAGTAGCTCATGCAAGTAATATAAAAAAACTGGTTACTACATTAGTTGAAGAATTTGGAGATAAATATAAGTAAAATATTATATGGATAAAAGAATAAAAATATCTTCTTATGAAAAGATACATAATAGATGACTTTATAAGGAGATGAGGTTATGAAATCAATCTATTTGATTCAAGTAGCTAATAGTACTAATAAGGATTTAGTAGAATTGTTACTTATGATTAAAGATAAAAAGATATATAAAGATGAGATAATATATACCCTAGGAGATATTACAGGCGAATTAAGGCTTAAAGTTAAAAATAATTACAATAATGAATTAAATATAGGTGATGTAGTAAATGTTAGTATAAAAGATAATAGTATAGTGAAGCTAGATTTATCAAAATCTAGTTATAATTTAAATGATTTTATGAACTGTGTAAAAAGAGATGTAAAATTTATATTAGATGAATTAGAAGAAATGACAACTCAACAATTTAAATGTGAAGAGGTTATGTCTTTAGATAAATATTTTTTTTGTGATAAGAAATTTATAAATGATTTTTCTCAAGGGATTGGAGGGTTAGAACACCATACATATATAGGTGGGCTTGCAGAACACACTCTTAACGTAACCTATTGGGCAAAGAAACTTGCATATAGGTATAATTGTAGATATAAGGAAGTTGCTATATTAGCAGCAAAACTTCATGATATTGGAAAGATATATGAATATTCGTCAATTGGAAGGTTTAAACCAACCATTAGAGGTGAAATGGAAGGTCATATAGTTATAGGTATAACTATGATAGAAGAAGCATTTAAAAATAACCCTGGATTTTATAGTGAGGACTTTAAAAATCGAATTAAAGGATGTATTGTTCAACATCATGGAAAACCGGAGTATGGATCTCCTAAAGGGCCAAATACAGAAGAGGCTTTTATAGTGCATTATGCAGATTATCTTGATGCTACTATGAATAAGGTATCAAAGGTAAAAGATAAAACAATACATGATACGTGGTCGGATTATGAAAAAAAGATAGAAACTAAATTATTTATATAAAACCATAAAGCGAATTACTTAGGTAGTTTGTTTTATGGTTTTATTTTCAAAATATATATTAAGATGTATATACAATGGTACGATAATTCAATCAAGTAAAAATGTGGGGGGATTATTATGGGGAAAAATGAACATAAAGAGAATTATAACAATTATATTACTAAAGTAAATAAATTAATGTTAATTGTATTTTTGAGCATTATGTTTGTTACAGTAGCAGGTTCAGTTCTACAAGTTTATAGGGGAGATAGAAGGATTGGATTTGCAATATATAATATATTAGTAGCAGGTATAGCCTATGTTATAGCCATATTCTTATATATGAAAAACTCATCAAATAACATAATGAGATGGGTTTTGGCTACAGGATTTTTATTAGTAGATACATATATATTACTCACATCATCCTGTGCATCTGCTTTTGCAGCTGGATTTCCATTTATACTAAGTTTAGTTTTATACTTGGATTTAAAATTAATAACTACTGTTGGTGGAATAAATTTAATATCTATACTAATATATGCATATATGCAGGTAAAGTTAGGAAATAGCGCTGAGTTAAGTGGGATTTTAGGTACTACTATAATGTTTTTGCCAACGCTTGTAATAGTTACGCAATTTATTTCTAAAATGAATAAAGATATAAATAAAAATGTAGAAGAATTAAATGAAAATAGTAAGATACAACAAAAGATGTTAATAGATTTATCCAATGTATATACTGTAGTTAAAGAAAAATCTAATGAGCTTAGAGGAATTGTTTCTTTAATAGGTCAAAGTACAGAAATTGTAAATTCATCTATAGATGAAATAGCAATAGGGGCAACTAATACTAGCAAAGAAATTGAGAGTCAGACTAATTTAGTAAATAATATAAAGCATGAAATAACAGAGACTGAAGAGGTAACTACTGTTGTTAAACAATCCTCTGAGGAAGCTGATGAGGTAATAGACAATGGAATAAAAATTGTTCATGAATTATCTAAGAAAAGTGAATATATTATGAGCAAAAATAAAAAGGTTAGTGACATTATGAAGGAACTAGCTGAAAAATCATCTAATATTGCGGAAATAACTAATGTTATATCATCTATTTCAGAGCAAACTAATCTTCTAGCACTAAATGCCGCAATTGAAGCAGCTAGGGTTGGTGAAAGTGGAAAAGGATTTGCAGTGGTAGCAGATGAAATAAAGAAATTAGCAGCTGAGAGTAAAAATAACTCACTAGAGATAGGAAATATACTGAAGTCTCTAGAAGAAGATACTAATGTATCAGTTTTAGAGGTAGAAGAATTAGTTCATGCTAATGATGAACAACAACAATTGGTTAAAGATACAAATAAAGCATTTTCAACTATTCAGAAAAATGTATCTACAGTAAAAGAGGAAATGATAGGTGTGGTTTCTAAGGTATCTGCAATTTTAGATAGCAGTGAAAAAATTCATGATAACATTACAAATTTATCAGGTATAGCCCAAGAAACCATGGCAAGTTCGGAAGAAACTTCAACCATATCTCATGAAAATCTAAATAATTCTAAGGAATTAGAAAATATAGCAGCAGTGTTAAATAGTTCAATAGAGGAAATAAGTAAGTACTTCAAATAAATAGAGTTTTTAGTCATTGGGATTAACATATTAAAAAAATAATGCACTCTTTATTTTAAAGAGTGCATTATTTTTTTACATTTTAGCTACAAGAACTTTCACCTATAGCTTTAGATATTACTCTAAAAGTTTTTCCAAAGAATGTTTTTTTGTAAGAAACAATACAATCTTCAAAAATATATTCTTCATCTTTATCAACTGCAAAAGTTATTCCATTAACAGTTTCTACAGTATCATTTGATTTTTGTTCATCCAGAACAACGCTTAGGTTAGGGCCACCTCAACCAAAACCTGCAATAGCTAGTCTAACAACAGATTTGCCTTGTTTGCTTAAATTTTCTAAAAGTGCATCTTTAGTTTCGTTATCAAAAGTTATTTTCATTTTAATATCCTCCTTATAATTTGCTTTTATTTAGTATACCATGTGGTTTTACATTTATGCTTATAAATATTTGATAAGCTTGGTATTTACTTCTTAAGATAAACTAGGGTAAAAATTATACTGTTTATATAATTTATAATACAATATTTATATAGAAAGATATGTGATTTAATCACATAAATAAGCCAAATTAAAAAAATTAGTATTATAATAAACTATATTGACATTACAGTTTATTTAAAGTAAAATGAAAATAGTAAAAATTTAATAAAGAATCCTTTTAAAAACGGTACAGAGATGCCGGCAAGGGAAGATAATATTTTGGTATGAATACATTTGTAATATGATAAAATTTACAATAATATATTCATATACAAAGTTGTATTTACAGATATTTATAGCTTTCCTTGTTGAGGAAAGCTTTTTTTTATTGAATTTTATAAGTAAATCTTAATACCTTTAAATTATCCCAGAGAGGCTAAAAAGGAGTGTTTTATATGTTAAAAGGAAGAAATTTAATCGAACCAATGGACCTTACTTTAGAAGAATTAGACGAAATATTTGACCTAGCAGATGAAATAATAAAAGATCCAAGGAAATTTATACATGCTTGTGATGGGTACTTGCTTACTACATTATTTTATGAGCCAAGTACTAGAACTAGATTTAGTTTTGAAGCTGCTATGAATAGATTAGGCGGAAGTGTAATCGGATTTTCAGAACCAAATGCTAGTTCAGTAGCTAAGGGAGAAAGTATTGCAGATACCATAAGAACTGTTGCATGCTATGCAGACATTGCTGTAATGAGACATCCTAAAGAAGGAGCACCACAGGTTGCAGCACAATATAGTGATATTCCCGTAGTAAATGCAGGGGATGGTGGACACCAACATCCAACTCAAACCTTAACTGATTTACTAACCATAAGAACCCTAAAGGGAAGACTAAATAATTTAACAATAGGTTGTTGTGGAGATTTAAAATTTGGAAGAACAGTACATTCGTTAATAAAAGCTTTAAGTAGATATGAAAACAACAAGTTCGTACTAATTTCACCTGAAGAATTAGAAATACCAGAGTATATAAAGAAAGAAGTCCTTAAAAAGAAAAACATAGAGTTCAAGCAAGTTAGAACTATGGAAGAAGCTATGAAGGAAATAGATATTTTATATATGACAAGGGTACAAAGAGAAAGATTTTTTAATGAAGAAGACTATATAAAACTCAAAGATACTTATATATTAGATAATGAGAAAATGAATCTTGCGAAAGAAGATATGATAGTACTTCACCCATTACCAAGAGTAAATGAGATAGCATACGAAGTAGATAGTGACAATAGAGCTGTGTACTTTAAGCAAGCTAAGTATGGAATGTATGTGAGAATGGCATTAATACTAAAACTATTAGGAATTTACTAAGGTATATAAGGAGGAAGTAATATGTTAACTATAAATAGTATAAAAAACGGATTAGTAATAGATCATATAAAAGCTGGAGAAGGAATAAAAATATTTAACTTCTTAAACTTAGATAAAGCGGATTTCACTGTAGCCCTTATAATGAATGCTAATAGTGATAAGTGTGGGAAAAAAGATATAATAAAAATAGAAACTAGAATAGATATTGATTTTGAAATATTAGGAGTAATAGATCCAAATATAACTATAGATATAATAGAAAATGAAGAAATTAAGGAAAAAATTAAGCTTACACTTCCTAAAAAGGTTGAAAATGTTATTAAATGTAAGAATCCTAGATGCGTTACATCTATAGAACCTAACATTAAGCATATACATTACTTAGTAGATGAAGAAACGAAGGAATATAGATGTCATTACTGTGATGATTTACAAAAGGTAACTTCATTATATTAATAGATAGGATTGGAGAATACTTATGGAAATTTGCATAAAGAATGGTACAGTAGTTGACTGGAGTGGAACCTTTGTTGGAGATGTCTATATAAAGGACGGAGTAATTTGTGAGCTAGGAAGAAATCTCATAAAGGATTGTAAAACTATAGATGCAACAGGAAAGATAGTAATGCCTGGTTTTGTAGATTTACATGTGCATTTTAGGGATCCAGGACTTACACATAAGGAAGATATACAATCAGGTTCTCATGCTGCAGTTAAAGGTGGATATGTAATGGTAAACCTTATGGCAAATACAAATCCAGTATGTAGCACTATGGAGACAGTTAATTATGTTATAAATAGGGGTAAGGAAGTAGGACTTATAGATATTAATCAAGTTATATCTATAACTAATAAGTTTAGTGGAGATGACATAAGCCATTTAGATAAGCTAAAAAAAGGTGATATAAAAGTAATATCAGAAGATGGAAAAGATGTTATGCACAGCGAAGTTATGTTAAATGCTATGATTAAGGCTAAAGAGAAGGATATAACTGTTATGTGCCATTGTGAGAATCATAATCTATCTGATATAGATATGAGACTGGCAGAAAATACTATGACTTGGAGAAATATAACTTTAGCAAAACATGCAGGGTGTAAAGTTCACTTTTCCCATGTAAGTACCAAAGAATCTATGGAATATATCATTAAAGCAAAGGAAAAAGGTCATAAAGTTACTTGTGAAGTATCTCCCCATCATATAGCTTTAACAAATGATGTAGAGTATAGAGTAAATCCACCTCTTAGAGAAAAGGAAGATATGGAATATTTAATCCAAGCTATAAAAGGTGGATATGTGGATAGCATTGCTACAGATCATGCACCTCATACTGAAGAGGATAAGAAAAAAGGAGCTCCAGGAATATCAGGAATAGAAACAGCCTTTGGAGTTTCTTATACAAAGCTTGTAAGGTCAGGTCATATAGATTTAAGTAAGCTAAGCGAAATCATGAGTAAGAGACCTAGTGAAATACTAGGAGTTAATAAGGGTCAAATAGATATAGGTTATGATGGAGATTTAGTAATACTAGATTTAGAAAAAGAATATGAGATACGTAAGGAAGAATTTTTATCAAAAGGTAAAAATACTCCATTTAATGGTATGAAAGTATATGGAGAAGTTATAACTACCATAAAAGGTGGTAAAGTTGTTTATAAAAAATAGAAAAGTGAGGGAGTATCATATGATTATAGATAGACTATTCGATATAATTGCAAAAAAAGGACATGTATGTGTGGGACTAGATACAGATATATCATATATACCAGAAAGTTTTATGAAGAAATTTGAAAACATAGGTGATGCAATTTTCGAATTTAATAAAGCTATAATAGATGAAACTATAGACCATGTAGCTTGCTATAAACCACAAATAGCATATTATGAAGCATATGGATTGGAAGGATTAAGAGCTTATTCTAATACATTAAAGTATATAAGGGAAAAGGGAGCAATATCTATAGGAGATATAAAAAGAGGCGATATTGCTAAAACGGCTGAAATGTATGCTAAAGCACATTTTGCAGGAGAATTTGAAGCTGATTTTATAACGCTAAGTCCATATATGGGATTAGATAGTATAGAGCCATACTTACCTTATATTGAAAATAGTGAAAAGGGAGTTTTTGTACTGATAAGAACTTCAAACAAAGGTAGTAAGGATATTCAATATATAGAAACTAAGGGTGATAGAAAAGTATTTAATGTAGTAGGGGAAACTATAAATAATTTAGGGAAAAATTATATAGGTAAGTGTGGGTATAGTTCTATAGGTGGGGTTATAGGATGTACCCATGTAGATGAAGGTATAGAAATAAGAAATTCTTTAGACAGTACATTCTTTTTAATACCAGGATATGGTGCTCAAGGTGGAAAAGCAGAAGATGTAGCCCTTTATCTTAAGGATGGAAATGGAGGAGTTGTTAACTCTTCAAGGGGTATAATGCTTGCATATAAAGGAAAACTAGATGGTGAAGAAAACTTTGCTAAGTATGCAAAAGAAGAGGCAATTAGAATGAAAAATGAAATTCTAACAGCTATAGGAAATCTAAAAAAATAAATTTAATTACAGTTCATGCCATACAACTTTATTGTATGGCATTATATTAGAATAAATTATTAGGAGATTAGAATGAAAAAAGATAATTATGAATACAAAGTTTGTAAAGTAATAGAGAATAAAGAAGTTGCTAAAGGAATATTTAAATTATCTATAGAGGGGAAGTTTCGAGGAGAACCTGGACAGTTTTATATGCTAAGAGCCTGGGAAAAGGAACCTATATTATGGAGACCTATTAGTATTCATAATATAACATCAAATTCTATAGAATTCCTATATCAACTAGTTGGAGAAGGAACAAAATTATTAAGTTATCTTATACAAGGACAAGAGGTTAAGGTTATGGGTCCATTAGGAAATGGCTTTGACTTAGAAGAGATAAAAGGCAAGGTTGCAGTAGTATCAGGAGGAATTGGAGTTGCTCCAATGAGATACCTGGTAGATAACATAAAGGATTCGGAAGTTCATATATTTGCTGGCTTTAGAGATGAAGTTTATGGGTTAGAAGAAATAAGTGAGTTAGATTTATCAGTAAAGGTGTCTACAGAAGATGGTAGTGTTGGACATAAAGGATATGTAACGGAACTATTTAATCCTAAAGACTATGACTTAGTTTTATGCTGTGGACCAGAGGTTATGATGTATAGAGTAATTGATATGTGCAAGGAAGTGGGTACAAAGATATATGTATCAGAAGAAAAGAAGATGGCTTGTGGAGTAGGAGCTTGTCTTGGTTGTACATGTAAAACAGTTAGTGGAAATAAAAGAACATGTAAAGATGGTCCTGTATTTAATGGATTAGATTTAGAGTTTTAAAGGAGAAATTATGCTTAAGGTAAATATTTGTAATAAGGAATTCAAGAATCCAATAATGACAGCATCAGGTACTTTTGGCTTTGGTGAAGAGTATAGTAAGTTTTATGATATAGCAAAACTTGGAGGAATTTGTAGTAAGGGCTTAACCTTAAATCCAAGACAAGGTAATGATGGAGTAAGAATCAAAGAAACAACAGGTGGAATGCTTAATAGTGTAGGACTTCAAAACCCAGGAGTAGAAAACTTTATAAAAGATGAACTTCCAAAGATGAAAGAATATAACACTAATATAATAGCTAATGTTGGTGGAGCTACAGTAGAAGAATATATAAGTATAATCGAGAAGTTAAACCAGGTTGATGTAGACATCATAGAACTTAACATTTCATGCCCCAATGTAAAACATGGTGGTATGGCTCTAGGGATAAAATCAAATGTTGCCTATGAGGCAGTAAAAGAAGTGAAGAAGGTATGTAAAAAACCATTGATGGTGAAGTTATCTCCTAATGCAGAAAATATAGTAGAGATGGCGCTTAGTTGTGAAGAAGCGGGAGCTGATTCACTATCATTAATAAATACTTTTCAAGGAATGTCTATAGACTACAAAAAACGAAAGGCTGTATTTGATAATATCTATGCAGGATTCTCGGGACCAGCAGTAAAGCCTATGGCTTTAAGAATGGTTCATCAAGTGTGTAAGGCATGTAAGGTTCCAGTAGTTGGTCTTGGCGGTATTACAAATTGGGAAGATGCTATAGAGTTTATAATGGCAGGAGCTACAGGGATCCAAATAGGTACAGCTAATTTTATAAATCCTTTTGCACCATTAGAAATTATAAAAGGAATAGAAGACTTTTTAATAAAAGAAAATATTAAAGATATTAGTGAAATTAGAGGAATAGTATAGGAGGAAAATATTATGGAAAATAAAATTGTAGATATATTAGTTCAGTGTGAGGCATTATTAGAAGGGCATTTCTTGCTATCATCAGGTAAACATAGTAATAGATACTGTCAATGTGCAAAATTACTACAGTATCCAGATAAGGCAGCGCAAGTATTGGAAGTAGTTGCAAACAAGGTTAAAGATTTAGATGTTGATATGTTAGTAGGTCCTGCTATGGGAGGAATAATAGTTGCTTATGAGCTAGCAAGACAACTAGGAAAGCCAGGGATATTTACTGAAAGAAAAGACGGTGTAATGACATTAACAAGAGGCTTTGAAATTAAGCAAGGACAAAGAGTTTTAATTACAGAAGACGTAGTTACAACAGGAAAATCTACTATGGAAGTTGTAGAAGTGCTAAGAGGTTTAGGTGCAGAAGTTATAGGTGTATGTTGTATAGTTGATAGGAGAGTTGAAAATTGTGCTTTAACTCTTCCGGTTTATAGTGCATGTAAGTTGGAAATAGAAAGCTTTGATAAGGAAGAATGCCCACTATGTAAAAAAGATATACCTTATGTAAAACCAGGTAGCAGAAACATTAAATAATTGAATAATTAACCAAGTTGTAATAGAGTTCACCTTACTTATAGATTTTATATAGGGAGGTGAATTTTTTTATAAGAGATGGTGCAAATAAATTTTATATTATAACTAATGATTATAGTCATAAATTATATAATAGGATAATATTATATATCATTAATTAACAACTGGTGTAAGGAGAATGTAAATATGATTAATGATGTTCCTAGTATTATATATGATAAAAATAAAAATCCTCTTAGAGTTATAAAATCATCAAGAGTATTCTTTAAGAAACATGGAAGAGTTGGATATGTATTTCATGTTGAAAGGGAGGAAAGAATAACAAGTATAAGTGAATTTGACTTAGTTGAAAACAATGGGAATTTTGTTGTTACGAATGATATATTTGAGAATTCAGATACGATGTAAAAGGTGGAGATATAATTTAGAATAGGAATATACTTATGCTTATAAGCCAAACTATATATAGTTATTTATTATTAATTCTATAGATTATAGAAACTAAATTAATATAATTATATATAGGAGGATATAAAATGAAAGGAAAAATAAATGATATATTATTATTTATTGTAGTATTATTAATTATAGTAACGGTGGTATTAATGGGATGTAATAGTAATAGTAAAAAAAGTGATACTGTGGGAGCCGGTCCTACTGTTGAAGATATGAGTGATGAGCCTATAGATAAAGAAGTAGAAATTAGAAATGCTATATCCACCTGTGAGAGAATTATGGCAAACATTGAAGAAATTCCAGAAATACAATCTTCGGTAACCTATATAAACCATGAATCTGTATTAGTTGCATTAAAGTTAAAGGATAACTACAATAATATATCTCCGGAACTACGAATGGAAGTTGAAAAAAAAGTTAAGGACATCTATTCTAATGCCAAAACCATAGCTATAAGTGATGACGAATATGTATATGAGTCAATAGCCAAATTGTTGAAGTCTTTTAAGGAGAATAAGCCATTAGAAGAATTTAAGAAAGATTTAGAAGAGATAATAGAGAATATGTAATAAACATTTTAAAAAGTCCAAGGTTGAATTTTAATAACCTTGGACTTGTATTTTTATATATCTTATATTTTACTTATTAAACATATAGATTGAGAGGAAATTCCTTCTTCAATACCAGTAAAACCAAGACCTTCTTCAGTAGTAGCCTTTACATTAATTTGATCTATAGAAATCCTTAATGCTTCACTAATATTTTCTCTCATGGATGTAATATAAGGAGACATTTTAGGACACTGTGCAATTATTGTTGCATCTATGTTTTCTATTTTATAATTATTTTTACTTAATAACTCTCTAACTTCATTAAGAAGTTTAATACTAGAAATGCCTTTAAATTCAGCATCTGTATCAGGAAAGTGCTTTCCTATATCACCAAGTGCTGCAGCACCTAGTAAACTATCCATAATTGCATGAATAAGAACATCAGCATCTGAATGACCTAAAAGCCCAAGTGTATGTGGTATTTTAACTCCACCAATAATTAAATCTCTATTAGGAACTAACTTATGTACATCATATCCTAAACCAATTCGCATATATAAACCTCCAATAAATAATAAATAATAAATAATATATCAACTTAAGTTTAACACAGTTTAATCATTAGTAACTATTAGAAAGATAAAAAAGTTTAAGTGTGTAACATCTAATTTCCCTAGTAAAGATGTATAATTAAAAAGTTATAAACATGTTATTCACATTAGTGTGGATAATGTTGATAAAATTTCACGTGTTTATAAGGTATATATGGAGTCTAGAAGAGAAATTATAGAATTATAAGATGAAAATCTATGTATTAACATTGAATTCACTAAGTTATAAACAGGATACCTGTGGATAATGTTAATAATATGGACAAGTTGATAATTTAACAGTATATAAAATTATATTATGAAGCATCGACAAAATTTTATTAACAATGTATGTTAATAAAATAATATGTAGAAATTTAGTATTGAAAATATTACAAAATATGATATAATTTTATATGGATTTACAAAGAGTAGAAATACTCTTAATATTTTGTATCAACTATGTAAATGTATACAAAAGGTTATATACTATTTGGTATATCATTTACTAAGTATTAAATTTATTTGGAAATATGGAGGATTTAAAATGAAAAGAATAATTGCATTAGTATTAACAGCAACAATAGGTTTAGCATTAGTAGGATGTGGAACAAAAACTAATACTTCAGAGGATTCATCAGCTAAAACTACTGAGCAAGCTTCTACTGAAGATAGTAAAGAAAAAGAAAGCACAGAAGTACCAGAGGTTACTTATGAAAGCTTTGAATCACTATTAAATAGTTTTGCTAACAAAGAATATTATTATAATGAAGCAAACACTTTAAAATTACTTACTGATGAAGATGAAGCTGCATATGTAAAAAAGGCAGAAGCTGCTCTTGATAAAGTATTAACTGATGAAAAAATAGACAAATCAAAGGCAAAAATATATCAGTATTACAGAAATGTAAACGGCAAAAAAGATCAAGTTGCATATGTAATTACTTATGGAGATAATAATACTGCAGAGAAAATATATGAAGTTTATTCAGATGTATCTGATGATTTTGAAATAACTTTTAAAGAAGTAAAAGAAAATAGTGACATAATTGCACATAAGCAATTTGCAGAATTATTTAAAGGTGAATTTTAATTAAAATAAAAAATAAAAAAGAAGGAGATAGAATTAAATATCTTCTTCTTTTTTATTTTTTTACTTATATTTGATTTTCACTTTAAATAGTACCTATTGAATCTTTAGTAAGATTAATGATTGTGGACATTTCTTCAGAGCTTAGATAACGCCATTTTCCCGTAGGAAGATTACTTAAGGACACATTCATAATTCTAATACGTTTAAGACTAGTTACTTTAAATCCTAAGTATTCGCACATTCTTCTAATTTGTCTATTTAGACCTTGGGTTAAAATTATATTAAAAGTACATTTGCCAATTTTTCTAACTTTGCATTGCTTTGTCACAGTACCAAGTATAGGAATTCCATTTTCCATTGAATTAATAAATTCTTTTGTAATAGGTTTATCAACGGAAACTACATATTCTTTTTCATGATTATTTCCTGCACGTAATATTTTATTTACCATATCTCCATCATTAGTTAAAAATATTAATCCCTCAGATGGTTTATCGAGACGTCCTATAGGGAATATTCTCTCGTGATAGTTAACAAAGTCAATTATATTTCCCTTAACATGAGTTTCTGTTGTACAAGTAATTCCTACAGGTTTATTTAGGGCTATATATACTTTATTTGACTTAGGTTTAATAGTTTTTCCATCAACTATTACAGTATCAGTAGGACTAACTCTTGTTCCAAGGGTAGCTAAGATACCATTTACATATACTTTACCAGATTCAATAAACTTATCTGCTTCTCTTCTGGAACAAATTCCACTTTCGCTTATGTACTTATTAAGTCTAAGTAAGTTTTTATTATCCATATAGTTATATCACCACCTAGCATAAGACTTAATGAATGTTAGTTACTATATACTTACATTCACTTTAAATTTATTGTATAATTATAGCATAATATCAATGTTATTAGTATTATACAATATAACAGATATTATATAAATAAAAATTTAGAGGATATGGGGGGAACTATGAATAATAAAGTAGTAAAGAAAATTTCTAGTATTTTAATAGTAATTATAATGTGTATGACACCATTGGCATTAACTGGTAGTGCCTTTGCAGCAGTAAATATACAGGATTTAAATCATCAAATAAATATACCAACAAATAAAACTTGGACAATAAAGCTTAGTAATAAACTACATACAAACTTAATAAATAATCTTAGTACTTATGTAAAAGTTTTTTCACCTAATGGTGGTGAATTAAAGGTAGGTTTAAGTTACAATGCAACAAACAAGGCTATAAAAATAACACCACCTTCTGGAGGATATAGTACAAGCACTACCTATAGTATAATTGTAAAATCTGGATTATATGATAGTGAAGGAAAGTATATTGAATCACCTGCAGTAAAGGAATTTTCTACAGTTCCATCAAACCATAATGTATCCACATTAGGTACAATGTCTACTTATTCAGTAGGAACTACAGTAGATAATTTTGCAAATATCCAATATAATAAGAAACCACCAATATTTAGAGCTTTATATTCTGGAGATGCAAGAAAAACAGATATAGCACAGTATTTAGAACCAAGCAGATATAAAAATGATAAAAATGGTATATATATGTTTATGAAACTAAACTTCATACAAGATATAAGTGTAAGCACGCTAAATAGTGTATTAGTGGGTAAGGGTAAATTATCTAATATGGGACAAGCATTTTACGATGCTTGTAAAACCAATAATGTAAATCAAGCCTATGCAGTGGCACATGCACTATTAGAGACTGGAAATGGTACATCTGCCTTGGCAAAAGGAGTAGACTATAAAAAAGAAGATGGAACTACCGTTAAGGTTTATAATTTCTTTGGAATTTGTGCCTTTGATAATTCACCAGTAAGCTCTGGAGCAGAAGCAGCCTATAAAAATGGGTGGACTACACCAGAAGCAGCTATTAAAGGTGGTATTAAGTGGATTGCTGAAAATTATATACATTCATATATAAATTATTCGAGACCAGATCAAGATACTATATACGAAATGAGATGGAATGTTCATAATTACAGTAGTCCATGGCATCAATACGCTACAGATATTGTATGGTCATACAAACAAGTAACTAATATTAAATTAATAATGGACAAGCATCCTAATGTTAAACCACAATTTGAAATACCGGTATATAAATAATAAGTATAGTATAAAACCCTAGTCATAAATTGACTAGGGTTTTAAAATTATAAAATCAATATATTAATCAATATTAAGATCATTATCATTTCTATTAATTATAACTTTATAATTATATTTTTCAGCATATTTCTTAAAATTATCAAAATTAAGAGGCTCTCTTTTGTTATCCTTAGTTATATATATATATATACTGCCAGGTGAATATTCATCACACTTCGGGATTAATTCCTCTTTTAATGCTGAGTCAAATAAAAGATTTAAGCCTAAATTTAGTTCGTTTCCTTTTAGTGAACTTAAACTTTCCAATCCTAAAGTAGACCCGCTAGAATCTGTAATTTTAACTATCTTGTTTCTATTTATACCTATTTTGATATTGGAATCTAAAGAGAGGATTATATTAGCTCTAGGTGAAAAGAAGATAAAATAAATACAACTTAATACTAATGCACAAATAGATATTAGTATTATAAATACTTTTATAAGATTTGACCTATCTACATATACAGTACCATCATAAATATTACCTTTAATAGGAGCTTTATCATTTCGCTCTAATGTAACAAATTCTTTATTATTTGTTACTATATAAACTTTATCATCATCAAAATTAATTACTTTACCAGATTTTCGCATATAAATACCTTTCACTAATTAAATTTATTTACAACATAAGTATATTTTACAATACAATTTTAAAATATAAAAGTAAAAGTAATCATCATTATAAGAAAATATTTTATTACAAAAAAATATTATATTAGCTAATATTTGCAAAAAGTGTTTGAATATTCAGTATACCGGGAGTATAATTTATACTAATAGATAAAAAAGGGGAATTATTAAGACCTTGGGGGAGAGTTAATATGAATAAAAAAAGGATATTATTATTAAGTATAATAATGGGATTTTTAATAATTGTAATTGGTAATTATTTAAACAACTACAATTTATTGAAACAGCCACCGTCAGAAAAATGGAGCAAAGAAGTAAAAATTGGAAGTGGGTTAGGAAAGAATACACCAGTAATCATAAAAGAAGAAAATCGTTTATTAGTAGCATATGAGGACACTAAAAAGATTAAAGTATGTGAAACAGATTTAAATGGAAAAGAAATTAAAACTAAAGAATATGCTGTAGAAGAAGAATTACTTAAGAATTTAATATTTACCAAAACTGATAAAGGATATACTTTGATTTATAATTCTAATAAATTAAGCATAGATTATTTAGAAAAGTTAGTTTTAGATGAAGAGTTAAATTTGGTAAAAAGAGAAATAGAAGAAGGAATTACATTTACTGAACAAATTGATAGTAAAAATATAGTTTTAGCCTATAAAGATAAAATTAAGTTAGTAAACACAGTATCAAATGAAAATATAGAAGTGCCAGTAGAAAACTTAAGTATGCTTACTGCTAATAAAAGTAAAGATGAACTTTTAATATGTTACTTAGAAAAAGAGAAATTATTTAAAGGATTTACAGTTAAAGGTGGAAAGGTATCAAAGCCATTTCTTATCAAAGAGATGATTAAAACTGACAAAATTACTTATGGAGCAATGTCATTGTCTTCAGATGCAGAAAATGGATATTTGCTTGTAGAGAAATATGATAGAAATGAATACTTTGCTACAGAAGTAATGGAGTTTCCTATAAGTGGAGGAGAGGGCCAGGTTAGTAAGCTTGCGGTTGATAAATCCAGTTACGTTATAAATACTAAAGGAGCCTATTCAGAAAATGGTGCAAGATTTTATGCCACCATGGGAGTGCCTTTTGGTAAAAAGGAATTTCAAAAAGCTATAGTTTCTTTTGAAATAAAAAATGGTGAAGTTTCAAGTTCAGAGAAGATAACTAGACTAAGAGAATTATGTATTCATCCATATAATGATGAAGAATATATAGCATTTCTTAGTTTTGAGAAGGATGGATTATATAGTGTTAATATAGCATCTAGTAATGAGAGGTTTAAGGATGCAAATAATGGACCTCGTAGAGATGAGAGATTGAGATCTCTTGGGTATGTAGTAGAAGGTTTTATGTATAGTGTATCTTATATTATAATAATAGGATTTAGATGGATAGTTCCTGGTTTAGTTATAGCAGGAGCAGTATCTTTTATGGATTACAAATTTGATGATAAAAAGAAAAGGTATATGTATATCATACTAGCTACTATTGTTGTAGTAATGAAAATATGTACTATAAATAAAGCTTTTTATGTGCAATATTCACATATGTTACCTACTATTTTAGCTCCATCATTTGTAGGAATATTGATAAACTCCTTAATTGGACTAGTTGTATATGGATATGGATATATGGTCTATACAGATGATTTTGAGAGCATATTTCTAGGTAAGTTTAGTATATTCATGTTAATTGATGCATTGTTTACATTAATGATATTTGTACCTCTTATAATATAATAATAAAGTTTGATTAGAATTTAAAAAGAGATTATTTCTTATAATTAATTGAAATAATCTCTTAAAGTTATATAAAACATATGCATAATAATAATAAATAGTTTAAGGAGATATATAAATGAAAAAGAAAAAAATGCTTTTAATTTTTCTTATTATTGTGACGTATATATTAATACTTATTGGAAACTATAAGAATAACTATAATTTAGAAATACAACCACCATCTAAAACATGGAGTAAGGAAGTAAGTATAGCAACTGCAACAACGAAAAATGCTCCAGTAATTTTGAAAGAAGAGAATAGAATACTTGTAGCATATGATAATAATAAAAATCTTAATATTGTTGAAACCAATACTGTAGGAGAAGTTTTGAATAATAAACAATATGAAGTTAATGAAGAATTAATAAACAATGTATTACTCGCTAAAAGTGTAGATGGGTATATACTAATGCTTAACTCCATAGAAGATTGTGAGGGATACTTATTAAAGGTATATATAGATAAAGATTTAAATGAGGTTAGTAGAGAGAATATTAAAGGAATAAATAGTACTTATCAATTAGATAATAACAATATAGTAGTTGCTTACAAAGATAAACTTGAGATAATAAATACAGTAGAAGATAAAATGATATCTATTCCAGCAAAAAATACAGACATGCTTTCAGCCAGTAAGAATAAAGACGGTTTTCTAATATGTTACATGGAAGACAACTCATATATTAAAGCAATTACATTTAATGAAGATAGGGTTTCAGAACCTATATTAGTGGAAGAAATAGCTAAGAATAATAGAGTTACTTATAAGAATATGTCCTGTTCTTCAGATAGAGAAAATGGATATACAATGTTTGAGCAATATGTTAAAGGTGAACTTCACTCTTGTAGGTTATTCGAGTTTCCTATAGCTGGAGGTGAGGTTAAGGAAAGTAAACCAAGAATTAATGAATCAAATGAACTAATAAATGCTATAGGAACTTACTCTGACGAAGAAGGTGGGAAGTTCTTTTCTACAATAGATAACTCTTATGGGAAGAAAGAGGAAAGAAGAGGAATAGCATCCTTTGTTGTAAAGGATGGTAAGATAAATAAAGTTGAGCCAGTTACAAGAACAAGAGGAGTATGCATTAATCCTTATGTAAACGAGGATTATATTAGTTACTTAAGTTTTAGAGATGAAGATTTATATGATGTTGTCATAGCATCAACAGATGAAGGATTTAAGGCTGTAAATAATTTACCAAGAGAGTCAGAGAAGAAAAGTGCACTTACTTATACTATTGAGGGACTGATGAATAGCTTTGTATCTATAATAATTGTTGGATTCCCATGGATAGCAATAGGTTTAGTTTTAAGTGGAGCAGTTACATTCCTAGACTATAAGCTATCTAATAAGCAAAAGAAGATTGCATATATAATAGTAGCTATAATAACAACTTGTGCAAAGACCTTTTTCATAATAAAAATGTTCTATGTTAAATATGTATATATGTTACCACCGGCTATAGCCCCTATTTATGTTGGTATTGTCTTATGTATATTAATAGCAGTTATAACATATAGTTATGGATATTGTACTTATACAAGTGAATTTGAGGGAATATTCATATCAAAATTTGTTTTAAGCTTATTAATTGATGCATTATTAACTTTGATGATATATGCTCCATTAATAATATAAAAACTTAAACCGTCATATCTATTTTAAACTTCTAATAGTTATAGATATGACGGTTTATTTAATAATCACAGCACTTTTGTTATACTCAATAAAATGATCTATAGAATAGCTAAAATCCTATTTATAGAATAGGAGATAGTAGTCTAGATATAGCTTCCTTGAATTTAATTATTAGAGATCTATTAGAATAATGTTCAGGAGTGAGTAAAGTACTTTGCAATATATCTGATTCAAAGGCTTTATCAACCTCAGAAGTAGTTATTGTACCATATATTATGGCATTAACTTCAAAATTTAGATTAAAACTACGTATATCCATATTAGCAGTTCCTATAGTACACATTTTACCATCTATTGATACCATTTTGCTATGAATAAATCCATTGTCATAGGTGTAGCATTTAGCGCCACATTCTACAAGTTCCCAAATATAGGACTTAGATGCCCAATAAATAAATGGATGATCTGGCTTACAAGGTATTATAATTTTAACATCTACACCAGATAGGCATGCTATTTTAAGAGCTGTTAAGATACTTTCATCTGGAATAAAATATGGAGTCTCAATATAAATGGAATTTTCAGCTTTGCTTATTAGTTTAAGGTAAGTATTTCTTATACTACACCACTCAGAATCAGGTCCGCTAGAAATTATTTGAACAGCTGTATTATCTATGTATGGTTTTCTAGGAAAATACCTTTCTTCCATAAAAAAGTCTTTTTTGCTTGCAAAACGCCAATCCATTAAAAATCTTACTTCTAAATAATTTACAGAGTCACCTTGAAGGTGAAGATGGGTGTCTCTCCAAAAGCCAAATTTCTTAGATAGTCCTAAATATTCATCTCCTACATTTAAACCTCCAACAAAACCATGTTCTCCATCTACAACACATATTTTTCTATGATTTCTATAGTTTATTCTCACATTTATATAAGGTATAAAAGGAGGAAAAAAGCAATACACTTCTCCACCGGCTTTTACCAGTGGATCAAAAAAATGCTTTTTATTATGAATGCAACCCATACCATCGTAAAGTAGTTTAACTTCAATGCCTTCCTTTGCTTTCTCCACTAAAAGATTAAGTATTTCAGTGCCTAGGTTATCATCATTAAAGATATAGTACTGAATATGAATAAAATTTTTGGCATTCTTTATACAATCTATCATGATAGGAAATTTTTCATTTCCATTATTAAGAATATCTACTTTGTTGTTATTAGTAACAATAAAATTATCACTATATAGATTTAAATTTATTACATCATGATATTCTTTTAATAGAGAGTTATTATTAACTATAGCTTTGTCGCTGAGAAGGCGCTTTTGCTCTTCAGAGAATTGCATAAGAACAGATTCTTCTTCCTTTTTTAGAACAAAGAATTTTTTGCGACGAAGATTTTGACCAAAGAATAAATACATTATAAAACCAATAAATGGTATAAACAACATTATCATAAGCCATGTCCAAGTATTACTAGTATTTCTCTTTTCAAATATAATTACAATTATAGCAAAAGCAATATTTACAACAAATATAAGGTTTATAATATTTAAAAAAACAGTATAATTATCCATAAAAACTCCTTATTATAATATAATAATTAAATTTTAACATAACATATAAAAAATACATATAAAAAACTCTAAAAACTATATAATTATTATAATAATAAAAGTATAATTAAAATTAGTGTTTGCAACATGTATGATTCTATGCTATAAAACTAGTGTAACATAAATAATATAGTATAACATAAAATAAACGGGAGGGCAAAATGAAGGAGTCTTTTAACAAAAGTGAACTTAAAAATTATCTAATGATAATGGTTGGTATAACAATACTGGCTATAGGAATAAACGTATACTATTCACCACAACATTTAGTTACCGGAGGAATATCAGGTTTAGCTATTATATTAGATTATGTATTTAGAATTCCACTATGGTTAACTAATGTAATTGTAAATATACCATTATTTGTAGTTGGAATAAAAATAAAAGGGATGGATTTTGCAAAAAAATCTATATTTGGAGCAGCTTTTGTATCTGTTGCCCTTTGGTATACTAGTTTTATACCGCCAGTTCAATCTGACTTATTAATATCAAGTGTATTTGGAGGCCTTTTTGTAGGAGCTGGAGTTGGATTAGTATTAAGATCATCGGCATCAACAGGAGGTACAGATTTACTTGCAATAATTATAAAGCATTATTTGAAGAAAATACCTATAAATCAAATAATGATGTGCATAGATGGAATGATAATAGTAGTAGGTTTATTTGTTTTTGGCGTAGAAAAAGCCATGTATGCATTGATATCTATCTTTATAGTTTCTAAAGTAGTAAATACCTTAGTAGAGGGTGTAAATTACTCTAAAGAAGTACATATAATCTCAGAAAAGTCTGGTGAAATAGCACAAGAATTAATGAAGCACTTAAATAGAGGAATAACAAGCATAAATGGTAAGGGTGTATATACTGGAAAAAGTAAAGATATATTGTATATTGTATGCTCTACAGAAGAATTAATTGAGCTTCAAAGAATTGTAAAAGAAGTAGACACTGAAGCTTTTATAATAATAAATGATGTAAGAGAAGTAGTAGGAAGAGGATTTACTCAGCCACAGTATGATGGATACAAAGAAGAAAAATAGAACATTATAGAAGGATTTAGAAAATAAGTATAGAAACTATTTAAGTATAGAATGTATATTCAGTTTTGAAAGGATAGGTGATTAAAATGAATATAAAAGTGGAGAACTTAAAAAATGTTCAATCACATAACAATTCCAAAGGTATATTTTTATTTGAAAGTTATATGGAATTACAACAAGGGTTTCCATGTGATAAATTAAATAATATCCTTAGTTGCTTAAGTGAAAACAAAGAGTTTATTGGCAAAAAAGGAGATACATATACATTAACTAGTGTAGAAGATGGGTCTATACAAAAAACTATACTTGTAGGTCTTGGTGAAAAAGCTAAGTGTAACGTAGATAATGTTAGAAATAATACTTCTAAGTTAATCAAGGAAGTAATCAAACAAAAAATAAAAGTTCTAGATTTACATGTGAAATCTATGGATTGTTGTTGTAATTATGAAAAAGTTAAAGCTATTGCTGAGTCCATTATAATGACTACTTATAATTTTGATAAATATAAAAGTGATAAAAAAGAAGTACTATTAGAAGAAGTAAGAATTATATTTCATGAGGACCAAGATTTAGCTAAATTAAATGAAGCTGTAGAAGAAGGAAGACTACTAGCAGAAGGAAATTTAATTTCAAGAGAGCTTGTAAATGAGCCTGCTAATATTTTAACTCCAGAGGCATTATCTAAAAAAGTTCAGCAGTTAGGTCTTGATCATGGATTCCAAGTTGAAGTATATAATAAAGAAGAAATTAAAAACTTTGGTATGGAATCATTTTTATCCGTTGGTAAAGGTTCTTCAAATGAACCTAAGCTAATTGTAATGAGATACATGGGTGATACTGATAATAAAGAAAATATATTAGGGCTTGTAGGTAAAGGATTAACCTTTGATGCAGGTGGATATTGCCTAAAAACTGCAGGAAGTATGTGGACTATGAAGAGTGATATGGGGGGAGCAGGTGCTGTTATCGGTGCCATGTCTACCATAGCAAGAAAGGGATTAAAGAAAAATATTGTAGCTGTAGTGGCTGCTTGTGAGAATTTAATTTCAGGAGATGCATATAGACCTGGAGATATAATTAATACTATGAATGGTAAAACCATAGAAATTATAAATACAGATGCTGAAGGCAGATTAACTTTAGTAGATGCAGTTACTTATATAATAAGAAAAGAAAATGTAACTAAGGTAGTTGATATTGCTACTCTTACTGGTGCTGTAGGTGGTGCTATAGGAAGTGCCGCTACAGGAGTTGTAACTAATGATGATGAATTCTACTCACTTTTAGAGGAAGCTTCTTTACATTGTGATGAAAGAGTTTGGAGATTCCCAACCTTTGATGAATATAAAGAAAAAATAAAAACTGGTAATGCAGACTTAGTTAACTCAACTGGCCCTGTAGGTGCAGGAGCAATTACAGCAGGATTATTTATTGGTGAATTTGTAGAAGATAAGCCATGGTTACACCTTGATATTGCAGCTACAGCTTTTACATCACAGACACCAAATAGAGAATATTTCTCAAAGGGTGCAACAGGAGTAGGGGCAAGATTATTATATGAAATTGCTAAAAAATATTAATAAACATAAAAAACCTGTGGAAACACAGGTTTTTTAATGATAAAAGAGTATAACTTTGAATTTATCAAAGTTATACTCTTTCATTATGTAAATATTTAATTATAAGATACCTTCATTTTTAAGAACAGATTCAATTTCTTGAACTTTCTTAGCAAGAGAAATAAAGTTTTCTTTTATCATGTCCTCAGATACAGAATTAAATTTAATATTTTCTTCTAGTTTTTCAATAGTAGAAAGTGCTTCATCAATCTCTTTTTGCGCTTGCTTTAAATTAGTTTCATTCATAAAAAATCTCCTTTAGTTGTTTTATTTAATCTATACATTAAATGTTATCATTGAGAAGATTTAAATTCAACTATAAATTTATTGAAATGAATTATAGGAGTTAGTATAAGACTTATCAATTTTGCTACTATGAAGGGAGTATACTTCTCCATTAACTAAATCAACAACTTCTACAAGACCAGAATTATCATAAACTTTTCTAATGAATAACTCTCTATTGTTATAATAACCAGTAGCTCCAGGGTTTTGATTTTTCATTTCTATTATTTCGTTTAAATCCATAACATAATATACCTCCTAGTATGATTTTTAATAGTTTTTCCTAAATTGACAGTTTTTATGCATGATAAAATAGAGGATTGAATTTTCTATATAATAAAAAAGCTAAATATTGTTTAAAGGAAGAACATATACATTACATATAAATATATATTAATTTATTAAAGATATGGGAGAGTTTGTATGATAAATGTAATATGGTTCGGAATTTTATTTATAGGTATAGCTTTTGGCGTACTTACAGGAGATGGAGAGCTCTTATCTAAAACCATAGTATCAACTACATCAGATACAGTTAAGCTTATCATAGAGCTATTAGGAATGATGTGTCTTTGGTGTGGGGTGATGAAAATTGCAGAGAGAAGTGGTCTTACAGACAAATTAGCCAGATTATTAAAACCTATACTTAAAAGAATCTTTAAAGAAGCAGGAAAAGATGATAAGGCTTTAGGAGCTATAGTTATGAATCTTACAGCTAATATGTTTGGGTTATCTAATGCAGCAACCCCTTTTGGTATAAGAGCTATGGAGGAAATGGATAGAATAAATGGGCATAAAGATGTGGCAAGCAACGATATGGTACTATTTCTAGTGTTAAATGCAGCCTGTATTCAGTTTGTACCAACTACAGTTGTTTCTATTAGAGCTGCATTTAATTCTGGAAATCCAGGTTCAATAATTCTACCAGCACTATGTACTACAACCTTTGCATCTATACTTGGAATTATTTTATGTAAGTTTTTACAAAGATACTTTTAAAGGAGGGATATGCTTTGGGAAATATATTTGATTATTTATTAAAGGGAATAATTCCAATAATTATAGGTGCTGTAGTACTATATGGCATTATTGCTAAGGTAAAAGTATATGAATGTTTTGTAGAAGGAGCTAAGGAAGGTATAAATGTATGTGTAAGGATTTTCCCTTATCTTTTAGCTATGCTTATAGCAGTAAATTGCTTTAGGGCTTCAGGGGCTATGGATTATGTTATAAACTTAATAAAGCCAGCTGTTAACGTGGTAGGTATACCTCCAGAAATCGTTCCGTTAATATTTATAAAACCACTGTCAGGTAGTGGAGCAATTGGAGTTTTCACAGATATAGTAAAAAGCTATGGACCAGATTCTTTCTTAGGATTTCTATCATCCATAATAATGGGTGGTACAGAAACTATATTTTATACTATTACTGTGTATTTTGGAGCTGTTGGTATAAAGAAGGTAAGACACAGTTTATGGGTAGCTCTAATAGTTGATTTTTGTGCCGTACTTTTAGCTGTTAATTTAGCAGTAATGTTAATGAGATAAAGAAATTTGTTAATACAGGGGAAGAGTTTAATTAAAAGTATAGAATTTGTTTATATATATCATATTTTGTAAAAATATGATATATAAGTAGATTCTAGATGGGAGAAAAAGTTATGGATGTTTTTATGGAGAATTTTTTTTATCTTCTTATCTTGTTTTTTATAATAGGAGCTGTAGTTGCAACAATAAAAAGAATTTTACGCTAGAGAGGAATTAAATTATATAAGAGATTACTTAAGAAAGTAATAGTAAATGAAACTGCCGAATAAAGAACATTAGCGTACTTTATTCGGCAGTTTTAATATATGGATTATCAATATTTTAGTCTAGCTTTGATATGGGACTATTTATAGGCTTCAGTTTCTTCACATAGAATATATAAAGAAGAAGTCCATCTACAGACCATTGAATTAGACATATAATCCAGAACACAGTTATTGATGTGCCTAGTAAATAAATGAATATAAATACTAGTGGAAGTCTTATAAACCAAGAGGTTACGAAGGCTATAATAAATGGAGTTTTAGTATCACCATAACCTTTGAAAATTCCACCTACAATCATCGATAGTGCCATGGCAGGCTGTTCTGCAGCAGCTATCATTAAACAAGCTGCCCCAAGAGAAATAACTTCTGTATTACTACTATCTATAAACATTTTAATAAGTTGTGCTGGGAATATTAAGAATAGTAATGTAAATATGCACATTACACCTATTCCTAAAATCATAGCAGTACGACCATACTCTCTAGCTTTTTTATAGTCGCCTTCACCAACTTTATTTCCAACTAGAGTTGTAGCAGCAACGGCAAATCCCCACCCAGGCATAAAAGAAATAGATTCTAAGGTTAAAGTGATTTGGTTAGCAGCAAAGGCGATGGTACCAAGATGCATAATCATCATACTTGTAAAAAGCCTAGCTAAACTATAGGCAGCTTCTTGCATTCCAGCAGGTACAGATAAAGAAGTAATATTTTTTATTCTAGCACCGCTGAATTTCTTTAAGTACTTAAATTCAATTTTTATTAGGGATTTTTTATAGGTATATATAGCTGAATAAATAAATCCTGATATATTAGCTATAGTTGTAGCAATAGCGGCACCCTTAACTCCAAGTTCTGGAAAACCAAGTAAACCAAAGATTAATACAGTATCTAATGAAAGGTTAACTACAAGCATAACAATAGAAACAATCATTGGAGTTTTAGTATTTCCATAGGATCTATTAACAGCATTTAACATACTAGATAACATATTAAAGGGCAAGCCAATACATACAATATTTATATAAGTTGTACCTAATCCTATTATGCTTGGCTCAGCACCAGCTAGAACTAACAATTTTTTACTAAATAAGAATATAAATAGTGTAGTAGCCATACTTACTAGGAATCCTAAAGAAAATCCTAAGGTTGCATATTCATTAGCCTTATCTAATTCTTTAGCACCGTATCTTCTTGCTACAATTGAAGTAATTCCAACAGATAAGCTTTGAGCAACTAAAATATTAGTAAAGGTATAAATAACTTCACTGGACATTCCTACAGTACTGACAGCAATATCCCCTCCATATTGACCTATAAGCATAGTATCAACAGTCCATATCATTGTATATAATAACATTTCTATTACAGCTGGTAAGGATAGTTTAAGTACATCCTTTACTGTAGATTTATTTAAATAAAGGTTCTTTTTTAATAATTCCATATAACTACCTCCTTTTAAAAAATTACCTTTTAATTGCCTAATAATAATGTAAGAAAATTATGGCACATATATAATGATAATTCATATTTGCAAAAAAAAATAGATGTAATACAAATAAAAATAAATAAAGTATAAAAATTCATAAAAGTGAATAAATTACTATATAAATATACACCTATATAAATAGTTATATATAAAACTATAAGGCTAGTTAAATAGTTAAATAGTTAACTATTTGTTGTGTTCATGCGGGTTTCAGGGCTATTCTACCCTTTAAAGGTATGATTAAACATATGTCTATAGGGAGATTATGAATAATTATATTGCTACTATTTAATAATATATTAATAAAGATAATATATTAATTATACCGTTGACATAAAATAATTATAGTATTATCATATTAATTAATATTGATATTTAATGCGAAGAAAAGAAGAGTACTAAATGAAATTTTCTAAAGAGAGCTAGAATAGGTGAAAACTAGCGAAAAAGAAGTTTGGGAACATGGTCTTGGAGCAGATTTTCTGAAGTGTAGTCACCAAGGAAAATAGGGAAGTCTCCCTTATAGGACAAAGTAATAAATGCTAAGGCTGAGTTACTTATTGAGGTGTCTACTGTGAAGTAGATATAAATTAGAGTGGTAACACGTATATAACGTCTCTATGTAGAAATATTTCTGCATAGAGATTTTTTTTAGACTTAAAGCCAAAAGATATAATAAAAATACAATAATTTTAGGAGGAAGAAATATGACAAAGAAACCATTTTATATTACTACACCAATATACTATCCATCAGCTAATCTTCATATAGGAAATACTTATACAACTGTGGCAGCTGATGCTATAGCGAGATTTAAAAGATTTACAGGTCATGAAGTAATGTTTTTAACAGGAACAGATGAACATGGTCAAAAGCTTCAAAGAATAGCTGAAGACAAGGGCGTTAAACCAATAGAATACATAGATGAAATAGTAGCTGGAATTAAAGATCTTTGGAAGCTTATGGACATTAGTTATGATAAATTTATTAGAACTACTGATGATTATCATAAAAGCTCTGTACAAAAAATATTCAATCAGCTATATGAACAAGGAGATATATATAAAGGCTCTTATGAAGGTTGGTATTGTACACCTTGTGAAGCTTTCTGGACAGAGACTCAAGCAGTAGATGGAAAATGCCCAGATTGTGGTAGGCCAGTAGAAAAGGCAAAAGAAGAAGCATATTTCTTCAAAATGTCTAAATATGCAGATAGACTTTTAGAGTATATAGAATCTCATCCAGACTTTATACAACCAGAATCAAGAAAAAATGAAATGGTAAATAACTTCTTAAAACCAGGATTACAAGATTTATGTGTATCAAGAACATCTTTTGATTGGGGAATACCAGTTGAGTTTGATAATGGTCATGTAATTTATGTTTGGATAGATGCTCTTTCAAACTATATAACTGCATTAGGTTATAACCAAGAAAACACGGAGCTTTATAAAAAGTTCTGGCCAGCAGATGTACACTTAATAGGAAAAGATATATTAAGATTCCATACTATATATTGGCCAATTATGTTAATGGCATTAGGATTAGAGTTGCCAAAACAAATATTTGGTCATGGATGGCTTTTAGTTGATGGTGGTAAAATGTCTAAATCTAAAGGAAATGTAGTAGATCCAGTGATACTTGTAGATCACTTTGGAGTAGATGCTGTAAGATATTACTTACTACATGAAATACCTTTTGGTTCTGACGGACTTTTCAATAATGAAATATTTATAAAGAAAACTAATTCAGATTTAGCTAATGACCTTGGAAATTTAGTTTCAAGAACTGTAACTATGGTAGAGAAATACTTTGGAGGAGTAATTCCAGCTCCAGATGTTAAGGAGGCTATAGATGAAGAGTTAATTTCCGTTGCATTAGAAGTACCTAAGAAGGTTGAAGCTGAAATAGAGCATTTAAGAGTTTCTGATGCACTAGATCATATATGGACATTAATTAGAAGAACCAATAAGTACATCGATGAGACAACTCCTTGGATATTAGGTAAGGATGAAAACTTAAAAGGAAGACTTGCTACAGTTCTTTATAACTTATGTGAAAGTTTAAGAATAATATCTTCTTTAACTTCAGCATTCTTACCAACAACAAGTGCCAAAATAAATGAGCAATTAAATATTTCTAATTCTACATGGGAAAGCTTGACTTCTTTTGATGGTACTGTTGCAGGAACTAATGTTAATAAGGGAGCTGTAATATTTCCAAGAATAGATGTGGAAGCTAAAATAAAAGAACTTGAAGAAATCGCTGAAGCAGCTAAAAAAGCTGCACAAAAAAGAGAAATAACTCCAATAAAAGAAGAAATAACTATAGATGATTTTGAAAAAATTGACCTTAGAGTAGTTAAAGTTTTAGAATGTGAGCCAGTTAAGAAAGCTAAAAAACTTTTGAAATTTAAGGTAGATATGGGTGGAGAGATTCGTCAAGTTATATCAGGTATTGCAATGCACTGCAAGCCAGAAGATTTAATTGGAAAGAACGTAGTTTTAGTTGCTAACCTTAAGCCTGTAACTTTAAGAGGTGAAATATCTCAAGGTATGATTCTTTCTGCAGCTACAGATGATGATTCAAAATTATGTGTAGTAGATCCAGGTGACATTGAATCAGGTTCAATAGTACGTTAATAAAAAAAGTTACATCCTTTGGATGTAGCTTTTTTTATTATATAATTAAAGGTAAATAAATCATTGGGGGAATTATATGGGAAAGGTAAGAATAACTGTTTTAGAAAGTAAGTGTAGGTGTGGATATCATAAAAAAGGAGACATATATGAAGTGGAAGATATTTGTCCTCCCATTTGTCATGAATTATGGCAAAATATTTATCCAAGTGTATATACTTTACTTAATGGAGGAGATTTAGACTTTGGAGATGAACGTAGAAAGATGTTTCAGCTTTCATGTCCAGATGGAGGTAGAGTAAAAGTAAAGGGAGAAGTTATAGAATAGAAGAATAGAAAGCCTGAATCTTTAGAAGAGTTCAGGCTTTCTATTTTTAAAATATATTGGCTTAACATTACATAGATGGCATAATAAAAGAGCTTCTTTAAAATTGTTATTAATAGCGGTAGGATTGTGGGAATCAGAACCAATAGTTATATATTTCCCTCCTAATTCTTTATATCTACTATAGATTTTTTTTAGATTATCAAAGGTTACATTGCTTTTTATTCTACGAGTATTTATTTCCATAGCAGTATTAGTATCAATACAAGTTTTTATAACACTATCTATTAAATCATTATATTTATCATAGTAAATCTCACTATCACTTACAGGTGCGTATCTGGATATATAATCTATATGACCTAAAGTATCTATGTAAGGATGAGTTTTTATACAGTCACAAATTTCTTGAAAGTACTTAATTAGAACTTCTCTATAGGATAAGCCTTCATAAATATCCGAGTATCCAATATCAATATTGCTTATTGTATGCTGAGAACCTATAACCTGATCAAAGTCATAGGAATTTATAAGCTTTTCATTATCTTCTTTATAATCTAGAGACATTCCAACTTCTATACCTAATAATAGATTATCACTTCTGTATTCTCCGTACTCCTTAAAGTAATTATCTACATTAAAACGAAATCCAGCTTCCTTAGGATAATTTAAATCCATATGGTCTGTAATAACTAAACCTATGTTGTGTTTACCTGCTGTATTAATAGCATCAGCAAGCTTCATGTTAGAATCAGTAGAAAAACAAGTATGTATGTGGCTATCAAAAATCATAAGATTACCCCCTTAAATATTAAAAGATAAATTTTTAACCACTTAAATATTACTATATAATTATAACATTTTAAAATACAGAATATAGGATTTAGACTTTTATGTAGAAAATTTATACTCTTATGTATTTTTATTGAATAAAACTTTATTATAGACTATAGTTTGATTAATGAAATATATTATTAAAATAATAATTTACTGCAATTTCAATAATAAGTAGGTGTATATATTGAAAAAAGTCAATGCATTAATAAAATATGAAATGATTAATTTAAGAAGAGGAATACTGATATGGAGTATTATTGCGTTATATATTTTTGGATATCAACAAGTTATAAGTAGTATGTTTTCTAATGGGAATTCATTTTTATCTTTACAAGGACTAACTGGGAATTCATGGTTACCTTTAAACTTTATAATGATCCCACTTTTACTTTTAAATATGAAAATTGGTGAAAGTGAAAATGATATATTTAAAACATTAGATATTACACCAGCGAAAATATTCCTAAGTAAAATTATTACATCTTTTATAGTAGGTCTAATAATTTTTATTGCTAATTTCATAATTATGGTTGTTATAAGTTTATTATGTAAAGTTTCCATGGCTTATTTTATTACTTTACTTAAAGGTCATGTTGTCAATGCAGTGATGTTCCTAATTACAACCAGCGCTTTAGGGCTATTTGCTGGACAAGTTATAAGTAAATATCTAGGGAATGTATTAACCTTTATATTATTACTTATATTATTTGTGTTTCTATGTAATTTTTATAAAACATCTAATTTAATATTTCCACTAATAAGCATTAAGTCTTTTGCAAGCTCTATTGATGTTATTATTTATGATAAGATTTACTTATACCATAATTTGTTTTGGATATTAATTATATTCATTTCTTATATATTCATATATTATGGCATAAAAAAACAAGAGAAAACATTAAGAGCCTATATCCTACCAATATCTCTTTCTATTATTGTAGTAATAGCTTGTACTTATATGGGAATAATTATAAATACTATGAAACCAGATTATTATGATATTGCTTCAAGAGCAGATATAGAATATTCAAATTATAATAGTGATGATGCTACATTTTTTTGTAATGACAATGTAGGATTTACTATAGTTAAATATAACATGAACATTAACATAGATAACATACTAGAAAATACTTGTAATATGAATATAAGTGTTAATGATGATAAAGTTAGTTCTTTAGAATTGGGGTTATATAGAGAGTTAAATATTTCCGAGTTATTGATAGATGGAAAATCTGTTGATTTTAGTAGAACCGATAATAGTTTTAAGGTGATTCTTGAAAGGGAATATACAAAGGGAGAAATTATTAACATGAAAGTAGTATACAACGGTATGATAAATACTAAATGGCTTCAGGGAAGAGGATTATTTTACGCAAGGAACAATGGTATTTTTCTAGGGGATGTTTTTGAATGGTATCCTAAACTTAATGACAGCAATGAGAGAGACTATACTATAAAAATTAAATATAATTCTAATAACAAAATTTATTCCAATATGGAAGAATCAATAAGTGGCAATGAATATATATTCCAAGGACGAGATAGAGAAATTTTCTTAATAAGTAGTCCTTTAATAAAGGAACGAATATATCAGGATTATTTAATTATAGGCAATGAAGAATTAGTTAATAATGATAAAATGTGTAATACCATAATTGATATTATGGGAAATAATACAGATAATCCAAGAAATATTACAAAACTTGTTTTTGCTCCTTTTATTCCAGGTGAATCAAAAATGGATAAAGACTACATTAAAGCTTATTTATACGCAATTTATTAATGGAGTGTGATATTTAGTTATGAATAATTTAAAAGTAGATCATTTAAGTTATAGTTATGGGAAATACAAGGCTTTAAACAATATTTCTTTTGAAGTAACTGATGGATTAGTTGGAATTTTGGGGCCTAATGGTGCAGGTAAGACTACAGCAATGAAGCTTATTACTACCCTATTTAAAGCCTATGATGGAGAAATATTTCTAAATAATTTAAGTTATAAGAAAGACATAAAAGAGGTAAGGAAAAGTATAGGTTATTTACCACAGGATTTTTCAACTTATGGGAATTTGAAAGGAAGAGAATTCTTAGAGATAATAGGTAGCTTAAAGTTAGATTGTGATGTAAAAAAGATAAAACAACAAACAGATGAAATTATATCTAAATTGAATATGACTGAATATATTGATAAAAAAGTTAAGCAATATTCAGGTGGTATGAAACAGAAGTTAGGATTTGCACAAGTACTCATAGGTTCTCCTAATTTAATAGTAGTAGATGAGCCTACAGTAGGATTGGATCCAGAACAGAGAAATTATATACGTGAGTTATTTCCTATAATAAGTAAAGATAGAATAGTATTAGTAACAACACACATAGTTGAGGATATAGAATTTTATTGCAATTATCTGTTAGTAATAAAGGAAGGCGAACTTATTTATAGTGGTACAAAGGATAGATTTATTAGAGAAGTTGAAGGAATGGAATGGGAAGCAGAGGTGAATCTTGAAACTTATACAAAAATATTCAATACAAATAAAATATTAAAAACTTCGCAACTTGGTGACTCCATGAATATACAATATGTAAGTTCTGAGCCATTAACATCAAACTCTAGAAAAGTAGATATAGGTCTTCAAGATGCATACATTATCCATAGTACCATAGAGGAGAGTAAATATAGAAATGCTTAAGTTTCATCTAAAACTCCAAAATAATATGATTACCACAAATTTATTATATGCAATAATATCCTTTATAATTTTATTTAATATCCTAATAAGGCTTTTTCCATACATTTTTATCGATGTCAGCACTATACTAAATCATAGTCAATTTGTGAAGAGCATTATTCCAGTAAAGTTATTTACTTATTGTGATGTGTATTTACTAATTTTATTTATAGTAATGATTTTTTTCACATTAGGTATAGATTTTAATAATAGCATGGAAGAAATCTCATTAGCTATTGGTGGAAGCAAAACTAATAAGTTTATGATAAGAAAGTTATTTTCAATGTTATTTTTATATGTGATTATGTATACTATGTCATTTATCAACATATATAACTTGTACATAAAATTAGTAGATAATAAAGTGTCCATAATGCCATTTAAAGAGATAATATTATGTTCATTTACAGCAAATATTTTCATAATATCCTTAAGCCTATTAGTTTTATTTTTAGTAAGAGATATAGCCGTTAGCATAACTATAATTACTTCATATTATTTAATTGAAGAATCCTTATGGAGAGGCAAATTATTAAAAAAATATGGTATACTTGGTCATTTATATAATTACTACGATTATTCCAGTGGAGAAATGATAAGGATTAAGATAATCTTTATATTAATATCCTTAGTATTATTATTAACAACATATAAGCTATCTCGGAGAAAAAGAAATAATAGGTTGTTTTGAAGAATATGGGTTTAAAAGATGTTTTCTGTACTACAGTAAGCATCTTTTTTAGTATAAACTTACTCCTTTGTTACCATGAATAAATTTACACATATTGGATAAAATCTAAATACCTTACTAGATTATATATATAAGTGAATTTTAGCTATAGACAAAGATTATTTTACCATATATGATAAATTAAATGATAAATATGGAATTGACAAAAATTTAACTTATGAAAGTGGGGATAATATGATATTTGATTCACATGCTCATTATGATGATGAACAATTCGATGATGACAGAGATGTTATTTTAAAAGAGATAAAAGATAAAGAGGTTATAGGCGTAATAAATTGTGGTTCTAGCTTGAAGGGTCTTGAAATGTCTGTAAAGTTAGCTGAAGACTATGATTTCATTTATGCCGCTGCAGGAATTCATCCAGAGAATGCTGATGAATTTAGGGATGAAGTTAAAGAGAGAATATGTAGCCTAGCTAAGGATAAGAAGATAGTTGCAATAGGAGAAATAGGACTAGACTACTATTGGGAAGAAAACCCTTCAAGAGAAGTACAAAAGAAAGTTTTTAGAGAGCAAATGGCTATAGCTAAAGAATTTAATTTACCTGTTATAATTCATGATAGAGATGCCCATGGAGATACCCTAGAAATATTAAAGGAATTTCCTGATGTAGTAGGAGTAGTTCACTGCTTTTCAGGAAGTGTAGAATTCTCTAAGGAATGTTTAAAATTAGGATATTATATAGGGGTTACTGGGGTAGTTACTTTTAAAAATTCTAAGGTTATAAAAGAAGTGGTAAAGGAATTGCCCCTAGATAGATTGCTGGTAGAAACTGATTGTCCATATATGGCACCAACACCAAATAGAGGAAAGAGAAATCAATCAAACTATATAAAATTTATCATAGAAGAAATAGCTAACATTAAAGGCACAAGCAGAGATCAAATTGAAGAAATTACAATATTTAACACAAAAAGCTTGTTTAATTTAAATTAGTGAGGTATAATTTGAAATATAAATTTGAAAGTGTAGTTTTAGATATATTAAATTATAGATATAAATTTCATTAGTTTTTAAGTCAAATGTATATAAAGAATAAATGAACTTATTTTTGCATATGTATAGTATAAACCTGTACTTATCACCCCGGAAAGACTGAAACTAAAACACAAAAAAGCTATTATTTTAATTATTATTTTATTATGCATAGTATGCATTAAGTTCAGTCAATTCAATGATTAGAGTGCTAAATTTGACATAACTACGGTATCTAATATATAATAGCAAAGTACTCTTGTCTGAGGGAGGTAATCTTTATGATGATTAAATTCAAAGATAAATTGAAAAGCAATTTTTCAATTTGGCCAAAGACGGTGTTCGTTGTTGTATTAATTCTATTAAGTGCCGCAGTTACTATTTGGGGGTTAAGGAATACCGTTGAAGTAGTAGTTGATGGTCAAAAAGTAGAAATAACTACATTATCAAAAAATTTAAATACTATACTAGAGAACAACGGCATAACAGTTGCTCAGAAGGATAAAATTTCTGTGGAACTAGACAGCGAAGTTAATGATGGTGACATAATTTATATTAATAAGGCAGTAGATGTAGAAGTAGTGGTAGATGGAAAAAACTTATCAATAGCATCAGCAGAGAAAACAGTAGAAGATATGTTAGAAGCTGAGAATATTAAAATAAGTCAAGAGGACAAGATAGTTCCGTCTATGGATGAAAATCTACAAGAAGGTATGACTGTTGAAGTTACAAGAGTAAAGAAGAAACTTTTAAAAGAAGTTCAACCAATAGCTTTTGAAACTGAAACAAGAAAAAACTCTGAACTTAACCAAGGAGTAGAAAAAGTAGTTCAAAAAGGTTCTAAGGGTAAGAGAACTATCACAACAGAGGTTGTGTATGAGAATGGTAAAGAGGTTAATAGAAGAGTTGTAAAAGAGGTTGTTAGTAAAAATCCTATAAACAAGATAATAGATATAGGAACCTTAGCTGTTGTAAGACCATCACGTGGTGGCAATGTAAAAGACTTTGCATATTCAAGTATGATATCTTGTGTATCAACTGCCTATACTTCCGATAGGGGAGATTCAGGTACTATAACAGCAACAGGTACAACTGTTAGACGTAATCCAAATGGATACAGCACTGTAGCTGTAGATCCAAGAGTAATTCCATTAGGAACAAAACTTTATATCGAAGGATATGGACTTGCCATTGCAGAAGATACAGGGGGAGCCATAGTAGGTAATAAGGTTGATGTGTATGTTAATAGCTATGATGAAGCTGTTAACTGGGGAAGAAGACAGGTTAACGTTTATATTTTAAAATAGGAGCATAGGCTCCTATTTTTTTATTTCAGATGCCTAAAATTAAATATGCTATGATATAATTACATTGAGAAATTTTAAAATACAAAGAAATAGATAATTTTTATATAAAAGTTACATAATATTTTATATAGCATAATGCAGGACGGAGGCTTTTATGATTAAGGAAGTAATAGTGGTAGAGGGACGAGATGATGTGACAGCTGTAAAAAGAGCTGTTGATGCTGAAGTAATATCAGTTAGTGGGTTTGGTATAAATAGTAAAGTTATTGAAAGAATAAAAGAGGCTAATAAGAGACAAGGGGTAATAGTTTTAACAGACCCTGATTTTGCTGGAGAAAAAATAAGAAGAATTATAGCTAAAAGAGTTCCTAATATTAAGCATGCTTATATAACTCAAAGTGAAGGAAGAAAAGGTGATAATATAGGAGTTGAAAATGCTTCACCAGAAACTATTATCAAGGCTTTAAATGGAGCAAAGTGTGAATTAAAAGAGCCTAGACATGAGTTTACTATACAAGATATGCACTATTTTAGATTAACAGTAGATAAAGATGCTAAAAAAAGAAGAGATGCTATTGGAAGAGAATTAGGAATAGGGTATAGTAATACAAATCAGCTATTAACTAGATTAAATAATTATGGTATATCTAAGGATGAGTTTGTAGAAGCTATGAAGAAGGTAGATAAGGAGATTTAGTATGGATAAATTAAATACAAAAGAACTAGTTGAAAAATATAATTTTAAGTTTACTAAAAGTTTAGGACAAAATTTTTTAACTGATTACACAGTGCTTGAGGATATTGTAGAGGGTGCAAATATAACTGAGAATGACTACGTAATAGAGATAGGTCCAGGTGTTGGAACTTTAACTAAGGAGTTACTTAAAAGGGCTAAAAGAGTTACTAGTATAGAGTTAGATTCTAGATTAATACCTATTTTGGAATCAGAGTTATCTAGTTATGAGAATTTTAGTTTAATAAATAAAGATGCTTTAAAGGTAAATTATAGAGAACTAATAGGTGAAGAAAAAAGTGTAAAGGTAGTAGCTAATTTGCCATATTATGTAACTACCCCTATAATAGCAAATCTTTTAAATGATAAATTAGATATAAAATCTATAACTATTATGATTCAAAAGGAAGTTGCAGAACGAATTAATGGAGAACCAAGCACTAAAGAATATGGAGCATTTACTCTACTTGCAAAGTATTATTGTGATACAAAAATTATCAGGAATGTACCTCCAAGTTGCTTTATTCCATCTCCTAAAGTAGATTCTATAGTTATTAGACTAGATAAATTAGATAAACCTAGAGTTGAAGTGAAGGATGAAAAACTTTTCTTTAATATAATAAGGCAATCTTTTAATATGAGAAGAAAAACCCTATGGAATAGTATGAAAGCTATAGGATTATCTAAGGAATTGCAAGAAAAGGCTTTTGAAGATGCAGGTATTAATCCAACTAGAAGAGGTGAAACTCTAACAATAGAAGAGTTTGCTACTTTAGCAAATAAGATATACGAGATTCGTCTTAAATAGACGAATCTTTTTTCTTATAAAAATAAATAAAGAATATCCTTCATTTTTTATATATAGTAGTCATATATTATAATGTATAAATAAAAATGGAGGTAAAGAGTATGCCGTCTAGAAAAAGCTATAATAGATTTTTTATAATATTACAAGAAGATCAAAAAGGATATGGACTAGATTCTAATAAAACACCTTCAGGCTACGCTAAGTTAGAGGTAAGAAATGATAAAGCAAAAGCCTCATATTATGCTCAAAATCTTAAAAAGCAAAAGGGCCCATACTTTATGATTTTAATAGTTCAAGGAAACAATGGTAATGAACTAATAAATCTTGGTCGAATCAATATAGATGATGGCGGAAAAGCTGATGTTAGCAATGAATTTAATGCTAATAATTTAGTAAATACAAACATAGGTATGGACAAGGTGCAAGGAGCAGCTATTGGTAAGATAAGTGCAGATAAAGTTATGCCTGTAATGGTAGGGTTTATTGGAGGAGAAGAGCTTAAAAACTGGCAGAGCTATCCTCTAGCTACCAGTGATAGCAATACTGTAAAAGAAAATAATAGTACAACTACACCAGTAAAAGAAACTTTAAAATCAGATAATGAAAATATGAATAGAGTAGTGCCTGAAATTCAAGATACAAATTTAGGGCAGCAAGAAAGTAATACTGGAATTATGCAAAATAACACCAATAATACACAGCAACAGACAGGAGTATCACAAAATACAGGAACTGATAATACACAGCAACAAACAGGAATGCCGCAAAATGTAGGAACTGATAATACAAACATTACTAATCCTCCATATGGTGGAATTATTCCTAATATACCTGGAAGTACTTCTATTCCTATGCCAAATACAAGTGCACCAGGAAGTACTTCTAATCCTACCCCTAATACCAATATACCTGGAATCGCTCCTACTCCTATCCCTAATATCAATATACCTGGAATCACCCCTACTCCAATGTCTAATATAAGAGGTGATGAAAATTATATAAGTGATGAAGTAGATATTATTGATGTTGAAGAAATTGAACCTTTGGTAAAGAATGATCTAATAAATGAACAATTAGAAAGTAATGATGAAGACTATATTGATGATGAGAATAGAATATTTGAAGAATATGAAAAAGAAATAGAAAGGTTAAAAGATTATAGGAAAAAACACTCTAAAAAGAAGAATAAATATGATGATTGTAAGGTGAAAAAATCATATGATTATGACGATATAGAAAAAAAATGTGAAGATTGCAAACCTGAGAAACATAAAAAAAGTGAATGGAATGATAAGGATTATCCAATGGGAACTATGGGTAAATTTTTTAAAGAAGTTATCTATGGTTTAGAAAAGATTGGTAGTAATGAGAATATTAAAAATTGTTTTTGGTACAAAGCTCATGTAAAAAAATTAGAGGATATGTATTGTGTTTATGATTACAATAAATATTCTGTGGTGTTCTATCCTATGATTTGCTATTATCCTTATATATCACGACATGGAAATTTCATGGTTGGATATAAATGTGATGATGAAGGTAATTTAAAATATATTATATATGCAATACCAGGAACAAGAGATTTGGCAGACCAACCATATGAAGGAAAGACTGGTTTCGTAACTTTCATGCCAGATGAAGATAATGATAAAACAGGTCATTGGTTAATGTATTATGATATAAAAGGAAATACTGTGGTTGTACCAGTTAAGAGATAAGATAATATATGAATTTAAAACTCCGAATTTTATTCGGAGTTTATTCTATTTTTTGAAAAAGGTACATAGTATATTAATAAAGGGAGGGTAACATATGAAATTAGTAGATGATAATATGAGAAAATTAGGATTAGCAATAATACTAGCAGGGCTTATGATAGTTATATTAGGAGTTGGAAAATATTTTGAAGAAAGTCTAAGAACAGCTACATTAACTCAGAATAGTATGGTTGAATTTAAGCAATATGATATTCTAGATGGTAAAATAAAATATAAGTTACCTAGTAGCTGGTTAACTACAATAAAAGAGAATAAAGATGATAAAATTGTATACTTAAATGAATTTGTTTCAGATGATGCTAATACTTATGGTTCTATAGAGCTTATAAGTAGCAGTGAAGGTGTTAAAGCAACAATAGATAAGTGCATAGCAGATGTAGAGGGTATGGGAATAAAAGACTATAAAAAAGAAAAAGTGAAGATAGATAATATAGAATTAGATTATATTAAGTATGATTTAAAAAGTAGTAAAGAAAATGTAAAAAGAACCTATGAATATTATGTTCCATACGATGATTATGTGGCTAGAATAACATTTATAATTAGTGATAAAAAAGCTAGAGAGAATACACAAGTGGTATTTGAAAATATAGTTAAAACTTTTTCCTTTGAAAAGTAAAAGAGTTATTTGATTTAATGTATAACAACTATTATAATAAAACATATGATAAAGAATGAAAAATTCTAAGAATTTTTCAAGTGGAGGGCAAAGGTGAGAAGAGTAAAGAGTAATTTCATAGTTATATTATTAATAATATCATCATTACTAATTTCCGCTTGTGGTATAAGGGGAAATAGTGATTTTAACTATATGCAAGAAAGGAACATTATGAAGGTTACAATTCAGAGTACTAGAGATAAAAGTTATAAGTTTACTGTTACTGACAAAGATGTAATAAATGATATATATAGTATACTTTCTAGTGCAAGTGTTGTTGAAGAAAAGTCAACCCTAGACCCAGACTATACTCTGGAGATATATGAGAGCCCAACAGAATTTAAGACCTTTAATTATGTAGCTGGACTTGACAAGAAGGATGGGGCAAATCTGTATAATGATGATAATAAGTATATTGTTTCTAAGAGGCTTGATAATGATATTATAAAAAACTTTGCAAATATAAGAAAACCTATCGACTTTGAGTATGTATATTATACTTCTATTTTAAGTTGTTTAGATAAGTACGTATCCGCTAATAAAGATGCAGGTAATGTTGGAGTTAATATATCTAGTGATAATATGGCTGCACGTTTTCAAATATCCACAGAGATTGAGGAATTTAAGAAGAAAATAAATAAACTTAAATCAGTAACATTCATGGATACCTCTGTTACTAGAGATGATTTTAATGTAGTTATGAATATAAAAACAGAAGGATATACATCTAAGAAATATAAAGGTATTGTTACCTTTGAAAAGACTGAAAATGCTTCCTCCACTAGCTATTATATAAGTAACGTTTATGATCGTGGAGAATGGAAGTTTAACATAAGTGATGAAAAACCGAAGGAATTCTAAAAGTAAAATAAATATAGTAATTAAAAGGATATAGCATGATGATTAAATGAACATCACGCTATATCCTTATTAAATTATTGTATAGAATTATTAGTATAAGGAGCTAATCGTTTTGTAAGACTATTTAAATTTATAACTGAGCATACAGCTAAGCAAATTATACAATCTATAAGAATATAAGTACCATTATATACTAGTGAATATACTGCTGGAGTTAAGTTGTAATCAGCAGCATAACTTCCCCAGAAAATTATTCCTGCAATGTAGTGGAATATAAATCTTGCAAAGAAAGCTACTATTATAGCTAAATACTTATTTTTCTTAAAAAATCCTGAAAGTCCAATTGCCATAAAAGGTAGAGTATAGTCAAAAAGAACTTGAATAGGGTGAAGAATATATGCAGGTCCTATAACAAAGTTTAGTATTCCATACACAAAGCCAGTGAATATTCCTATAGTAGGCCCATAAATCAAGGATATTAAAATTATAGGTAGCATACTAGCAAGAGTTGCGCTTCCACCTAAAGGAAATTCGAAAAATTTGAAAAACTGAAGAATTACCGACATAGCAACTGCTAAGGCTATATGAGCTGTTAATCTAGAAGTAAACTTGATATGTTTAACTTTTATAAACACACAAAATAGAATTAGGACACCAAATAAGGTGGCAATAGTTGTCCAACTAGCTAGAATATTTTTCATATTTTCTAAGATATTCATAAAGAGTCCTCCTTAAATTAAGTAGTGCTAAGGACTAATGTTGAAGCTGAAGTTATACTCTGCAAAAAAGCCATGTTCGTAAGAACACGGCTAAATAACTAAGCATTAACTTAAGCTTATTAATCGCTTCCCTACGCTAGCATTATCTAGGTCAGGTAAAGGGTAATGAAAAATCATTTCTCAGCCGAAGCACCCCTAGCACAATATATTATTTTATATTTTCATAATAGCATACATAGTTTTATAGTTCAATAGAGCCCTATATAAACCGAATAAAAATAGAGACTACGAATTTTAATCGTGTCTCTATAATGATGAATAATACATATTTCTTTAAAATATATATCTATATTTTTGTAACATTTGCTGCTTGAGGGCCTCTATCCCCACTAACTATTTCAAATTGAACCTTTTGTCCTTCATCAAGAACCTTATAGCCATCTCCCGTTACAGCAGAGAAATGTACAAATACATCTTCATGACCTTCCATAGATATAAATCCAAACCCTTTTTCACTATTAAACCATTTTACTGTTCCTACTTCCATATAATCTCCGTTAAGCAACTTAAATAGTTGCACCCTTTTCAACATACTCAGTTTTGCGGTGCTACTCCTGTTGGTCGTGTACTCTAGGGCATCAAATCTTAATATTATTAAGATAAGCACGGAATCTCCTTTCAAAATATTTGACCATATCTAATTTCTTAGATATTAATTATAGTGTTCTCAATTTAAAATTTTTTATACTATTTTATTATACGTTTAGCAATATAATATCTATTACTATAATAAGCAGAATTTAAGTTAGAAACTCTTACGCAGTCACCAGGTTTAGGAGCTTGTATAAATAAATCATTACCCTTATAGATTCCTACATGAGATATATCATTAGGATCATCATCATTAGTAGTAAAGAAGATTAAATCTCCAGGTTTTAAATCCTTACGATGAACAATAACACCTTGATGCACTTGATAGTATGTAGATCTTTCTAAGGAGATTCCTAGTTGCTTGTACACATATTGAGCAAGTCCAGAACAGTCAAAACCTACAGGGGTAAATCCACCCCAAAGGTATGGTACTCCAATGTATTCTTCAGCTTTAGCAACTATGTCTTCACCAGTACAGTTACTTTGTATAAGAGGAGTTTCCTTTACTATTGGATTTGATGATTGATTTTCATCAGATATGGTTACATAGTCACCGCTAATATATCCATTAGTAGTACCTACCTTAACATTATACCAACCATTAGTATAAGAAATAATAGGTAATTTACTACCATATCTTACTGTAGTTAGGATAGTATGGCTAGTGCCAGCCCCAGAACGGACATTTAAAGCATCTGCATTAACAATTGCAACCTTACCGTTTACAGTGTGAGAAGGTGGAATTTCTTTAGGTGGTATAACTTCACCTCTACTAGGATTCTTGTCAGTAGAACTACTATTCTTTGAAATAAATTCTGAACTTACAAAGGCTTTACCACCTTTGAATTTGATTTTGTGCCAACCGTTGCTGGTTGACAATATTTCAACCTTAGAATTTTTATATAGAGTTCCAACTATTTTAGAACTAGTATTTCCACTAGAACGAACATTTAGAGCATCTGCATTAACAATACCCGTAGATTTAACGGTACTATCAGTAGAAGAGTTACTATTGTTATTATTAGTACCGTTACCTGAGTTTGTATTAGTTGAAGAAGTATTAATGTATTCAGCACTAACAAAACCCGTAGTATTATTATATTTAATTTTGTGCCAACCATTACTAGTAGATATTATTTGGATTTTAGCATTTTTAGAAAGAGAACCAATAATTCTACTGTTAGTATTACCTGCAGAACGCACATTTAAGGCAGTAGCAGTAACAATTCCAGTTTTAGATGCTTGTACTGTATTAGAATTATTATCTAGTTTTACATATTCTCCAGAAATCCAACCAGTAGTGTTATTATATTTAATTTTATACCATCCATTTGATATCTCTAGAATTGATACTTTAGTATTATAATTTATTTTACCAATAATATTACTACTAGTATTATGATTTGATCTTATATTTAATACATCTGCAGTTATAGTTCCTGTAACTGTAGAGTTGTATGAAGAATTTGAAGTTTGAGCTGGATCAGCTATAGCTATAACTTGCATAGAAGTAGCAATGGCTGTGCCCGTTGCAAGTGTACATAAAACTTTCAATGCTTTATCATTCATTAATTAACAGTCCTTTCTCAACAATATTTTCCCATAGAATATATTTCATATTATTACTTAAATTATAAGGTAAAAAATGATATATAACAACAAATAACAGCAAATACATTTATATTTTTTTAATTCAATAGAACTCTAATCTAGTTTTAAGATTAGAGTTCAAAAATTTTAACTAAATTTACACCTTCTAAAGGTGGTTTTATAGTTAATGTATGAGATTTTAGGTTTACAGCATTTTTCATAAAAGATATGAAATTTTCTATTCCATGAACAGGAAAGTCTATATGTGGAACTTTATAATGCATTGGAATTACTAATTTACTTTGGATTTTATTGCAAAGAGTGGCAGCAATTTCAGGAGCGATGGTAAAATTACTCCCTACTGGTATGAAGAGTATATCTACAGTACCTAATAAATCTAATTCTTCAGCTGCTAGCATATGTCCAAGATCTCCTAAATGACATAGTTTTAAGTTATCCGTTTCTATTAAGTAAATTATATTATCACCACGTTTAGCTCCCTTTATATTGTCATGATAAGATGGAAAGCCTTGAATTTTAATAGAAGAGCTTTCATATGAGCAAGGTGTGTTTATAATAATTGCACCAGGATTTATTAAATCCGTATAGTTATGATCAAAATGGTCATGACTGATGGTAACTATATCTACAGAACCTTTATAGGGCGTTCCACCTAAACATTTATTAAAAGGATCCATAAGTATCTTTTCTCCATGAGAATTTTCAAGTAGAAAGCAAGAATGTCCAAACCAAGTAATTACCATAGTTAGTACCTCCTAATTAAGTAAAGTTAACTATTTAGTCTATTTTAATTATTAACAGCTTTGCTTAATTTATGCTTTGGTATGTGAAAAGAACATTTTAATTTAAAAAGATGACTATAATAATAAGATTAGAGAAAATTGTAGTAGATTAAATAATATTTTAGTATGTTATTAGAGATAAAGCCCTTTACATTAAAATTTTTATATAATATAATAGATGTAAAATTAATTTATAACATAGTATAGATAAAAGCTAAGAACAGGACAGTACTCTAAAAGGTAGCTTAAAGAGAGTGGGGGTAGGTGAAAACCCATAGTGAATAATTAGAGGAAGATCACCTAGGAGCTGAGAACTGAAATTTAGTAAGTTTTTCCGTATTTCTGCGTTAAGGAATAGGATATGTTAGTATCCGAAATTATTAACACTGTAGGTGGTATAGCGAAGTAACTTCGTCCTTAGTAGGGCGGAGTTTTAATTTTTATCCATGATATATGAGATTAATTAATGGATGCTATGGATAAAATTAAGAGTACATACTATTAAATTAATTTGACCTTATAATACTTTACAATATTTAAAAGATTCCATGAGATTAACCAGAAATGGTACAGATAAACTATGTAAGGAGGAAAAATATATGTATAAGAAAATTGATAACTCAAAGTCTTTTATGGACATTGAGAAAGATATGTTAAAGCTTTGGGAAGAAAAAGACGTAATACAAAAGAACTTCGACTTAAATGATGAAGGTGAATATTTTACGTTCTATGATGGTCCACCAACAGCTAATGGTAAACCACACATAGGTCACGTTATAACTAGAGTTATGAAAGATATAATCCCAAGATATAAAGTTATGAAAGGGTATAAGGTTTTAAGAAAAGCTGGATGGGATACTCATGGTCTTCCAGTAGAACTTGAAATTGAAAAGAAACTTGGAATTTCAGGAAAACCTGAGATTGAAAAGTATGGAGTAGAAGAATTTGTTACTCAATGTAAAGATAGTGTATTCTCTTACGTTGAAATGTGGAGAGAAATGTCTGAAAGGCTTGGTTACTGGGTTGACATGGAAAATCCATATGTAACTTATCATAATGATTATATAGAATCAGTATGGTGGGCTTTAAAGCAAATGTGGAATAAGGATTTATTATATAAAGGACACAAAGTAATGCCTTATTGCCCAAGATGTGGAACTACCTTATCATCTCACGAAGTAGCACAGGGATATAAAGATGTAAAGGATAGCTCAGCTTATGTAAAATTCAAATTAAAAGATGAGGACAAATATGTATTAGTATGGACAACAACTCCTTGGACATTACCAAGTAACGTTGCTCTTGCTGTTAATAAATCTTATGATTATGTAGAAGTTTTACATGAAGGTGAATATCTAATTCTTTCAAGAACTCTTTTAAACAAACTCCAAGGTGAGTATGAAGTAGTATCTGAATTTAAAGGAGAAACATTGCTTGGAAAAGAATATGAGCAAATGTTTAAGTTCGAAGTGCCTGAAGAAAAAGCATTTTATATAGTTCATGGAGACTTTGTAACATTAACAGATGGTACTGGAATAGTTCATATAGCACCTGCTTATGGAGATGACGATAATCAATTAGGAAAGAAATATGGTCTTCCTATGATTAATCTAGTAGATGGAGAAGGAAATTTTATTCCAGCAGTAACTCCTTGGGCTGGAATATTTGTAAAAAAAGCAGATGAGAAGATTTTAGCTTATTTAAAGGAGAATAATATTCTTTATAAGAGTGAGAAGTTTACACACTCATATCCACATTGCTGGAGATGCGATACACCACTTCTTTATTATCCAAGAGAAAGTTGGTTTGTAAGAATGTCTTCAGTAAGGGACCAACTTATTGAAAATAATAATAAAATAAATTGGATGCCTGACAATGTAAAAACAGGTAGAATGGGTAAATTCCTTGAGAATGTAATTGACTGGGGAATTTCTAGAAATAGATATTGGGGTACTCCACTTCCAATTTGGGAATGTGAATGTGGCCACAGAGAGTTAATAGGAAGTGTTGAAGAACTTAAGGAAAAAGGTGTAAATGTACCAGAGGGTATAGAGCTTCATAAGCCATATATTGATAGGGTTAAGGTTACTTGTCCACACTGCCAAAAAGAAATGACAAGGGTTGAAGAAGTTATAGACTGTTGGTTTGACTCAGGTTCAATGCCATTTGCTCAATATCACTATCCTTTTGAAAATAAAGAACTATTTGAAGCAAACTTCCCAGCACAGTTTATTTCTGAAGCTGTAGACCAAACAAGAGGATGGTTCTATACACTTCTTGCTATTTCTACAACTGTGTTTGAGAATAATCCTTTTGAAAACTGTATAGTACTAGGACACGTTTTAGATAAAGATGGACTTAAGATGTCTAAACATAAAGGAAATGTACTTAGTCCATTTACAGTACTTGAAAATGAAGGAGCAGATGCTTTAAGATGGTATTTCTATACTGGTAGTGCACCATGGCTTCCATCAAGATTCTATGAAGAGGCTGTTATAGAAGCTCAAAGAAAATTCATAGGAACACTATGGAATGTGTACTCCTTCTATGTTCTATATGCAGAATTAGACAATTTTAATCCAATAGATTATAAAGATTTTAAATCAGAAAATGTAATGGATAAATGGATGATGTCTAAACTGAATACATTAGTTAAAAATATAGATGAGCATTTAGAAAACTACAGAATAACTCAAGGAGCTAAAGAACTAGAAGATTTTGTAGATGAATTATCTAACTGGTATGTTAGAAGAAACAGAGCAAGATTCTGGGGTGAAGAGCTTACAGAGGATAAGATAGGTGCTTACATGACTTTATATAGAGTACTTGTATCATTCTCTAAAATAGCTGCACCATTTATACCATTTATAACAGAAGAGTTATATCAAAATCTTGTTGTTGCTTTTGATAAGGATGCAGAAGAGAGTGTTCACCTATGTAAATGGCCAGAATACGTTAAAGCTGATGTAGACGCGGTATTAGAAGATGAAATGGATAAGGCATATAAGATAGTTAAGCTTGGAAGAAGTGCAAGAAATGGGGCTAATATTAAGAATAGACAGCCACTTGGAAAAATGCTTGTATCTGTAGACTCACTTCCAGAATATTATGGAGACATAGTTAAGGATGAGCTTAATATTAAACAAGTAGAACTAGGATCAGACCTTTCTAAATATGTTAACTTTGAAATAAAACCTAATCTTCCAGTACTAGGAAAGGCTTACGGAAAAATGATTCCAGGAATCAGAAAAGGTATAGCCTCAATGAATCAAATGGAGCTTGCACAAAGAGTAAATAATGGTGAAGTGGTTACAATAAATGTAGATGGAACTGAAATAGAGTTGAATAAAGAAAATCTACTTGTAACAATGCAAGGCTTAGAAGGATTTGCTTTTGCTGGAGAAGGTGAAATAGGTGTAGTATTAGATACAAATATTTCAGAAGAACTTAGAGAAGAAGGTCACATAAGAGAAGTTCTAAGCAAAATACAAAACATGAGAAAAGAAACAGGATTTGAAGTTTCAGACAAAATAAACTTATACTTTGCTGGAAATGAAGTCTTAGAGAATGTAATAAGAAAGTTTGAAAATCAAATAAAGAAAGATACATTAGCATTAACTGTAGCCTATAATAGTGATAAGGCTATAAATGAAGTTAAAATTAATGGTGAAAAGTTATTATTACATGTAGAAAGAGTTTAATAATAATATGTTAAATTAAAATATTAAGTAGTTTAGATGGAGTTAATATGATAATAGATTGCTCCATCTAAACTTTATAATTATACTTTACTTTATAGTATAAATAAGGTATATATGTATTAAAAATATGCAGAATAATAAGAGAGGTGATATATAGTGGCAGCGTCAATTAAAGATGTAGCAAAAGAAGCAAATGTTTCTATTGCCACAGTTTCAAGAGTACTAAATGATATAGATGTAGTCAATCAAGAGACAAAGCAAAGAGTTCTAGATGCAATAGACAAGTTAGATTATAGACCAAATATTTTAGCAAGAAGCTTAAAGACTCAAAGGTCAAGCACAATTGGTATAATAATACCAGATATATCAAATTCCCTTTTCCCTGAGATTGTAAGAGGGGCAGAGGACTTAGCAAGTATTTATAATTATAATATAATGTTATGTAATACTGATCTAGACAAGAGTAGAGAAAAAGAAAGTTTTAATATATTAAGAGAGAAGATGGTAGACGGTATAATATATATGGGAGACCGTCTAGATAAAGAGATAAAGGCAGCTATAAAATCTGTTGGCACTCCTGTAGTATCAATAGGTGCTATGGATGATGAAGGAGATGTTCCTAGTGTAGGTATAGATAGTTATACTGCTGCCTATGATGCTGTAAATTATCTATTCTCAAAAAATAATAAAAACATAGCATATATAGGATACATTAAAGAAAATGCTACTGAATATAAAAAGATGTATCATGGCTATAAAGACGCCATGGATGAAGAGAATTGTTTCAATGAAAAACTAGTTTATCTTGGAAGTTTAAAATATGAGGACGGCTTTGAAGGAATCACTCATATTATAAAAGATAATAAGGTTGATGCAGTTTTATGTGGAAGCGATCAATCAGCTCTTGGAGTTATAAATGCGTTAAGAGAAAAAGGAATCAGGGTACCAGAAGATATAAATGTTATAGGCTTTGATAATATAGCATTATCAGGAGTATTTTATCCTAAGCTTACTACAGTTTCTCGTCCCCTATACGATATGGGCTCTGTGGGAATGAGACTTCTTATAAAGCTTGTAAATAAAATTCCAGTTGAAGAAACTTATTACAGATTACCATATAACATAGTTGAAAGAGATTCTTGTAAGAAATAGATAGAATTAAATATAAAATAATTTAAACAATAAAAAAGTGGATTTTAAAATCCACTTTTTTATTGTTTATCTATCTAAGGATACTTTTCCCATAAGTTTATTAGCCTTATTATCAGATACATTTTTTATAGATGAACTTTTACCTTCTTTGATAAAGGTTCCCTTAGTGGTCATAGGGTCTGAGAAGACTCCAGCACCATTTATACATCCACCATTACACATCATTCCTTCAATAAAATTACCTTGTAGTTTATTTATTTTTGCCATGTTTAAAGCTTTTTTTATTTCTGTAGAACCTGAAACTTTTACTGGTTTAAATTCTACATTAATATTTTCTGTGCTAACATAATTTTCTATAGCAGCAGTAAGTCCACCAGCTATACCAAAGCCCCTACCTAAAGTTGAGCCATCTTCAAGGGTCTCTTCACTGCAGTTTTCAGGATTGGTATTGAAAGCATCTAATATAGCACAAAGCTCTTCAAAGGTTAGCACGTAGTCAATAACTCCAGCTACATCTGGTCTTTTAGCTTCAGCTTTCTTAGCTGTGCATGGACCAATAAATACTATTTTAGCATCAGGAGTTTCATTTTTTATGGCACGTCCCATTGCAATCATTGGAGATACCGTATTGGAGATGTGAGAAACCTCAGTAGGAAACTTTTTCTCAATGTAGCTAAAGAAGCCTGGACAACAAGAATTAGTCATATAATTTTGTCCATTTTCCATTCTCTCTACAAATTCCTTAGCTTCGTGCATTGTTACCATATCTGCACCACAAGATGCTTCAAACACATCAGAAAATCCGATTGCTTTTAATGAAGATTTAATTTGGCCTATTGAAACATTATTGCCCATCTGACCAGAAATTGATGGGGCAACAATTGCAATCATGTTGTGTTTTTTCTGATATAATTTTTTAGATACAGGAGCTACAAGACTTTTATCAGATATAGCACCAAAAGGACAAGCTGTCATACAAGCTCCACATTGAATACAATCATCTTCATTAATGATAGCACGTCTAGTGATTTCATCTACCTTGAGAGCTCCAGTTGGGCATGAAGTTTTACAAGGACGACGAACTTCGGATATAGCATTATAAGGACAAATCTTCTTACAAAGTCCACATTCTTTACATAATTCCTGATTTATATATGATTTACCACCTACAGTCATCATGGCATTAGCAGGACATACTTCCTTACATTTATGAGTAATACAACCTCTACAAGCCTCTGTAACGGTATATTTATCTATGGGACATCTATCACAAGCAGCTTCTATGACGTACATAATTTGATCGTTATTTTTAATATCAATAAGATCACTATATTCATCCCCTATAGGCATATATCCAGCAGCCAGTTTAGCTCTTTGGTTTACTATGGCACGCTCTTTGAAAATACAGCATCTATATGCAGGAGTATCTTTATCAACTATAAATTTATGAATATTGAATATTTCTTTGGTATTTAGATTATCATTAATAGATAAAAGGACAATTTGTTTTAGAACCTCATGCTTAATCTTTTTTAACGATGTATCAAAAGTAAACATTAAAATCCCTCCTAATTTCATAACATTGTTAATTTTTTAACCAAAACTAATTATAGCATCATTTAATTTTTATGCAATAGGTTGAGCATTGAAAAATAAAATTTGGTAAAAATATAATAGTGATGATAAATATATTTGAAATTAGGGTCACATAGTTATATACTAATAAAGGTTTAATTATTGGTTAAAAAATTAAGTATTTATACCCATGAAATTTATTTTATTTAAAATAGAAATAAATATAATAATAAAAACATAGAATTAATAAAGAAGATATTTTAACGTGGTATTAAAAGGATTATAATAAAATTTTATGATGAAGAAAATATTTTAACTATAAGAAGACTGAGAGAAGGAGGAGATTATAATGAGTAATAAAATTAATCTTATATGGAAAAGTGAAGAGAACAATAGTTTTGTAATAGGGGAGATTTTAAATAGTGATCATAGATACTACTTTAGATATAATCTAGAAGAAGTGAAAAGGGCTATGGAAGAAGGATTCAATCTATTAGAAGGATTCCCAAGAGTAAATTCAAAATATTTTAGTGAAGAACCATTTAAATTATTTACTAATTGGATTGAAGAAGGTCAGAAAGTTAATGATTTAACTTTTGATATGTTTAAAGGATTTGCTTATGGTCAGTTCAGATTTGAAGAGAATAATAAAGACAATGATGAAGAAATAGCATAAAGGAAAGAGCAAAATATATTTATTATGTTTTGCTCTTTGTTTAAATGAAATAAATCAATATAGGAAAATTATGATGTAATTTGTAAATATATGATATAATAATAGTATTATACTAATAATTTATCGATATTTGGAGGAAATTGATATGAGAAGATGTTGTACAAAGATATTAGGGTGCTTATTTATATTGTTAACATTCAATATAATGAGTGCATATGGAATAGATATGGACTATATTTGTGGTATAGATAGGTATGAAACAGCATCTATTATTGCATCTAAAATGCAATATTCCTCTGTTATTCTAGTTAATGGAAATTCATTAGCAGATGGACTTTCTGCTAGTGGGTTAAGTGGTGCAGTAAATTCTCCGATCTTACTGACTCAGTCCAATAGCCTACCAGAAGTAACACTTAATAAGCTAAAAAAAGTGAGTACTGTATACATTATAGGTGGGAAGAGCGTGATTTCCTCCAATATAGAGTCAAAGATAACCAAGATGGGTAAAAAAGTTATAAGGATGGGTGGAAAAAATAGATATGATACATCTATTTTAATAGCAAATAGAATTGAAAAAATAAATGGTATTGGAGAAATATATTATGTAAATGGACTTAGAGGAGAAGCGGATGCTATGAGTATAGCTCCAGTAGCAGCTAATAAAGGAAACCCTGTAATTTTAACAGATGGTAATTCTACGACTTACAGAAAAAATGTACAATCCTACTCTATAGGTGGTACTGGAGTTATGAGTACTAATTTTAATAATTTTTCTACAAGAATTGATGGAATAGATAGATTTGATACTAATAGGAATGTTATTAATAAATTTTTCCACGATAAAAGTCATGTTAATTTAAGTAAATCTCATGTATTAGTTGATGCATTAACAGCTTCAGTATTAAAGGAGCCTGTAGTTTTAGTTTCAGATGATTCGGATAAGAGTATAATTGCAGGTGCAAACAGTGCTACTGTTTTAGGAAATATAAGCGAGATTGCTATAAGTCGTGCTAAGAGTTATTTATATGGAGATAAAGTGGTATTTTATGTACAACATCAAGATGATGAAACTATTTTTGGGGGAAGCACTGTAATAGATGCTATAAAGTCTGTAGGAAGTAAGAATGTTTATATGGTCCTAGTTACAGATGGAAGTGGATCTAAGGTATTTAATTACGAAAGATACAAGGGTCTTACACATGAACAGAAGGTAAATTTAAGAGACAATGAATTTAAAACAGCAATAGGTAGATTAGGGGTAAAATTAGAAAATGTAGTATTTTTAAATCAACCAGAAGATAAAATAAATAACGAACTTCTAAAAGATACTGTATTGTATTTTGAAAATACCTTTAACAATGTAACACACATTACCCATAGTTATAAATATGAAACCCATCTGCAACACATAGCTACAGGAAATACAGTTAACAGTTTGTATGTAAATGGACTTATAAAAGACTGTAGATTTTTAGCTAGAGAGGATAAAATCTCAGGAATTCTAAGATATCAATTAATAGAAAGTGTTGCAGATAATAATGAAGAAAAGAAAAAGGTTCTTAATGCATGTAGTGAGTACAAATTAGATAATAAAGATATGATAAGAGAAGGGATAGGTTATAAATCAGTAAGTAAATTATTTATAAGATTAACATCTAATCCAAAAGTACCGTCATATCTTCATGAATCTGGGATATAGTTAAGAATTGGCTTAAGATGGTTAATCTTAGGCCAATTTTTATATTATTAATAAAGTTAATAAATCTTATTTATTAAAAGTTATAAAATAATACAGTATATTGATTATATTGTATGTATTATAGTAAAATACTAAGTATGTAAAATTGTTTTAAGGAATTAGATAAACACATTACTTATAATTCTTGATTAAAATATAATTTTATATACTCATATAAAATAGGAAATTAGGTGGTAGATAATATGAAGAAATTTTTTAAGAAGTATAAATTTAAAAAAAATGAGGCTATAACAATAGTTATATTAACTTTATTCTTAATTAGCGCGTATTTACTTTATGTAATTCAAGAAGCTAAGGAAATACCATTTATTTACAATCAATTTTAGTGGGAGGAAGTTATGAAAAAATCATTTATTATAGTTATACCAATAATAGTAACTGCAATATTTATTTCCATATTTAATTTAGTAATCAATAGTGAAATTGATCAACTAAAGAATGATAAAGATTTATCAGGAATCAAACATGCATATGGGGGAAGCATTAAAAAGAATGGAACTAAATTTAGAGATATATCAATAGAAAATGATGATTTAATGTTATTAGGATCATCAGAACTTAGTAGTAAGGTTCCACAAAATCCTAGAAATTTATTCCCGTTTAGTGGAGCTAATTATGATGTCACTACATATGGAGTAGCATACATACAAAGTTTTCAACATGCTACAGGATTAGGAAGCATTGAAGAATATCCTAAAGATTCTAAACTAGCAATTTTAGTATCTTTACAATGGTTTATGCAAGAAGGTGGGATAGAAAGTGAGAAATTTTTATCAGGATTCTCTGATATTCAATTTTATAAATTTTTAAATAATCCTAAGATTTCAAAAGAAAATAAGAGATATCTTGCTAAAAGAGTTACTGAATTACTTGGAGATTCAGATATATTTAAAGAAGAAAAATTATATGCACAGCTATTTTTACAAGAAAATAATATTGATAAAATGTTATATTGTATGTCGTTGCCATATTTTAGATTTAAAGAGAATTTATTAGACACTAGGTATAATATAGATTTGCTTAGAGAACTTAAGAAATTACCTAACGAAAATGATGAAGATAAGATTAATAATTTCGATTTTGAAGAACAATATGCTATTGCAGAAAAACAAGGTAGAGATTCTGTGACAAATAATAAATTTTATGTAGATGATAGTTACTATGATAAATACTTAAAAGAAAAAGTCAATGAATTGGATGGAATATATGGGAAAATAAATCTTATAAATTCTGTAGAATATAATGATTTTAATTTCTTTTTAAGTTTGTGTGATGACTTAAATATAAGGCCTTATGTCATTTTAGTAGGTGTAAATGGATGGTATTATGATTACACTGGCATAACAGAAAAGGAAAGAAATGAGTTTTATAATAAACTAGAAAATATAGCATTAGAAAAAAAATTTGATGTATTGAATTTAAGTGAGTATGAATACGAAAAGTATTATTTAAGTGATGTTATGCATCTAGGATGGAAGGGGTGGATAAGTGTAACAGAGGGAATATACAAATATTTCGGCGATAAATAAATTTAGTAAAGTTACTATGTTTATAGACTGATTAGGAGGAAATTATGGATATTTTAAAAAATATAAAAAGGTATTCTAAAGAAGATAAAGTTGCCGCGATTGTGGAAGATCAGATTTTAACATATGAAGAATTGGAAACTAAATCCAATAGTCTAGCTAACTATATGTTAGATAAATATAAAGAGGATAGAACACCTATAGTTATATATGGAAATAAGGAAAATGATATTCTAATAGCTATGATAGCAGCTCTAAAATCAGGACGAGCATATATTCCAATAGATATAACATTTCCAGAAGATAGGATAAATAAAATTCTACAAGAAGTAAATCCAAAGGTAATTATCAATTGTACTACAGAGAATGTAGACATTATTCCATATAGTATATCTTATATAGAGCTGGAAAAAGTATATGGATCATATAGTACAGAAGGAATTGAAGAGAAATTTTGGGTAAAAGGTGATGATAATTGTTATATTTTATTTACATCAGGGAGTACAGGACAACCTAAAGGTGTGCAAATAAGTAAGAATAATATTGACTCATTTGTAAAATGGTTTTCTAAGTTTCTGAATGTTGATAATGATAATAATGCGATACTTAACCAGCCTTCGTATTCATTTGATTTATCTGTTATGCCTATATATTTGGGTTTGACTAATGGAAAAATATTATTTAGCTTATCATATAATACTCTTGAAAATACAAAATATACATTTGAAGAACTAAAAAAATCTGATATGCAATTATGGATTTCTACTCCAGCATTTGCCACATTATGTGTACAGGATGATACCTTTACACATGAATTAATGCCTAATTTAAAGACAATGTACTTTATAGGAGAAGTATTACCACCTATGTTGGTTAATGAGTTAAAATTAAGGTTTCCTAATATAAGGATAATAAATAGTTATGGACCAACAGAAGCAACTGTAGCAGTTACAGGAATAGATATAACAGATGAAGTATTATATGAAAACAAAGAATTGCCAATAGGAAAGGTAATGGAGGGTGCTTATATAAAAATTGTTAATGAAAATGGAATGAATTTAAGGGATGGAGAAAAAGGGGAAATTGTAATAATAGGTAGAAGTGTTAGTAAAGGATACTATAAAAATGATGATATAACTAATAAAGTATTTTTCTATAAAGATATGGATGGAGAGATTCTTAGAGGATATAAATCGGGAGACATAGGATACTTTAAAGAGGATATCTTATATTTTAGTGGGAGAAAGGATTTCCAAATAAAACTTAATGGGTTTAGGATAGAACTTGAGGATATAGAGAACAATATAAGAAAATTAGATAATATTAAAAATGCAGTTGTATTGCCATGTTACAAAGAAGGTAAAATAGCTCATTTAGTTGCGTTTGTTACTTTAAAAACTAATAATAAACTAAGTCCATTAAAGAATACATTGATGATAAAGAGCGAACTTAAAAAGTATATACCAAAGTATATGATTCCACGAAATATTAAGGTAATAAGTGAGTTTCCTTTAAATGCAAATGGGAAGATAGATAGAAGAAGACTTATGGAGGAAATAAAATGATAAAATTAACACAGTATGGAGATTATTTCTATCTGTATATACTATTATTATCACTTATTCCAGCTATAGTTTTAGGTATAAAGAGCAAAAATATGAAGCCTTATGGTATATTATTGTCAATATTTATGGTTGGTGTGATTATAGGGATAAATTCAGTAGGTATTGTATTATTTGTGATGTTTTTATTAGGAGAAATTATAGTAATTTATTCGTACTTGAAGATACGTTATAAAACAGATAATAAATTTATATATTACTTAGCACTTTTTCTATCTATGTTACCGATAATAATAACGAAGGTATCAGCTAAAGTAAGCTTTGGACCTATAGGATTTATTGGATTATCTTATTTGAATTTTAAAGCTATACAGATGATTATAGAAATATATGATGGAGCTATAAAAGAAATTAAATTTTCAACTTTAGTATATTTCATCATATTTTTTCCAACGTTAAGTTCAGGTCCAATTGATAGATATAGAAGGTTTGAAGAAAATTTAAATACTCAAATACTGAAAGAGGATTACATAAATAATTATCTATTTGAAGGATTAAAAAAAATAATAAAGGGAATAGGATATAAGTTTGTAATAGCATATATTATAAACACCCTATGGATGAGTAAAGTTCCTACAGATATAACATTCCTGAATAGTTTGAATTATATGTATGCTTACAGTTTATATCTATTCTTTGATTTTGCAGGATATAGTTCTTTTGCTGTAGGTACAAGCTATATTATTGGTATTAAAACATCGGAGAATTTCAATAAACCATTTCTTAGTAAAGATATGAAAGAATTTTGGACAAGGTGGCATATTTCTCTTTCAAGATGGTTTGGAGACTATCTATACTCTAGGATTCTTTTAAATTCTATGAGAAAGAAAAGATTTAAAGATAGATTTAGAGCATCTCATTTTGCTCAAATGGTAACTATGATTACAATGGGAATTTGGCATGGATTAGAAGTTTTTTATATAATATATGGAATATACCAAGGCGGTGTTTTGGTACTTACAGATATAATTCAACGAAAATCTAAATTCTATAAAAAACATAAAAAAGAAAAATGGTTTCAAAGAGTTCAGATTTTAATTAACTTTCACGTAGCTTGTTTTGGGTTATTGTTATTCTCAGGTTATTTATTTACTCATCAATAGAGCTATAAATTAAAATGGTATTAATAAATTGATAATATATAGAATGTGTAATGAAGTTAGATAAATTAAATGTTAGGAGGAAAAGTTAAATGAAGGAAAAAGTATTAGATATATTTGAGGAAGTAACTGGCACTGATGAAATTAGAGAGGACTTAGACTTAGATTTATTTGAAGCTGGATTATTAGATTCACTAGGAATTATAGAAGTGTTACTAAAAATAGAAGAGGTTTTTGGTATCAAGCTTCAGCCAACAGATTTAGAAAGAAAAGATATGGCTACTACTAATAATTTGATTGCATTTCTAAGTAGCAGAGATTAATATAAAATGTCAAGATAAATATAAATATTTTATAAGTAGAGAATGTTAATGCATATTAAAATATCTTAGCATTCTCTATTTATATAAATAGAAGTGAGTTTTATTTTTATAGAACATAATTGTAATATAGGATATAATATATCTATTAGATAGGAATAAGAAATAGAGTGCATAATAGGTTATATATGGGTTAGTACTAAAGCTTATGATTCATAAAGTAATATAAATCAATTATAAGGTAAAAAGGAAGTGTAATATATGAATTATATATCAGAAAAAGCTACTATAGGAGACAATGTTAAGGTAGGAAAGTTTACAGTTATTGAAGATAACGTTACTATAGGAGACAACTGCATTATTGGTCATAATGTAGTTATTCATGAGGATACTATAATAAAAGATAATGTTAGAATAGATGATAATACTGTTATAGGTAAGACTCCAATGAGGGGGGTAAACAGTATTTTTAAAGATGAAGAGAAGTTACCAAACTGCACCATAGGAGAAGGGTGTTTAATCGGTGCTACTACTATAATTTATAGAGGCGCAATCATAGGAGATAAAACATTAATTGCAGACATGGCAACTATAAGAGAAAATGTAACTATAGGAGAGAAAACAGTTATAGGCAGAGGATCAACTGTAGAAAACTTCTGCACAGTAGGGTCAAATTGTAAGATTCAAACTAATGTATATTTAACTGCATATTCTACTGTGGAGGATTATGTATTTATAGCGCCTTGTGTTGTAACTTCAAATGATAACTATGCAGCCCGTTCAAAGGAGAGATTTGGAAAGTTCAAAGGTATTACTATTAAAAATGGTGGTAGACTTGGAGCAGGGGTAGTAGTACTTCCAGGTAAGGTTATAGAAGAGGAAGGATTTGCAGCAGCAGGGTCTTTAGTTACAAAAGATATACCAGCGAGAAAAGTAGTAATAGGAAGTCCAGCAAAAGTATTAAGAGATGTACCAGAAGATCAACTTCTAGAGAATCAGTAGGTTTAAAAATTATGAGTAATTTAAATTCAAAATTAAGTGGTATAAAAAAGAACTCTTTACTTGGAAAGTTTCTATCTTTCTCGGTAGGGAATTGGCTAGTATTAATCATAGGACTTATATCCTCTCCAATTATAACTAGGATAATAGAGCCTGTGGAATACGGTAAGTTTGGAATGTTCAATTTATATGCTAGTATACTTATGTTAATTATAACCTGTGGACTAGACCAATCTTATGTAAGGTTTTTTTATGAAGAGGATGAAGTTAATAGAAACAAATTATTATTTGAAAGTATAAAAATTCCGTTTATATTGAATATAATAATATCAATTATAATCATTATATTTAAAGTTCCTATATCAAAGTATATAATATCTGAATATAATCCAAATTTTATAATATTACTTATATTAAATATAACTTTAGCTTCTATAAGTAGATTTTCACTTTTGACAGTAAGAATGAAGCAAAAGGGAAGACTATATTCTATGCTACAGGTAATGCAAAAGCTTAGTTATCTTATGTCTATAGCATTGTTCTTTATGATATATAATAATAGTTTCTTAACTCTTGCTTATGCAACCTTAATTTCTAATGCTGTAATAGCAGGTATATCTATATTTACTGAGAGAGATAGTTGGAACTTTAAGAATATTAAAGATAAAAAACTTAAAAATTCTCAATTAGATATCTTAAAATATGGAATACCATTGATTTTTACAGTATTGGTTACATGGTTATTCCAATCTGCTGATAAGATGGCAATAAAAGCTTTTTATGGTGATTATGAAGTTGGAATATATAGCTCAGCTAATAGTATAATAGCCATATTAAACATATTACAGACATCATTTGCAACCTTTTGGATACCTGTGGCTTTTGAAAAGTACGAAAAAGCTCCAGAGGATACAAAGTTTTTTTCAAATATTAATGATATAGTTAGTTTTTTAATGTTTGGAATAGGAATTGGTATAATATTGTTTAAAGATGTAATTGTGTTAATTTTAGGCCCTAAATATAGAACTGCATCTTACATAATGCCGTTTTTAGTATTTATGCCTGTATTATATACCATGTCAGAGGTATCAGTTGGAGGTATAAATTTCAAAAAGAAACCTAAATATCACATAGTAATAGCTTCAATAGCTTGCCTATTTAATGTTATAGGAAATAGTATTTTGGTACCAACCTTAGGGGCTAAAGGTGCTGGTATTTCTACAGGGCTAGCTTATATAGTATTTTATTATGCCAGAACTTTAATATCTAGAAGACTCTATAAAGTAGATTATAGTATAGGAAGGACTACAGTAGCTATATTAGCTATATCTATTCTTGCTTTATACACAAGTTTTATGGAATTTTCTTTTATTACAATAATTATTGGTATTATAGTTATATTAATAGTTTTATTCTTATATAGAAATACTATTAAAAGTATGAAGGGTATGATATTTAAAGACAAAAAAATAAAAGTATAAGAACATAAAATATATAATAGGGAGGGGTATAATTGAATTATAGAGATAAATATAATTTATGGGTTAATTCACCTGAAATTGATGATGAAACTAAAGCAGAATTAAAAAACATTATTGATGAAACTGAACTAGAAGATAGATTTTATAAAGATCTAGAGTTTGGAACAGGAGGATTAAGAGGAATAATTGGAGCAGGGAGTAATAGGTTAAATATATATACTGTAGGAAAGGCAACACAAGGATTTGCTAATTATTTAAATAATAAATATACTTCTCCAAAGGTTGCAATAGCTTATGATTCTCGTCATATGTCTAAGGAGTTTTCAGAGTATGCTGCTAGGGTTTTAACTGGTAATGGTATAAAAGTATACTTATATGATAGGCTTACTCCTACCCCTATGCTTTCTTATGCTGTAAGAGAGTTAGACTGCCAAGGTGGTATAGTATTAACAGCTTCACATAATCCAAAAGAGTATAATGGATATAAAGTTTATGGTGATGATGGATGTCAAGTTACAGATGCATCAGCTAATGAAATTATAACCTTTGTAAATAATATTGATTCCTTTGCTCAGGTTACAGTAATGGATATTAAGGAAGCAGTTGAAAAAAGATTAGTTAACTATATAGGAGAAGAAATATATACTTCATATATAGAAAGAGTAAAGGAGCTTACCATAAGAAAAGAGCTAGTAAAAAATCATGGTAAGGACCTTAAAATAATATATACTCCTATTCATGGTACTGGCAATATTCCAGTAAGAAGAGTGCTAGATGAACTGTCTTATAAGAGTGTAGAGGTAGTTAAAGAACAAGAACTACCTGATGGAGCTTTTCCAACAGCACCATATCCAAATCCAGAAGATAGTAAAGTATTTAAGCTAGCTTTAGAAAGGGCAAGGGATTTTGATCCTGATATAATCCTTGGTACAGACCCTGATTGTGATAGGATAGGGGCTGTGGTGAAAGATAATAAAGGTGAATATAGAGTTCTTACAGGTAATCAAGTAGGAGTATTATTAACTAATTATATAATATCATCCTTAAGAGAAACAGGAAAATTAGATACTAAGGGTACTATAATTAAAACTATAGTTTCCACAGATATGATAAAACCTATATGCAAGAAATTTGATGTACAGATTAAGGAAGTTCTAACAGGGTTTAAGTATATAGGAGAGCTTATAGGAAACTTTGAAAAAGCTCCAGGTAATAATAAGTTCCTATTAGGGTTTGAAGAAAGTTATGGATATTTAGCAGGGGATTTCGTTAGAGATAAGGATGCAGTTATAGCAGCAGCTTTAATATGTGAAATGACTCTTTATTACAAATCCATAGATAAGACTTTATATGAAGGATTAATAGAACTATATGAAATTTATGGATATTATAAAGAAAAATTAATATCCATAGAGCTAAAAGGTAAGGATGGTCAAGAAAAAATTAAAGAAATAATTGAATATTTCAGAAGTGAGAATATAAGAAACTTTGGAGATTATAAAGTATCTGTTAAGGAAGACTATAAACTTAGTTATAGGATTAATGTTAAAGACTCTAGTAAAGAGGTTATAAATTTACCAAAGTCAAATGTTATTAAATTTATCTTCTGCAATGGATGTTATTTTGTAGTAAGACCTTCAGGAACAGAACCTAAGATGAAAATATACTTAGGTGTAACTGGAGAGAATAATGAAGTTTCAGATAAGAATTTATTAAAATTAGAAGAAGCTGTTTTAAATAGTATAAAAGAATTTTTACCACAATAAAAGCAAGAGCTACATGGAATTTAATCCATGTAGCTCCTATTAATTAGAAGATGTTTCTGGCTTTATATCTTCATATATATATTTTTGTATTTGTTCTTTTGTAATTTCTTCATCAAAGGTAGTATAGTAAACACCATCTATTGAATCACCTTTACTATGTTCTGCAAGTGGAAATCTTAGTTGTTCTATATCAGTCATTCCCGAGGTTAATACCTTAGTTCCCAGACTTAAAACTTCAGAAGTTGAAAGACTAGTTTGAACATGAGGTAATATATCATTAACCATTGAAGGTAATTTAAGAATGCCTACAGTAGATACTTTATTAAATATTTCTGTAAGTAACATTCTTTGTCTTTCAGTTCTACTATCATCGCCACCACTATTTTTTCTTATTCTAGAGTATGCTAAGGCTTGAGTTCCATTTACATGTTGTCTACCAGAAGTTGAAATTACTCCGTTTAAATCCCCTAGTTCAGAATCTTCTACAGTAATATCTATGCCACCTAAAGTATCTATAATATCTTTAAGATTGTTAAAATTAACTTTTGCATAGTCTGTAATATCTAAACCAAAGGTTTGATTAATAGTTTTTATAGCAAGTTCCTCTTGACCATAAGCATAAGCGTGGTTTAATTTATCATATCCATGACCTTCTATATTAACATAACTATCTCTTGATATAGAGGTTAGCTTTAACTTTTTATGAAGAGAATCAACAGTAGCAATTATTATTGCATCTGAACGTCCAATATCTCCCTCAGTTTGGTCAATACCAAATAAAACTATATTTTTAATTTTAGAGGATGTATTCTTAGATTTTTCTATTCCTAAGTCTGAATCATTTAAACCAACATTGTTTAATTTACCAACCATAGATAGTAAATAGCTACCTAAAGCTGATAAGGAAAATATTAAGATCGTTGCTATTATAATAAGTACCTTTTTGCCAGTGGTTAATCCTTTAGATTTTTTTTTGGATTTTATTTTTTTATCTTTATTCATAAATTTTCCTCCCATTAAGGATTAGTTGTTTGGTCAGTACCTTCTGTAGGTGGTTCCACTGGGGTATCTGTAGATGTCCCTTCACCTTCAGTGTTATCAACATTATTGGAACCATCACCATTTGAGGAGTTACCTGTATCATTAGTGTTATTTTCAATAGTATTGCCATTGTTACTCGGAGTAGAAACCTCTGTTTCCACATTGGTATTAGGAGCTATAGTTTCGGTATTTGTATTCTGATAATCTAAAATTTCATTACCATGTGAGTGTTCAGCATTGTGATTATATACCTTTTGGTTAGGCTCTAGCCACATTTTTCTATCATTAAAAATATACTCATGAATTTGTTCCTCAGTATAATCTTCATCATAGCATAAGTAGAATACACCATCAATTTTTGAGTTTTGAGTATATTCATCTCTTGGGAATCTTTCTTGTTCTATATTTTTAGTTCCTAGGTTAAGTACATTTGCTGCAAGATTAATTATTTCTTTGTTAGATAGACTGGTTTCTACATAAGGCAATAGTTTGGTTGCCATGGAAGCAAGTTCTGCAGTACCGGCTTTAGAGATTTTATTAAACATTTCAGTCATAATCTTACGATGTCTTTCCGTTCTATCAAAGTCACCATTAGCAGTACTTCTAATCCTACAATAACCTAAAGTTTGAAAACCATCCATATGTACTTTACCAGATTCGTTTTTTACTAAAGCTTTTGCTGGAGTATTTGACTTACTTGAAACTCTTACTATATATTTGTCAACTTCTACAATTTCTTCATCGGATAATTCCATATCTATTCCGCCAATTGCGTCTACAAGTTTTTTTAATTCTTTAAAATTAATTTTTACATAGTCCTCAATATTAAGCCCAAAGTTTTGGTTTAAAGTTTTTATTGAAAGTTGAGGGCCGCCATAAGCATGGGCATGATTAATTTTATCTTTTCCATAATCTGGTATATCTGCATAGGTATCTCTCATTATAGATGTAATCTTTAGTTTCTTATGAACCGGGTCAAAGGTTGCTATCATAAGAGCATCTGAACGTCCTACATCAGTTTTAGTTTCATCAACACCCAGGATTGCTATATTTACTATATCCTTAATTTCACTAGTTTGTAGTTTTTCTTTAACCTCCTCTTTAATACCTAGATCATTTTCATCAATATTTGATCTTTTCATTTTAGACAGTAGATTATTTCCATAAAACAAACCAACACTAAGTATAACTATAAGTATAGCAATACAGGAAATAATTATCTTTTTATTTCGAGATTTTTTTCTTCTATTTAAGTTTTTTTTGTTTAAGTCTTCCAATGTTATCACATCCTAAAATTAAATTTTTTCTAACAAAATGATTTTTTAAAAATATAATAATAACGAAACATATACTTTATTATTATAATATTACATATAATAATAAAGTATATAATTTAATAATATTTACATAAATATTACAATATATTTATAAGTTAGTTGTTATCAGACTCACCTTCAGAAGAATCACTATCATCAGAAACTTCACTTTCCCATAATTTCTTATCTTTAAATATGTAGTCATGAATCTCTTCTCTTGCTATATTTTCATCAAAAGTAAAATAAAAAATTTCATTGATTAGAGAATCTTCACTATACTCATCTCTAGGAAATCTGGCTTGCTCTAATTGTGTGTTATTCATAGATAGAACTTGAGTACCAAGAGAGAGTATTTCAGAGTTAGATAGGCTAGTTTCTACAAATGGAAGAAGTTTATTCATTGTAATAGCTAATTTACCAACCCCAGAATTTGAAATGTTATTAAATATTTCATTCATTACTTTTCTTTGCCTTTCGGTTCTATCAAAGTCACCACCTAAGGTTCCACGAATTCTCGTATATCCAAGAGCTTCATATCCAGTCATATGAACCGTACCATTTTCTTTAAAGTGTACATGTTTTGGAGTTTTACCTGCAGCAGTGTATACAACATCTAGATAGTTGTTTACATGTTCTAATTCAGTCTCAGACATTTCCATGTCAATTCCACCCATAGCATCAATAATACTTTCGAGTTTTGAAAAATCAACAGAAACATAATCAGTAATATTAAGATCAAAATTCTTGTTTATAGTTCTTATAGACAGTTCTGGTCCCCCGTAAGCGTAGGCATGATTAAGCTTATCATATCCATAGTCAGGAATATTAACATAGGAATCTCTCATTAAAGAGGTAATCTTAATTTTATTATTAATTGGATCAAGGGTGCCAATCATTATGGCATCAGAACGTTGTATATTATCAACTTTCTCATCTAATCCAAAGAAAGCAATGTTTACTACATTACTATATTCTTTTGTATAAGTATCATTAGTTTTAAATTTATCACTAATTTCTAAATTGTCATCATTGATTGTAGTACGTTTCATTCTACCTAGAGTAGAATTTATACTTACTAAGAATATAATAAGTAATATAATTAATGAGATTATTGTAATGGATATAATTCTTCGTCGTTTACGTTGTTTTGCTCTTTTTTTCTTTAAGCTCTTTTTTTTAGCATCTATAGATGCTGTTTTATTGACAGTGGTTCTTCTATTAATAGAAGTCTTATCATCACCCAATGTAAAACCACCCTTTCTAAGTATTTTTTATACTAGATGTCAATTATATATTAACAACTATGGTATATATATAGATTACAAAAGTATTACAAAATTAAATTTATTCCATAAACTATTCTATAATTATACGATAAAATTTCTTATAATGGTATATCAAAAGAAGTTTTTATTCTTCACAAATTTCTTTTAAAGTTCATATTATGAAAATAAGCAATATAAAAGGTGATACTTGTGTTATACGCGTTAATTTTGGCAGGAGGCAAAGGTACAAGGTTGTATCCACTGTCTCGATCTAATAATCCTAAGCAGTTTTTAAAAGTTTTCAATGAAGATAGTTTTTTGACTAATACAGTAAAAAGGATAGAACCTTTAATAAATAAAGAAAATATATTTGTAGTTACTAATAAAGAATATATTGAAAAAATTCATGGAGAATTATCTCAACTAAATAAAGAAAATATATTTATAGAGCCTAGCAATAAAGAAACTGCTACTTGCATAGGTCTTGCAGCAGCCAAGTTGTTAAAGAGAGACAAGGATGCTGTTATGGTAGTGTTACCATCTGACCATTATATAGAAGGAGAAAAGGAATTTATAGATACCTTGAGGAATGCAGTAGAGCTTGCAGAAAAAAGAAGAGGGCTTATAACTATAGGCATTGAGCCTAGTAGGCCAGAAACAGGTTATGGATATATTGAAATGGGAGACCCAGTAATAAGCTCTATGAAAACTTATAAGGTAGCTAGATTTACAGAAAAGCCCAATATAGATGTGGCTAAAGATTTTATTTTAAAAGGTACCTATCTATGGAACTCTGGAATGTTTGTATGGAGAGCTGATGTATTTCTAAGAGAAATGCAAAAGTACTTACCAAAGATGTATAGCTCTGTAAGTGAAATTTATAAACATGTTGGAGAAGAGGATGAAGAAGAAGTTATAGAGAGAGAATATAAGATAATCGATGGTATCTCAGTTGATTTTGGAATAATGCAGAAAACTAGAAAAGGATATGTAATAAAAAGTGAATTTCAGTGGGATGATATTGGAAGCTTTGCATCATTAACTAGATTTTTAGATGAACACAATGGTAATAGGATAGTTGGTTCTGCATACTTAAATTCCAGTGAGAACTGTGCAGTATTTGGACAGAAAAATCTAATTATAGGTTTTGGAATTAAAGACTTAGTTATTGTAGATGCAGGGGATGTTATTTTAGTAATGGATAAAAATAAGGATCAAGAGTTAAAGCATCTGATTAATGAAATGAAGGAAGAAAAGGAGTTAGAAGAGTTCTTGTAATATGAATTTAAGCTTAGTTTTAGAGGAGAATAATATCTTACTAAAACTAAGCTTAATAATTAAACTTTTTCAAACATATAAAACCCTACAGTGTATATTGACTGTAGGGTTTTATATGTTTCAATGAGAACAGAAAATATATATTTAAAATAAAAGTCATCTAGAAGAGTATCACCTTTCTTCCAGGGCTCTCTTATAGATTTCATTATATATATCTAAAGTTTTCTTAGCTGTATTTTCCCAAGAAAATTCATTTGCTCTTAAAAGTGATATTTTGCTAAATTCATTTCGAAGAGTTTCACTACCAAGCATAAGTTCCATGGCATCTAAAAGAGCTTTATCACTATGTGGATCAATTAGAATACCACTATGTCCAACTACTTCTGGGATAGAGGTTGTATTTGAAGAAATTACTGGGGTACCGCAACTCATTGCTTCAAGTGGTGGTAATCCAAAGCCTTCATATAATGAAGGATATGCAAAGCATTCACAGGCATTGTAATAAATAGGTAAATCTTCATCAGGTGCAAACCCTGTAAATTTTATATATCTTTTCATATTAAGTTTATCAACTAATTTTACTAGCTCCTGAGATTCATCTCTATAGGAGCCTACAATTACTAAATTATATTCTTTATCCATATGGTTTACTAACTTACTAAAGGTACTTATAAGGGAATATACATTTTTTCTTTTACTAAAACCTCCAACATAAAGAATGAAAGGTTTATCTATATCATATTTTTCTTTTATTATATTTTTGCACAGCTCTTTGTCTAAGGGCATGTATTTTTTATCGGCAGCTAAGGGAGTAACAAATACTTTACTCTCATCTATTGGGAAAAATCTTAATATATCTTGTTTTGAGTATTCTGATACTGTAATAATTCCGTTACTAGCTTCTGCGATATAAGGCATCTCTTTTAAAAATTTTAGTAAATAGCCTCTGCCTACAGTTTCAGGCATTATATAGGGAATTAAATCGTGAATTGTAACTATTTTTTTGCAATGAACTTCAGGAGTCAACCCTATACCATTTTGTGGAATATGATATAAATCTATATTTTCTCTTTTTAAGTCTTCAGGGAAAAAATTATCTTGAAAGAATCTTTGATATTTTTTTGAGCACATAACTAAATTAGTATTTTCCTTTTGATAACTTTCATAGTTTTCACCAGACCAATAAATTTGATAAAAATTATTTCTATCTATGTTAAGTAAGTTTTTCAAAAGGTTTTCTGTATATGTTCCTATACCACTTCCGTTATACCAGTTTATGCCTCTACCATCTATGGCTAACTTCATAAATTTCACTCCTTTTAAAACCATATATTACATATTAATCAGGGGATAAATAAGTGTTACAAATACTTGAAAACTAAACACACATTTATTGGAGTTATCATATATTACCTATAGAAGGTTTATGGAGGAGGTTTTTTTGAAAGATTTAGAGATATCAGAAATATTGAAAAAAGAATATAGCATTGGACTAACTTCTATAGAAAAAATAAAAAGCGTTTATAGAGTAGAGGCAGGTAAACAGATATATTGTCTAAAGGTAGTAAAATATGAACTTCCACATTTTTTATTCATATTAGGAGCTATGAAACATCTAGATAGCAATGGATTTCAGTATGTACCAAACATAATAAGAACAACAAGAGGGATGGACTATATAAAATTCCATGAGAATTTTGCCTATGTAACGCCATGGCTTAATGGTAGGGAGAGTTCTTATGAAAATCCCATTGAACTTTCTATAGCTGCTAAAAAATTAGGACAGCTTCATAAATGTAGTGAAGGATTTATAGTAAGTAGAGATATGAAACCTAGAGTTGGTTGGTTTAAGTGGATAGAAGTGTATAGGACAAGAAAGGGAGAAATATTAAGCTTCAAAGATATTATAGATAGAAGAGGCAAAAAGACTGATGTGGACTTGTACTATTTAAGTATGATGAAAGAGGAGCTTCAGAGATGTGACAGAGCAATTAATAATCTTTGTGATACAAATTATGAAAATAAGATCCTTGAAGAGATAAGGCTAGGAGGGTTTTGTCATCACGATTATGCCAACCACAATGTATTAATAGGCAAGGATAACAAGGTTAATATCATTGATTTTGACTATTGTATTTTAGATACACATTTACATGACTTATCTAGCCTTTTAATTAGGGCTATGAAGTATGGAAGATGGAATGAAGAAAGAGTAAAAAATATATTAAAAGCTTATAAATCAACCCATAGGTTAGAGCAAGATGATATAAAAATCATGGCTGCATTTATGGAATTTCCTCAAGATTATTGGCAACGAGGTATTCAATATTATTGGGAGAAAAAAATGTGGGGAGAGGATTTCTTTTTAAGAAAATTAAAAGCCTATGACGATGACAGAGAAGAAAGACAGGAATTTATAAATAGCTTTAGAGAATTTAAGTTAGATAATCTTTAAGGAGGGGGTTATGTGAGTAAGAATGAAAACAAAAATTATGATGAATTTATTGAAGAGCTGGAAGAACTAAAAACCATAGAGGATTATGATAAAAGATTAGAGGATATGGAAGCTTACGTTAAAGAATTAAAGAAAATAAAAAAAAGAAAAAAGAAGATGATGGAGCTTGAAATGGAGAAAGAAGAAATACTGAAGAAGATAAATAAAGTAGAAAAAAATAAACGTAAGTAGAGGTGTTAAAATGAATAGATTTTTTTATGATAGCTTTCAGCAATATTTATGTACTAAGGGTGTTAAAAAAGTAAATTTTATGCTGAAAAGCAATGAGACCTTAAGTAGACGCATATTAGAGGAAAAAGTAATAAACCAAATTAACATTATAAATGAAGTCCATAAGTTATCTTGTGGCTTTAATGGATATTTAAGAAAAAGAATAAATAATCACACTTGTAAGCTTATTGAAGATGATAAAATTCAGCTTAAAAAATTTAGACGTAGCCTAGAAAAAATTAAAGATAATGGACCAATAGATAGAGTAGAAGAGATAGTTTTAGAAAGAGGAGACAGAGTTTTAGCTAGAGGTGAAAAGGTTATTGATACCATAATGAATAATGGCTATATGGAGTTAGTTGCAAGAAGTATGGATAATGTAGAGATATGTTTGACTAATGTAGATTTTGATAATCTAGGGAAAAGTGAAACCATAGAAATTGTAAATTTCGATGACATAGCATATAACATGGTAGAGATGGATTGCTATTATTTTTTAGTAAAGCTTAAGAGAAAGGGATTTAAGGTGGATTTTAATAAGTGTATAGATGAATTTTGTAAGTTAGAAGGATTGGGTGAAAGTAGTAAAGTATTCATTAGAGCACTGTTATCTTATCCCTATGAATTTATTAAGATATATGAGAAATATAAGAAGAATAAAAAAAGTTGGAATGAAGAGGAGTATATAAGAAGGTTATTAAATGGTATTAAAGAGGATGAAATGTCTTTAATATAAGGAGGTGACTGAAATATTATGGAAAATAGATTTTCTTATAAGGAATGGCTTAGTAAATACAACTTAGATATAAAACTTTTTAATAGTTATGATTTTTTAGTAACGGATGTAATTCCATTAAGAAAGGTATTTATTCTGGTAACAGATAAGGGAAATAAAATATTAAAAAAAATAGATTATGCCAAGGAAGATTTATATTTTATAGTATACGGTATAGATTATCTAGCAAACAATGGATTTGATAGAATCATAAATTTTTATCGAAATAATATGGGACATATCACCACAGTGTGGAAGGACAGTACCTATGTAGTTATGGATTTGATAGAAGGCAGAGAGTGTGAATACAATAATCCTTTAGATATTAATATAGCAGTTAGGAGTCTAGCAGAGATGCATGAAGCATCAAGAGACATAGGATTTTCTAAGGATTGTAGCAGATTTAAGGGTTTTAAACTTATAAATAGTTATAAGGAAAAGCTTCAGGATTTAGAAAATATGAAGACTATGGCTCTAAGTTATAAGAATAAAAATGAGTTTCATGAAATATTTCTTACTCACGTAGATTATTTCCTTGAAAGAATGAAAAAGAGTATAGAAGTATTAGAAAAGTCACCTTACATGGAGCTATGTAAGGAGAAAAATAATTTTATTCTTTGTCATCATGATTTAGCTTATCACAATATCTTAATAAAGGATAATAAAGGATATTTTATAGATTTTGATTATTCCATAATAGATTTAAGAGTTCATGATATATGTAATTTTATAAATAAGACCACAAAGAATAGTTGCTATGACTTCAATGTGTTAAAACAAATTATAAAAAAATATAATTCCATATCACCTATATCAAAGGAAGAGTACGAAGTGCTTTATGGAATGTTATTATTCCCAGAAGGATTTTACTCTATATCTAGAGATTATTTTTATAGAAAAAAACTTTGGAAATTTAATAGTTACCTGTATAAAATACAAAAAAAAGTGCAAGATATAGAGGAAAGACAAGATATGGTAGAAACATTCAAAAAAATTTATATGTTGGCTACACCCTAGCCCCCCCTATGATGTAGCATAAAAGGAAGATACTCTATGTATCTTCCTTTTTATCTGATGAAGTTATTTTTTTATAGCTATCTAGAGTTTGTATTGCGGTTCTCTCCCAGGATAGAGAGTTTACTTTCATAAAACCCTTATTAATTAAATCATTTCTCAATACATTATCTAGTAGTGCCTTTGAAATACTTTCTCCCAGTTCCTCTATAGAATAGGGAGAGCATAGTAGTGCACTATCACCTAAGATTTCAGGTATAGAAGTTACATTGGATGCGACTACAGGAATACCACATGCCATAGCCTCTATAGGAGGAAGCCCAAAGCCTTCATAAAATGAAGGATAAACTAGAAGGGCTGCATTATTGTATAGATAAGGCATATGTTCCATTGCTATAAAACCAGGAAATATGACTTTGTCAGTAATTTTTAACTTTTCACAAAGATTCTTATAAATACTATAGGATTTACCTTTAGTTCCTGCTATGACTAATTTCATTTCATTAGGTAGTTTACCATGAATTTTACTAAAAGCTTCTATAAGGCCAGAAATATTCTTTCGAGGGCTGAAACCACCTGTATACAAAATATAATTTTTAGGTAAAGAATAGTATTTTTTTATTATAGTACTGCATAGAATTTTATCAAGGGGTTTATAGATATCTTCACTAGCTAAATAGGTAACATATATTTTTTCTTTTGGGAAATTAAAATCCTTTGATATATCTTCCTTAGAAAAATTAGAAACAGTAATTATACCATCACATCTATTTACTATATCCTCCATGGAACTGTTGAAAAGGCTAAGATATTTATCACCAACTGTGTCTGGCATATGTGCTGGAATTGTATCATGGAGAGTGATAACAAAAGGAAGATTATGATTCAAAGGTAAGCCGATACCGTTTTGAGGTACATGATATATGTTTAAATCTTCATTGTTTAAATTTATAGGAAGACTTACACTTTCCCAAAAATTATTAGTATTTATATTAGGAGTAGAGCAAATTTTAAAATTAGAGTTAAAGTTTATGGGCGTAGAATTACAATCACTAAAGAGGGTGTACTTATTTATGGTATCAATTTTATTAATAGCGTTTATGAGCTGATAGGAATAAGTTCCTATACCTGTACCCCTGTACCATTTGGCAGCTCTAATGTCTATACCAATATTCATATAAATGCTCCTTTACAATAGGTATTATAATCCATACTATTCACTTAAACTCAAATATGTTATGGCTATTCTAAATTATGCTGGTGATACATATAAATTATAGAGGGGGTGCGAAATTATGATGAGAGAGTTTGAAATTGAACGTCAATTTGATATTAAAATTGAAAATATTAAACCTAATAAGGGTGTATATCAATTAAAAACTAATAAAGGTGTCAGGTGCTTAAAGAAAATAAGCTATGGTACTCAAAAATTATTCTTTGTATATGGAGCTAAAGAACATCTATACAATAATGGGTTTAAGAACATAGATAGATATTATCTTAATACAGAGGAAAAACCATATGCTTTAGTAAACGAAGATATTTATACTTTATCTCAATGGATAGATGGAAGAGAATGTGATTTCCATAGTGATGATGATTTAATATTGGCATCTAGAGCTTTAGCTAATTTTCATTTAGCGTCAAAGGGATATGAACCATCTGAAAACAGTAAATTAAAATCTGACTTAGGAAGATGGCCTCATTTAATGGAAAAAAGGATAAAATCCTTTGATAAGATGAAAGAAATGGTTAGAAAGAAAAGGAATCATAAGACAGACTTTGATTTAAATTATATAAAATCAATGGACTATTATAAAGTTTTAGGTCAAAAGGCCCTAGAGGTTCTAAATCAATCTAATTATTATAATATTTGTAGGATATCGGAGGAAGAAAAAAGCTTTTGCCATCATGACTTTACTTATCACAATATAATAGTAGACGAAAAAAATGAAGTAAGTATAATAGATTTCGATTACTGTAAAAGAGAGGTCAGGGCTTTTGATTTATCTAATTTTATGATTAAAGTTTTAAAGAGGCGAGAATGGGATTTTGAAATAGCAAAGCTTATAATTGATAATTATAATGAAATATCTCCAATAGAGGATGATGAATATATGGTGCTATATGCATTCTTGATGTTCCCTCAAAGATATTGGAGAATATGTAATAGGTATTATTATAATGAAGTAAATTGGGTACAAAACACTTTTAATAAGAAAATGGAGGAGCTTATACAAGAAAGAGAAAAATTTGAAAGTTTTATGAGACAATTTAAAGAATTCTATAATATTTAAGGAGATTATCCTTGAGAAGATAAAAAAGTTGTGGAATATGTGATATACCACAACTTTTTATTTTTAATTTAAATCCTTATTAAAAGGCATCCTTAATTAGTTCTGCAATTTCAGAAACTAGAGGTAGTCTAGGGTTTGAGGTAGTACATTGATCTTCAAAAGCTTCATCAGCTAATGAATATAGTACAGAATCTAGATGCTCCTTAGTAACACCGCATTGACTAAGGGTAGTTGGAACATTTAGCTCTAGCATTAGGTTTCTAATAGCTTCCACCAAATTATTTACAGCTTCTTCACAGGTAGAGTGAGCTAAACCTAAAAACTTTGCTATTTCCATGAACTTTTCAGGAGCTTTATAATATTCATATTTAGGGAAGGCTACTAGCTTACTTGGATTACTTCCATTATATTTTATAACATGTGGAAGCATGATAGCATTTGCTCTTCCGTGAGGTATATGGAATTCTGAACCTAATTTATGAGCTATACTATGATTAACTCCTAAAAATGCATTGGTAAATGCCATACCCGCAATACAAGAAGCATTATGCATCTTTTCTCTAGCAAGAGCATTACTTCCATCTTTATATGCAATAGGTAGATATTTAAAAACAATCTCTATAGCTTTAAGAGCTAAGGCATCAGTGTAATCAGAAGCCATGACAGATACATAAGCTTCTATAGCATGAGTTAAAACATCTAACCCAGTATCAGCTGTAACTGATGGTGGTACAGTCATAACTAACTCCGGATCTATTATAGCAATATCAGGGGTTAGCTCATAATCTGCTAATGGATATTTTATATTATTTTCTTTATCAGTTATAACAGCAAAGGCTGTAACCTCAGACCCAGTTCCAGAGGTTGTAGGAATAGCAACCAATCTAGACTTTTTACCTAGAGAAGGAAACTTAAAAGCTCTTTTTCTTATATCCATAAATCTAAGTTTAAGACCATTAAAATCTATATCAGGATTTTCGTAGAAAAGCCACATACCTTTAGCAGCATCCATTGCTGACCCTCCACCAAGAGCTATTATAACATCAGGCTCAAAGCTATTCATTTGAGCAGTTCCTCTCATAACAGTTTCTGTAGATGGATCTGGCTCTACGTCTAAAAATACATTTACATCAAAGTTAGCTTTTTTAAGATGTCCCATTACTTTAGATACATATCCAAGTCTATCCATGAATTTATCTGCTACGATGAAGGCTCTTTTACCTTTAAGTTTTTCAAGGTATGAAAGGGAACCAGGCTCAAAGAAAATTCTTTCAGGAACTCTAAACCATTGCATATTAACTCTCCTTTTAGCTACACGTTTAATATTTATTAAGTTGTTTGCACTGACATTTTGAGTTGTTGAATTTCTACCCATGGTTCCGCAACCCAAAGTTAATGAAGGAATATTTACATTATAAATATCTCCTATAGCACCTTGAGAAGAAGGAGAGTTTATTATTATCCTACCAACCTTAACTCTTCTAGAGAATTCTTCAATAACCTGGTCATTGGTAGAATGAAGAACAGCAGAGTGACCTAGACCACCAAAAGCAATCATATCTTCAGAGGCTTTTATTCCATCTTCAGTACTATCAACTATAAACATTGAAAGGATAGGACTAAGCTTTTCTCTTGAAAGAGGATAATCTGCACCGATTCCACCAGGTTCACATACTAGAACCTTTGTGTCATTTGGAACTTTAATATCAGCCATTTCTGCGATTTTTGTAGCTCCTTGACCTACTATGTTTGGATTCATAGATTGCCTTTTTTCATCTATAGCAACCTTTTGAAGTTTTAACATTTCTTCTTTATTAAGAAAGTAACAGTTACGTTCTTTTAAGAGAGAAATTACTTCATCACTAATTTCTCTATCTATAATAACTGCCTGTTCTGAGGCACAAATGGTACCATTATCAAAGGATTTTGATAGTACTAAGTCATTAACAGATCTTTTAATATTGGCTGTTTTTTCTATATAGCAAGGAACATTTCCTGCACCAACACCAAGAGCTGGTTTTCCAGTAGAGTAAGCTGATTTAACCATACCAGGACCACCAGTAGCAAGAATAATATCTACTCCAGGATGAAGCATAAGTTTTTGTGAACCTTCAATGGAAGGACTACTAATCCATTGAATACAATTCTTAGGAGCACCTGCTTCAATAGCTGCATCCAAAAGCAACTTAGCAGTAGCTATACTACATTTTTGAGCTCTAGGATGAAAGCTAAATATTATAGGATTTTTAGTTTTTATAGCTATTAAGGATTTAAATATTGTAGTGGAAGTAGGATTTGTAGTTGGAGTAACTCCTGCTACTACGCCTATAGGTTCTGCAACTTCCATATAATCTTCTTCTTCATTTACAATACCCACAGTTTTTAAATCTTTTATACTGTTGTATACATACTCAGAGGCAAATATATTTTTAGTTATTTTATCTTCATATACACCCATTTCCGTCTCATCTATAGCCATTTTAGCTAGTTCACGGTGTTTACTTAGGGCAGAGATTGTCATTTTTTTAACTATATTATCTATGGAATTTTGATCAAAGGTTAAAAATTCCTCGTAGGCATCACGAGCGTTTTTAACAAGGTTGTTAATTTCAGAATCTACAGATGATATGGCTTTTTCAGCTGAATTGCTAGAGCTTGAAATGGAATCATTCTTAGACTCCTTAACAGATTTTACATCAACTTTTTCAGTAGACATTTAGTATATACCCCCTAAACTTTGTTATTTATTTAACTAATTATATTATAACCCATGAAAATAATATTTCAACATATTTAGTTAAATTTTTATCAATCTTTTACTATATTTTTATATTTGTTTAATGAGTTCCATGGTTTTAATATCTCACAATTATTAAGTAAAGTTCATATGATATAAAGAGGAAATCATGAGGAGAGATATAGGTGAATATAGGTGATAGAGTAGTAAGAAAATCTTATAATAAAGATATAGTATTTAAAATAATAGATATAGAAATTGATGATGAGGGTGTTAAAAAATATTTATTAAAGGGGTTAAATATAAGAATTGAAGCAGATAGCATAGAAGATGATTTAGAGGTTATTGACAGTGAGGGAGTTGGGGAGAAAGATAAAGTATTTAATAAAAAAGTAAATACTGCTCTAAAGAAAGTTTTGCTATCAAGGTCATATACAAGAGGGAGTTCCGCTGCATTAAGAGTTATAGACACTGAGATAAACAGAAAAGAAAAGAAAGGTACATCTTTTAAAAATAGTGAATTATTCTTTGGAAGACCAGGTAAAATTCTTCATATTGATGGTGATCCTCAATACCTAGATATTTGTTTAAAAACATATAAGCAATTATCCATTGAGGCTGTAGGTAAAGTCATAGCAGAAAAGGATCAGCCCTCCCAGATACTAGATTTAGTAAAGGAAATAAACCCAGATATAGTTGTAATTACGGGCCATGATGGAATGAGCAAGAATATATCAGATTATATGGATCTTGGAAACTATAGAAACTCAAAATACTTTGTAGAATGTGTTTCTTTATTAAGAAGTTATAATTCTAATTATGATGATTTGGTTATTTTTGCAGGTGCCTGTCAATCAAACTACGAAGCATTGCTTGATGCAGGTGCTAACTTTGCATCTTCTCCCAGCAGGGTCCTCATCCATTGTTTAGATCCAGTATTAATTTGTGAGAAGGTAGCTTACACTAATATCGAAGATATAGTAAATATTGAAGATGTAATTAAAAATACAATCACAGGGATTAAAGGGGTAGGAGGATTACAAACAAGAGGTAAATACAGAGAAGGATATCCTAAATCTCAGTATGTAAAGTGAAATGAGAAAATGAGTTGTGATTTATACAATTTTAACTATAATATGCATAGGGGGAAAACTCTCAAACCCGCATGAATAGAACAAATAGTTAACTAGTTATATAGTTATATAGGCAAATAGTTATGAAGTTAAATAGGTATATAGGTATAAAGTTAAATAGGTATATAGGTATAAAGTTATATAGGTTTATATATACCTATTTTCATATATAAATATTTATATATGAAAATACATTTAAGAAAATGCTGATAAAAACAGGACAAATTTATAAAATATAAAATACTTAATTATAAGGGTAAGAAAATTACCCGTGATTAGGTGTTTTTTAAAATACAAGCGAGATAAGTGTGAATACAATTGAGTCTATAGGTGATTTTATACTAAAACCTTTTATAAGCTACCATACATTTTCATCTAAAAATATAGATTTATATAGTTATATGTGAATATTCTAAAAAATTCTACACATAATAATGTCAAGTTGGTTTCTGGCCATTATAGCTGAATAAATGACATAGCGTTAAAAAAACAAAATAATACATAAAAATTTAACGAATATTTAACATTGACAAGTATTATTAAAATGTTGTAAAATATTTAGTTTGCTTGACATAAGGAAAGGTAACTGTTATAATAAAGTTGGAAGCCTTTATGGAAATATTAGAAAGAGGGTGTCTACTGTGAAGATGGGAAATGTATTGACTACGATAAAAAAAGATATCGAAAGTCATGTTGGCGAAAAAGTGACATTGAAGGCAAATGGAGGAAGACGTAAAGTAGTAGTAAATGATGGTGTTTTGGAAAAAACATATGACAGTATATTTACAATTAGACTTGATAATAATGTGCAACGTACTGTTAGTTATAGCTATAGTGATGTACTAACAAAAACTGTTCAGCTAGTGTTTGCAGGGTAAAATGAAGAGGTGTTCTTTTAAGAATGCCTCTTTTATTTTGCGTATAAACAGAGTTCTTAGCTTCTTCGAAGCTCTAGAAATCGTTATCCAGGGACATAGCAGCTCTTTACTCCCGCTTTAAAAAAGATGGGAGTATTAGAGCTGGTAGTCATCGGATAAATAATTATTCTTTTAAGAAAATTTAATATAAGTAGTTATATTTCATAACATTCTCATATATACATTATTAGTAGGTATTTTAGGAGGGAAAGTTATGGATTTGGATTTGATAAAAGACTATATAGAATATGAGCAATCAATAGCTGAAAATGACACAAAGATGTTCATAAAGGAAGAATACGTTATACCTGATACGCTACCAGATGTGGATAATATACTAATGTTAGATGTAAAGCCTATGATAACAAATAAAGAGGTTGGAACTGATAAGGTAAATTTAGAGGGTCAACTTCAGTATACTATCCTTTATATGGCTAAAGATGGGGGAGCTACTGAAGCTCATTCAGTAGTATATAATGGTAACATTTTTGAGTCTATTGACATGATTGGTGCCCAATCAAATATGTATTGCGATATAGAGCTAAACATTGAACATATGGATTGTGTTATTATTAATGAAAGAAAGATAGCTATTCAAGGGTTTATTATATGTAAGTGCAATGGATATAATATAAATTCCTTTGAGATAGTTAAAGATGTACATGAAGGAAAGGATATTCAGTTTTTAAAGAACCCTATGACTGTAGATAAGGTTATGGAACCTATAGAAACTGAATTAGTTGGAAAAGCAGAAGTTAAAATTGACATGGATAAAAATGAGTGTCTAAAGGTTATAAAATATGACGTTACTATTGGTAAGAAGGATGTAAGAATATATGATGGTGGACTCAAGATAGAGGCTATGGCCAATGTAGCTATATTATATAAAGGCAAGAATGGAAGAGATTTGTTCTGCGTTTCAGAAAGTGTACCTTTATATAAAGAAGTTACCGTTGATGAGTTAAAACCAAATATGGAATACTTCACTGAATTTGAAGTTCAATCCTTTGAATATGATGTTAGACAAGACGATATGGGTGAAAACAGAGTAATTGATGTAGAATTTGTAGTTAAAGCTATTACTCATGTAATGTATAAAGAAGAAGTAGAAGTTATACAAGATGTATATTGCCCTACAAAACTATTAAACATGGATATTAAAGAAAATAATATTAATGTGATACAAGGTCATGGATATACTGAAAGTTTGGTTAAAGGAGATATTGACGTAAAAAGTGATGATTTAAAACCAATTAAAGTTATAATGACTACAGGAAATGTATCTATTACTGATAAAAATATTAAAAATGATAAGATAGAAATTGAAGGATTATTAAAGGTTGATGTTTTATATTCAACTGAGGATGAAGAACAGTATTTAGTTACTGTAGAGGATGAGATTCCTTTTAGTTGCAAGGTTGATATAGCTGGAACAAATCCAAATATGCAAGCAAATGCTAATATATCTCTAGAGATGATAGAGGGAAGTTTAGAAGCTGGAAATGTATCTATTAGAGCCATTGTTAAAGTTCATTGTAAGGTATATTACAATATTAAAAATAAATTTGTTGTTAACATGGCAATTAATGATGGTGAAGTCCCAGAGAAAAAAGCAAGTATAATAATATATGTAGTTCAACCAGAGGATACTCTTTGGAGCATAGCTAAGAAATACTTGACTACAGTTGATGAAATTATGAATATTAATGAATTAGCTGAAGGGGAAGAAGTTAAGCCATCTCAGAAATTAATTATACCAGGAAGAGCTACAGTTTAAAGATTTTAAATTAGATATATTTAATATTTATTAAGTAGAAATGCCATGAAGTGTAGCATTAGCTCTATACTTCATGGCATTTTATTTTGCTAAGCTAAGTATCACACTTATAAACAGAGTTCTTGACGTAAAGGGTAAAAAGGATTATTCTCATTTGTAGTGAGGTGTATGAATAGATGAAGGTAAAAGCTTATGGTAAAGTAAATATAGTTCTTGATATTATTGGAAAAAGAGAAGACGGATATCATCTTTTAAGGATGATTATGCAAACTGTTAATATATATGATGAATTAACTTTTAATAAAGGAGCAGAAGGAATACATATTACAAGTAATAAGGAGTTTGTCCCTACAGATAATAAAAATCTTGTGTATAAGGCAATAGAGTTATTTTGTGATACCTATGGTATAAAAAGAGAGATAGAAGTTCATATTGAAAAGAATATTCCTGTAGAAGCTGGCATGGCAGGAGGCAGTACTGATGCAGCAGCAGCTTTAAGAGCTATGAGGGATATATATAGGCCAAATGTTAGTAATGAAGAGCTTAGATTACTTGGAGTTAAACTAGGAGCAGATGTACCATATTGTATAGAAGGGGGAACGGCTCTTTGTGAAGGGATTGGAGAAGTTATAACTCCCCTTAAGGATTTTAAAGATAAACTAATGGTAGTTGTTAAGCCTAATTTTGGGGTATCTACAGTGGATGCTTATAAGGGATTTAAGCTTAATGAGGTAAAGGTTCATCCAGATGTGGAAGGTGTCATAAAAGCTATGGCTAGGGATGATGTTAAATATGTAGCTGATAATATGATGAATTTACTAGAGCTTGTAACAATAAAGGATCATAAGGAAATTGAGGATATAAAAGACTTTATGTGCAAAGAAGGCGCACTAGGAGCAATGATGAGTGGAAGTGGACCTACTGTTTTTGGTTTTTTTAATGACGTTAATAAAGCAAATCAGTGTGCGGATAGGTTACGGGATAAGTATAAAGAGGTTTTTGTTACAAGAACCATCTAGAAATTCTTTAGTAAAATAATAACCCTAATATAATTAGGGATAAGAGTGTGATTCAAGTAGAATTGCACTCTTATTTTTTTCGTTAAATTAGATTTTAAGAAGGTTAAAGGTTTATGCTAAGAATTCTATTAGTAAGCTTCAGAGGGAGTAAAAACTCTCTCTAAAGCAAAGAATTCTGTTTATGAATATAAACTTTATATTAAGGTAAAACTAGGTTTGCAGGAAATTGTTAAGGCTCTAGATAGATGATAAATTAAAATATAAATTTGAAGGATGATAATTTATGATGAGACTTTTTATTGAAAGATTTGATATATACCTAGTAATACTAATATTAGTATCTGGGTATATGATGGTAGGTAGCGATGTAAGGTATTTTTCAAGAGAGGATAAGCATAAAGCTAAAAAACAAAGCTTAGTAATTGGGATAGCTATGATGTTAGTTGTGATTGGAATGTTTATTGTGAGAGGAATATTTATCTAAAAGAATAGATACAGAAAAAATTAGTTTTTTAATTTTGTGGCACTGAAGGGAAGGAGATATCTATATGAAGGATCAAATTCGTGAACATATTTCTAATAGCACAAGAGAGAACATGGATTATCTTAAGAAATTATTTAAAGATACATCCGACATGGTATTTAGAGAATTTAAGTTTGGTGATATTCTTTGTGGAGTCATATATATAGATGGTATGGCAGATAAGGAATTATTAAATGATTTTTTACTTGAACCTATGATGAAGATGAGTGGAGATGTAACTGATTCTAATGAAATAAAAGATAGGATTATAGCTATATCTGATATGAGGGAAGTTAATAAGTTAAGTGATGGAATTACTGCAATATTATCAGGTGAAAGTTTAGTTTTAATTGATAATCTACAAGGAGCATTAGTGGTAGCTAATAGAGCTTGGCCTAATCGTGGAGTTGGTGAACCCTCAGGAGAAACTGTAATACGTGGATCTAGAGAAGGTTTTACAGAAACTATTAGGTTTAATACAGCACTTCTTAGAAGAAGAATTAGGGATGTAGGCCTTAAAATTGAGGGAAGACAATGTGGTGTTAGATCTAAAACCGATATGGCTATAGTATACATAGATGACATAGTAAATACTGATGTATTAGAAGAATTGAAGGAAAGATTAGATAGAATTGATATTGATGCAATTTTAGATAGTGGTTATGTTGAGCAATTTATTGAAGATAATGATAGAACTCCATTTCCTCAAGTACAAAGTACTGAAAGACCAGATGTGGTAGCTGCTGCTTTATATGAAGGAAGAATAGGAATAATTGTAGATGGTTCACCTTTTGCATTAATTGTTCCAGCGGTGTTAGTGGATTTCTTTCAATCACCAGATGATTACTATACAAGTTGGATAAGTGGAAGTATGGTAAGGTTCATTAGAATTGTAGGAATACTGGTATCTTTAGTTTTACCTGCTTTGTATGTAGCTGTAACCACATTTCACACAGACTTAATTCCTACAAAACTAGCATATGCTATAGCTTCATCTAGAGAGGGAGTACCCTTTGCTGCCTATGTAGAGGTATTGCTAATGGAAGCTAGTTTAGCCTTTCTAGTTGAAGCTATTATAAAATTACCGAAACCGGTTGGTTCTACTATTGGTATAGTTGGAGGACTTATAATAGGTCAATCAGCTGTAGAGGCAGGACTCGTTAGTCCTATAATGGTTATAGTTTTAGGACTTACAGCAATAACAACATTTTTAATACCTAACTATACAGTAACTTCAGCCTTTACTTATTTTAGAATAATGATTATTATTCTAGCAGCAGTTTTTGGTTTGTATGGAATAATGCTAGGTATTATATTTTTAATAATTCATTTAACGAGAATAAAAAGTTTTGGAATACCTTACCTTGCTCCAGCAGTAGATTTAATTTGGAGTGATTTAAAAGACCTATATGTAAGAATGCCACTTAAAGTCTTTAAAGATAGGCCACATTTCTTAAAACCACGAGATGAAGTAAGACAGAAAACTAAAAGACAAGGTGGTACTAAATAAGGTGTTACCATAGCTGGGAGGTTGAAATATGAAAAATAAAGGATTTATTGAAGAATTTGCACTCTTTGCTAGCTTATCAGTATCCATGATAGGGGTAGGTGTTTTTTATGCTCCCGCTATTGTAGCTAAATATGTAGGAGCGGATAGCTGGATATCTGCAATAATAGCAGGAATTGCAATTTGTTTAATTCTTTTTTGTATATATGAAATAGTTAAAATAAATAAATATAAGGATATTACACCAATATTAAAAGATACCTATGGAGGGGTTTTAGGAACAATTATATCTTTAATATATTCATTGGTGATAATAATTGTATTAGCATTTTCTCTTAGGGTATTTTCTGAGGTTATAACCATGTATCTTTTAGTTAATACACCTACTGAAGTAATAATAATAACATTTATATTTATAGGGATGTATTTAAGTCGTGGAGGCCTTGCTAATGTGGTACATTTTAATGAAATAGCCTTCTGGGTTATGTTTTTACCTTTAGCAATAATTTTATTGTTAACTTTACCTGAAGCAAATTTTAAAAATCTTTTACCAATAGGTTCTTCACCTATTCAAAACTATTTTATATCTAGTTTTGAAATGCTATTTCTATTTAATGGCTTTTCTATTGCTTTTATTTTGATACCCTATGTAAGAGAAAAAGGAAAGATTGGTCCTATTTTGAGAAGAAGTAGTCTTTTTGTAGGTTTGTTCTATGTAATAATATTTATATTAGTGTCTGCTACTTTATCATCAGTACAAACTGCTGAAAGTATATTCCCAACCATAACAATGCTACAATCTATAAGTTCAAGAAGTGGATTTTTGGAAAAGTGGGATGGTTTAGTTATGTCCTTGTGGGTAATATTCTATTTTACATCCTTTGCTAATATATATTACTTTGCTTCTTCCATATTAAAAGAGAGTCTTAATTTAGATGATATTAGAACGTCATCTATGATATATGTTCCTATAGTATATTTAGCAGCTATGATACCTAAAAGTATTATAGAAGTTAGAAATTTTAAATTTGGCTATTTAAGAATTGGTTTTATTACAACAATTATAGTTGTGATAGGAATAACTCTATTATTAAGCTATATAAAGAAAAGGAGGATGCAAAGTGAAGAATAAGATAATAAAACTTATTCCTATAATGATTATATCTTTACTTCTTACTGGATGTTGGGATAGCGTAGAGATTGATAGAAAAGCCTTTGTATCTACCATAGCAATAGATGTAGGTGAAGATATTAAAGCTAGGAGTGAAATAATAAATTCTAAGGAAAATACATCAGAAGAGAGTATTGAAGAAAATAATACATTAAGAGTTACTTATGGATTTCCAGACATTAGAAATATGGATTCTAAAAAGGGGACTGCTTCAGAACTTTCTATAACTGTAGAAGGGTATTCGATGACGGATACATATTTTAAAGCCCTTGCAAAGAGCAGTAGAACTCTTCACTTTGGACATAGTAAACTATTACTTTTAAGTGAAGACTTATTTAAGTATCCTGAAGTTTTACAAGAAGTAATGGATTATATTGAAAGAGAACCAAGTTTAAATAGAACAATTATGATGACTATAGTTAAAGGAAAGGCCAAGGATTATGTGGAAGTTAAGCCTGTAACTGAAGAAAATATTGATAATTATATCACTAGTCTTATGGGTAACAGTAGTAAAAATGGGACAGTAGCACCTGTAAATTTAACAAAATACATAGACATGGTTAAATCTTACAATTCCAGTGCGTTACCAGTCTTTTCTCTTGAAAATGAAAAAGATATACAGCTTACAGGCATGGCTGTTATAGAAGATTTTACCATAAAGGATTATTTAGATAATAATCAGATGACAGATATTCAAATACTTAGAGGAGATATTGGTTCTTGTAGAAAGGCTATAAATAAAGAAGGGCATAATATAGATTACTATATAAAAAATGTAGATAGAGATTTACATATAGACTATGAAGATAATAAATTAAAGCTTAAGTACACCATTGATACAGAGGGTACCTTAAAGGGGTATTATGCTAAAGCAGAATCTTTAGATAGTGAGGTTATAAAGGAGATTGAACAACAATTTAATGAGTCTATGAAAAAGGACTTCCAAGAGCTTATAGATTTTACTAGAAATAATTTAAAGGTAGATGTATTAGATATTGGAAGTGATATTAGAAGGTTTCATAAAGGAATTTGGAATGAAGTAAAAGACAACTGGCCACAGGCTCTTGAAAATGCAGAAATATCTATTGAAGTGAACAATGATATAAGAAATATAGGGTTATCAAATTAAATATTAAAAGTATGATGTTCTAAAATATTAATAAAAATATTATTAAAAGTGAATATAACTTGTCCATGTGGTAACAATTAAGATATGATTTTAAGTTTTAGGAGGAAGAAACGATGAAAAAAATTATATCTATAGTTGTTACCATATTTTTTATAGTTATACTTTTAGTTAAGGTACAGGGAGTTGAAGCAGCTAATTTTATTTCTGAAAATAAGATGTCTGATAATGTTTCAATAGAAGATATATCAGGAAAGTTAATTAGGTTTCACGTTATTGCTAATAGTGATAGTGAAAAAGATCAAAATCTAAAGCTTAAAGTTAGAGATAAAGTTTTAGAATATGTACAACCACTTTTAAAAGACAGTAAGAATATAGAAGAATCAAGAGAGATTTTAAATAGGGAAAACGAAAAAGTTCTTGAGATAGCTAGAGAAGTTATAAAAGAAAATGGTTATGACTATTCTGTAGAATCTACCCTAGATAAAGAGAATTTTCCTGTTAAAACCTATGGTAATATTACTTTGCCTCAAGGAGAATATGAAGCATATAGAATAATAATTGGAACTGGTGAAGGCCAAAATTGGTGGTGTGTTATGTTTCCTCCTATATGTTTTGTAGATATAACAAAAGGTGAAGTTGCCTATGAAGAGACTGAAGAGGAAATGAAAAAAGTTTTAGATGATGAAGAATTCAATATGGTGGATAACACTAATTCAGAAAATGTTAGTAGTGAAAAAATAGAAGAGATTAAAGAAGTTAGTGATGCTTTAGCGGATAATACGGAAGATGATAATATAGTAATAAAATTTAAAATAGAAGATATATTGAAAAATCTGTTTAAATAATATTGAATATGGTAGTGAACATATATAAAATATAAGGAGTATAATTTATTTATGTTCACTATTTATTTTCATAGTGAATAGATTGTACCAAGGATAAAATTATTGTTAGGAGTGATAAATATGAAGAAGGTAGCAATACTGTTTGGAGGACAATCAACAGAACATGAGGTGTCTAGGGTATCGGCAACATCTGTTCTAAATCATATAGATAAAGAAAAATATAGTATATTTCCAGTAGGTATAACTAAAGAGGGAAAATGGTTTCTTTATAAAGGTGATATAGAGAATATAGGAAATGGAAAATGGGAAGAAGACTATAAAAATCAAGTTGGAGATGGAATTAAATTATTACTAAATAAAGAGGTAGATGTAGTTTTTCCTGTACTTCATGGTATGTATGGTGAGGATGGTACTATTCAAGGTCTATGTAAACTGATGAAATTACCATGTGTAGGTCCTTCAGTTATGAGTTCATCTGTATGTATGGATAAGGTTTATACGAAATATCTTTTAGAACATGAAGGTATAAAACAAGCAGACTATGTAGTGGTAAATGCCTTTGATTATGGAAATGATAGTGAGAAATTTATAAATAAAATTGAACATAACCTAGGATATCCTTGTTTTGTAAAACCAGCTAACAGTGGTTCTTCTGTAGGAATAACTAAAGCTCATGATAGAAAAAGTCTTGAAAATGGATTAATAGAAGCTTTAAAACATGATAGAAAGATTCTTGTAGAGGAAGGATTAAATGCTAGGGAAATAGAAGTTTCTGTACTTGGAAATGATGACCCTAAAGCTTCAGTTCCAGGAGAGATAATTCCAGCTAAGGAATTTTATGATTATGAAGCTAAGTATTCTAATGCGGAATCTAAACTTTTAATTCCAGCTAATTTAAATGATGAAGAAATGGCTACTATAAGAAATTTATCCCTTAAAATTTATAAAAAGTTAGATTGTGCAGGCATGGCTAGAGTGGACTTTTTAGTAGATAAGGAAAGTGGAGAAATATATTTAAATGAAGTAAACACTATACCAGGCTTCACAAGTATAAGCATGTATCCTAAGATGTGGGAAGCTACAGGGTTATCCTATAGTAATCTTATAGATAGATTAATTGAATTGGCAGTTGAAAGAGGTTAGTAAGTAAAATTTACTAACCATTACTTTCAAGTTGCTAGTAATAAAAGAAAATAGTAATATTATTATATGTGTTATTTTTAATATTTCTATAAGTTAATATGATATAAAGAGATTAATATACTATAGATTAGAGTAAAAGATACAAGATAAAGAAACTAAGAGAGTTAGGTGAAGAAAAAAATGACAAGAGCATTAGCTATGGTTTCAGGCGGTTTAGATAGTATTCTTGCAGCAAAGTTAATTAAAGATCAAGGAATTGAGGTTATTGGAATATGCTTTAAATCTTATTTTTTTAACGAAGAAAATGCAAGAAGAATGGTAAAACAGATAGATATTCCTTTAGAAGTAGTAGATTTTAAGGAAGAACATTTTAAGATGGTTAAAAATCCTAAAAACGGATATGGAAAAAATATGAATCCTTGTATTGATTGTCATGCTATGATGATGAAGTACTGTGGACAACTCTTAGAAAAATTAAATGCAGATTTTATTATAACTGGAGAGGTTTTAAATCAAAGACCTATGTCTCAAAATAGAAGTGCATTAGATAAAGTTAAAAATGAAAGTGGAATAGGAAGTAAAATTCTTCGTCCTCTTTGTGCTAAAAATCTTAAACCTACAGAGATGGAAGAGAATGGCCTTGTAGATAGGGAAAGACTTTTAAATATTCAAGGTAGAGGAAGAAAGATTCAAATGGAGCTTGCTGATAAGTGGGGTATAAAGGAATATCCATCACCAGCAGGAGGATGCAAATTAACAGAGCCAAATTATTCTGTTAGGTTAAAAGAACTTTTATCTCATAACCAAAATCCAGAGGAACGAGAGCTTGAATTACTTAGAATAGGTCGTCATTTTAGAGTTACACCTAAGGCTAAAGTTATATCTACAAGAACTCAAGAAGAAGGAGAAATGATAAAAAGTCTTCTTAAGGAAGGTGATACAATACTGTTAGTTCAGGACTTTAATGGTTCTATGATAGTAATTATAGGTGAAGCTACAGAAGAAGTAATATCTATTGCAGCTAAGATTGCTATAAGATATAGTAAAGGTAAAGATGAACCAAAGGCCACTGTTAGATATTCAGAGTTTGGAAGTAAGGATCACAGGACTGTAGAAGAGATTTGTGCAACTGATGAGGAAATAAATTCTTATCTTATATAGAAAAGTTTTTAGAAGAGTAAATAAAATAGCCTTAGAGTTTGAATATATTTTAAATAAGATTCTTAGGAAGAATAGAGGTAAATATTATGGATAAGGATGCTATAATTAGAGTAAGTAGTATACAGAATAATGATGAGGATGAATGTATTGAAATTGTTAGTCCAGGATCATTTTTTAAAGAAGATGATGAGTATGTTGCTACATATGAAGAAACAGAACTTTCGGGGTTAGGGGATACATTAACTACTTTTAGAATAGGTGAAAATTATTTTAATCTTATAAGAGAAGGGGACGTAAATACTAATATGGAGTTTAAAAATGGGAGTAGTTCGTCTATTCTTTATAATACTCCTCATGGTGGATTATCTATTAAAATTAAAACTAATGATGTAAACATAGATATTAATGAAGCTGGTGGAAAAGTAAAAGTTGACTATGATGTAATAATAGCCAAAGACCAAATTATTAATACTAAGCTTGTAGCTACCATAAATGTTAAATAGTACAAAAATGTTTTACTTAGAAGCTATGCAGAATTATATAATGCATAGCTTCTATTATTAAAGGAGTTGTGAATTTTGTATAGCTTTGAAGATATAATTGGGAATAGTAAAGAAATAAGAAATGTTAAAGAATTAGCTATGAAGGTATGTAATTCAAAATCTCCAATTTTCGTTTATGGTGATACTGGCACAGGAAAAGAATTGATAGTACAAGCTATACATAATAGTTCAATAAGAAGAAAAAAACCCTTTATAGCACAGAACTGTGCTGCAATTCCAGACAACTTGTTAGAGAGTATTTTTTTTGGAGTAGGAAAAGGTGGTTTTACTGGAGCTATAGAGTCAGAAGGGTTATTTGATATAGCCAATGGTGGTACTTTGTATTTAGATGAGTTAAATTCTATGGATATAATTTTTCAAGGAAAGTTCTTAAGGGTTCTTCAAGAAGGAGAATTTAGAAGAATCGGTGAGACTAACACTAGAAAAACAGATATAAGAATAATAGCATCAGTAAATGAGAATCCTGATTTTTTAGTTAAGAGCAATAAATTAAGAAAGGATTTATACTATAGACTTAATGTTATAAGAATTAACATGCCTGAATTAAATTCTAGAAAAGAAGACATACCTATACTTGTATCAATGTTTATAGAAAAGCATAATAAAAGGTTAGGTACTAGTGTTAATGGAATAGATAGTTATGCATTAGAAGTTTTAATGAAAAAGGACTATGATGGAAATGTGAGAGAATTAGAACATATAATCGAAGGTGCTTTAAATTATAAAAGGCATGGAATTATTGAAATATCTGATTTGCAATTAGGAAATATTATTGAAAGTTTGTCCCTTAAAGATAAACTTGTGAATATGGAAATTAAATATATAAAGGAAGCTTTAATTATTCATAGTAATAATGTAAGTAAAGCAAGTAAATTTCTTAATATACCAAGGCAAACACTTCAATATAAAATAACTAAGTATAATATAATGGATTTGATAGATAAGGATAAGTAGTTTTAAATTATAATAGATTATTTAAATAGCTTAGTTCTGTATATGTATAGAAATATTTGGTTAAAATGATAAACAGAGTTCTTAGATTTTTCAATTTAAAGTAAAATATTTATTGATATAACAATAAATATTTTAGTTGGTAATAGATTTTTTGAAAATATAGTGTATACTTATATAGTAAAATCTATACTACAGCAAGTTTAGTTATATATAATTATATGAATAGATTAAACAAATAAAATAAACAATACAAAATTTTAATACATTTTAAAAGAAAGCTTCAAATTTCTATCATTTATAAATAATATCGAATTATATTAATCATATAAATATTATTTTCCAAAGTTACATTTAAATGAAATATACAATTAGGAGGTGATCCTTTGAATAGTGAAAATTTACATAGCATGAGTGTTATAGAATTAAAGAGTATTGCAAAGGAATTAGGAATAAAAAATATTACTAAGTTTAAAAAGAATGAATTAATTGAAGAAATTGAAAGAGTATCTTTAAAATCTGGTGAGATTAAAAATGAAGAAGATTCCCATAAGGATGATGAAAAAATACAACCTGCTCAAATAAAAAAAGAAGGTATAATTCTTAAGGAGAAACTTACTAAGAAAGATGTAGAAGAAGATAATAGTAAAGATGAAGTTATTAGTAAAGGTTTGGACATTGAAGAATCAAAGGAAACTGTAGTGGAAGAAAAGGTTGATAGTATAGAAGAGAAGCGTGAAAGATTAAAGAGTTTAATAAGTGAATCAGAAACATCAAAAGGAATATTCGAATTAAGTGACAATGCTAATTTTGGATTACTTAGAATGAATAACTATTTAAGTGGAAATAACGATATATATGTTTCAATATCTCAAGTTAGAAGATTTAATCTTAAGAATGGTGATGAAGTAGAAGGTAAAGTAAGAAGCTCTAAAGAAGGAGAAAAATATCAAGCTCTTCTACAAGTAACAAAAATAAATGGTGAAAATCCAGAGAGAGCTGTTGGGAGAACATCTTTTGAGAGACTAACTCCTATATATCCTACAGAGAGATTGAAATTAGAAACTGAGGATTCTAAAGATTTATCAACTAGATTAATGGACATATTATCACCTATAGGGAAAGGTCAAAGAGGTGTAATAGTTGCTCCACCTAAAGCCGGAAAGACTTCTATCTTAAAGAAAATTGCTCATAGTATAGCAGTTAATCATCCAGAAGTTAAAGTTATAGTACTTCTTATCGATGAAAGACCAGAAGAGGTTACAGACATGCAAAGATCTATTAAGGGAGATGTAATTTACTCAACCTTTGATGAAGAGCCAGAACATCATGCGAAGGTAGCTTATATGGTGCTTGAAAGAGCAAAAAGGATGGTAGAACAAGGACAAGATGTAATAATTCTTTTAGATAGTTTAACAAGATTAGCTAGAGCTTACAACTTAACAATAACTAGAACGGGTAGAACTCTATCAGGTGGATTAGATACAGGAGCTTTACTTATGCCTAAAAAGTTTTTTGGTGCAGCTAGAAATGTTGAGGAAGGCGGAAGTTTAACTATTCTTGCTACAGCTTTGGTTGAGACTGGAAGTAGGATGGATGATATGATTTTTGAAGAGTTTAAGGGTACTGGTAACATGGAAGTACACCTTGATAGACAGCTACAAGAACGTAGAATCTTCCCAGCTATAGATATTTATAAGTCAGGAACTCGTAGAGAGGATTTGCTTCTTACAAAATCACAGCTTGAAGTTAGTTATAACATAAGAAAGATTATGTATAAGACAGGGAACCCTCAAGCTGTTACTGAAAAACTTATAGGAATTTTATCAAAAACTAACAATAATGAAGAATTTTTTGAAATTGTATCTAAAAACCAAGATATATTAAAATAGATTATATGAAAAGCCATAGGTAGAGTTTATACCTATGGCTTTTGGACATAAAAAAATAGGAGAAGTATTCTTCTCCTACATAAAAATATATATGATTATTCGCTTTTAAGGTTGAATTTTTTCATAAACTTGTCAACTCTTCCACCAACGTCTACATTCTTTTGCTTACCAGTAAAGAATGGATGACATTTTGAACAAATATCAACTTTTAATTCTGATTTAACAGAACCTGTTACAAAAGTATTACCACAAGCACACTTAACAACAGCTTCGTCGTTATAGTTTGGATGTATTCCTTCTTGCATTTCATTTCACCTCTTTCGATATAACATACATACCCGTATTATCAACTATTAGATTATAACATAGAGATAAAATAAGGTCAATATGATTATTAATTGTATTATATAGTATTAGTGTATATAAAAATATTTATTTTTGAAAATGTACTTATAATATTAATTTGATTAATGGAGTTTTTTCTACTAAAATAATATTATGTGATTAATTGATGGACTTTGGAGGAATATTACTATGAGTAAACTATATTTTAGATATGGAGCAATGAATTGTGGAAAGTCTACAAATCTTCTTCAAGTAGCTTATAATTATGAAGAAAGAGGAATGAAAGTAATAATAATTAAACCCAAGACTGATACAAAGGGAGGAAATAAAATTGTATCTAGGCTTGGAGTTACAAAAGAAGTAGATTTAAGTTTTTCTAAAGGAGAGAATATTTTTACTACTGTAGAAGATTATATAAAGAAAAATGGACAAATTCACTGCATACTAGCAGATGAAGTTCAGTTTTTTACAAAAGATCAAGTTGATGAAATGTTTATGATAGCTGTTAAATTAAATATTCCAGTAATATGCTATGGTTTAAGAACAGATTTTCAGATGGAGGGCTTTGAAGGTAGTGAAAGACTTTTACTAGTAGCTCATAGTTTAGAGGAGCTAAAAACAATTTGTAAATGTGGTAAGAAAGCTATATTAAATGGAAGAAAGATTAATGGTAAATTTGTTTTTGAAGGTAATCAAGTTGCCATTGATAATGAAGACAATGTAGAGTACGAGTCTCTTTGTGCAGAATGTTATATTAAGTATGAAGAGGAAGCAGCAAATAGTAGATAACAACTAAAATAATAGGATGCTTATATTAAGATAGTATTATGAAGTTAGAAATAAGAAATATGAAATAGAAGGCAGGTGTTAAAATGGAAAAGAAGACAACGGTCGGGGGACAGGCAGTTATAGAGGGTGTAATGATGAGGGGATCTAAGGGGCTTGCAACTGCTGTAAGGCTTCCTAATGGTAGTATTGAAGTTAAAAAAGAATCAAGTGAAAGCTTGACTAAGAAAAATAAATTTTTTGGATTTCCTATAATTAGAGGATTTATATCTCTTATAGAATCATTAATTATAGGTATAAAAAGCTTAGAGTATTCAGCTTCCTTCTTTGAGGATGATGAGGAAGAGTCAGAATCCAAATTTGATAAATGGTTTGATAAAGTTTTTAAGGAGAAAGGAAATAGTGTACTAATGGGTATATCATTAGTTCTTTCCCTAGCTTTTTCTATATTACTCTTTTTTATTTTACCAACGGCATTAACTAGTTTGGTAAAAAAAACAATAACATCTAATGTGGTAGTTTTAAATATTATAGAAGGAATAATAAGAGTTATAATATTTATAAGCTATATATTTATTGTTGGAAAACTAGAAGACATAAAAAGAGTATATCAATATCATGGAGCTGAGCATAAAACTATATTTTGCTATGAAAGTGGTATAAATTTAACACCAGAAAATGCTAAGAAGTTTGGAAGACTCCATCCAAGGTGTGGAACTAATTTTTTATTCTTAGTTATGGTTATTAGTATAATTATATTTTCCTTCACGGGATGGCAATCTATAGGTCAGAGAGTGATTTCTAGAGTATTATTACTACCAGTGGTATCTGGAGTAACTTATGAGGTTATAAAATGGCTAGGAAAGAGTGATAGTAAAATATCAAAAATTATTGCATGGCCAGGGTTACTTTTGCAAAAGATAACAACACAAGAACCGGATGAATCTATGCTTGAAGTTGCAATAACTTCATTAAAAGCTGCAGAGGGGTTAGAATGAATTATAGTGAATGAGGAACAATATGAATATAAATGAAGCGTTAATAAAGGCATATGATATATTAAAAAGTAGTGATATTGAATCATACATAATAGATGCACAGCTTCTATTATGTAGGGTTTTAAATGTAGAAAAGTTGTATATAATTATGAACAGGTCAGAAATATTAACTTTAGATAAAGAGCAAGAGTTTTTTAAACTTATAAATTTAAGAAGTTGCAAAAAGCCTATGGCATATATTCTAGGGCAAGTTGAATTTATGGGTATTAACTTTTTCGTAGAAGAGGGAGTGTTGATACCAAGACCAGATACAGAGATTTTAGTAGAAGAGTGTATTTCTATAATAAAGAAAAATAATATAAGTTTAATATGTGATATGTGCTGTGGAAGTGGAGATATTGGAATTTCCATAGGCCATTATGTGGAAAATAGCAAAGTGTGGTTATACGACATAAGTGATATAGCATTAAATGTAACTAAAAAAAATATTTCAAATTTAAATTTAGGAGAAAAGACCAATGTAAATAAAAGTGATTTATTTCAATTACCAATAAAAGAAGGTTTAAAATTTAATATGATAGTGTCAAATCCACCATATATTAAGGAGGAAGTAATTCCTACACTTATGGGAGATGTTAAAGACTATGAACCTCACCTAGCTCTTTCAGGAGGTCAAGATGGACTTGATTTCTATAGAAGGATATGCAAAGAAGGAAAAGAGGTACTTTCCTCTGATGGATATTTATGCTTTGAAATAGGACATGATCAGGAAATGGAAGTAAAATCTATCATGAAAACTGAAGGATTTAGTGATATATATAGTTTAAGGGATTTGGGTGGAAATCATCGAGTTGTCATAGGAAAGTTACCATAAATAATATTTTTATGATATAATGTAATGATGTAAAAAATTAAGATTTATGATTAAATTACGGAGAGTGTTAATATATGTTAGAGAGATTAGGTTTTTTAGAAAACAAATATGATGAATTATCAAATATGATTAGTGATCCTAGTATTATGGCTAATCAAAAGGAGTGGCAAAAACTTTGTAAAGAGCATGCAGAATTAGAGATAATAGTAGGAAAGTATAGAGAATACAGAGATGCTGAAAATGCATTAGCTGAAAATAAAGAAATGCTAAATGAAGAATCAGATAGAGAAATGAGAGAGATGATTCAAGAAGATATAAAGGCATTAACGGAACAATGCGACAAGTCTAAGGAAGAAATAAGAATATTATTATTACCTAAAGACCCTAATGATGATAAGAACGTATTTATAGAAGTTAGAGGTGGAGCTGGCGGAGATGAAGCAGCCTTATTTGCAGCTAACTTATTTAGAATGTATACAAGATATGCAGAGCGTAACAGATGGAAAGTAGAAATAATGAGTGCTAATGAAACTGATATTGGTGGATTTAAAGAAGTAGTATTCATGGTTAAGGGTGATAAGGCTTATAGTAAATTAAAGTATGAAAGTGGAGTGCATAGAGTTCAAAGGGTACCTGACACGGAATCAAGTGGTAGAATCCATACATCTACAGCCACTGTTGCAGTACTTCCAGAAGTTGAGGACGTAGATATCGACATAAATATGAATGATATAAAAATAGACGTATTTAGAGCTTCAGGAAATGGTGGACAGTGCGTTAATACAACAGATTCAGCAGTAAGAATGACTCACTTACCAACAGGACTTGTAGTTTCATGCCAAGATGAAAAATCCCAGCTTAAAAACAAGGAAAAGGCTATGAAAATATTAAGAGCTAGACTATATGAAGCAGCAGAAGCAGAAAGAGCTAAAGGAATTGCAGATGATAGAAAGAGTCAAGTTGGAACTGGAGATAGAAGTGAAAGAATTAGAACCTATAACTATCCTCAAGGAAGGGTTTCAGATCACAGAATAGGATTAACTCTTTATAAACTTGAAGCTTTCCTAGATGGAGATATAGATGAGATGTTAGATGGGTTAATAACTGCTGACCAAGCCGAAAAAATGAAGGCAATGGGAAATGGTATTTAGGTATTAAATTTTGTAAGGTGGAGGATTACTTAATGGATATAGATAAAGTCCTAAAGAAGCAAAGAAAATCTTACAAAAGGTTTATGCTATCTATGGGCTTTATTTTTATAATATTGCCTATAGTGTTGCTTATAGCTAAACAAATAAATATATTTTTTATTATATATCTTTGTGTTATTGAAAGTTTAATATTATTTTCTGTACTAATGAGATACAATGAAGAATATTTAAAATTTCAATTATATGAAGATAAAATACTGATATCTATTTTAGGTGGTAGAATAAAATATAAAATTCACTATAGTAAAGTAGCAATTATTCATACAATACCTCAAGAAAAGTACTTTGATATATTGATAATAACAAAGTCTAAGTTTAGGAATAAAAGATTGAGATTGGTTACGAATAAAGTGCTAGAGAGATTCAGTGGCATAGGAAAATATTATGTTAAAGTAAAAATGCCTAAGGATGATGACTATTATTACTTTGTAGTAAAACGAGGTGGAGTAAAGAAATATATGCTATTAGATCTACTTTTTAAGTATTGTGTAACTGCTGTATTTACTGAGGATGCTATAGCTAATATAAAAGAATATAGAAAACAGAATAAAACATAGAATTTATAAATATATTTTACTAATAATAATTTTCAAGGAGAAATTATGAATAGTACTATATTTATAATAGGAATTTTTTCTGCTATAGTATCTCTAATAGGAACTATGGTTGGTGCATTAATTGGAGTATCCTTAAAAAATCCTACTGACAAGTTATTAGGAGTTTTATTGGCAGTTGCTACAGGGATAATTATATCAATAATTTTCTTAGAACTTATACCAGAATCAATTGATAAGATTGGCTTTATTAGAACTCTCATAGTTATAATTATTGGAGTAATAGTTATATATTTTATAGATTGTTTAATTAAAGTAAGTAGCCACAGTAATGATAGAAATCCAAATATGATAAATCATACAAAAGTTGCAATATTAATGGCTTTAGGGTTAATGATGCACAACTTTCCAGAAGGCATTATAATGGGTTTTGGATTTGTTAAGGGTTCGGGATTAGGTATAAAGATGAGTATATTAATATCCATTCATGATATACCAGAAGGAATTGCCATGGCAACACCGTTAATAGCTGCTGGCAAGAAACCATTTAAAATTTTATGGTATAGTTTTTTAGTAGCATTTCCAACTGTTATAGGAGCCTGGATAGGCATGTTAATTAATTCTATATCATCTTCGTTTTTAGGCTATAGTATTGCCTTTGCCAGTGGAATTATGCTTTATGTAGCTTTTGGGCAAATGCTTCCGGAAAGCAATGAATTGCATAGTAGTTATACAAATGCAATGTGGATTATATTTGGAATTATATTTGGGTTTGTAATGATAAATTTATTTTAATGGATTATTGAAGTGGGTGTTAATAGGTATGAAAACAAAAGTTGTGATGTTAAGTGAGAAGACTCCAGATGAAAGTGTGATAAAAGAAGCAGGAAAAGTTATAAAAGATGGTGGCCTTGTAGCCTTCCCTACGGAAACCGTATATGGATTAGGTGCTAATGCGTTAGATAGTGAAGCAGTAGCTAAAATTTTTATGGCAAAGGGTAGGCCACAAGATAATCCTCTGATTATTCATGTAGGGGATTATAATATAGAGCCCTATGTTAAAAATGTACCAATTGTAGCAAGAGAAATAATAAAAAAGTTTTGGCCAGGACCAATAACCATAATACTTGAGAAGACTGAACTAGTTCCACAGGTTACTAGTGCAAAGTTGCCTACTGTGGGAATTAGAATGCCACAAAATAATATCGCTATAGGTTTAATAAAAGCCGCTGGAGTACCTATAGCAGCACCTTCAGCTAATATATCCGGTAGACCTAGTCCTACAGACATGGAAAGTTGTGTTGAAGATTTAGAGGGAAAGGTAGACTATATATTAGGAGGAGAAAATAGTATTGTAGGTGTAGAATCAACTATAGTAGATTGTACAGTTTCCCCTATATGTATTTTAAGACCAGGCGCTATAACCTTAGAGATGTTAAGGGAAATAGATAATCAGGTTTATATAGATCCATCTGTATTATCAAAGCCTACAGAAGATTTTAAGCCTAAGGCACCAGGAATGAAATATAGACATTATGCACCGAAGGCTCCTGTGAAGATAGTAGACGGTGATATAGATAAAGTTGTTGCAAAAATTAATGAAATAGTATTAAATTATATTAAACAAGGTAAAAAAGTTGGAATTATTGCAACTGATGAAACAAAATCTTTATATAATAAAGGAACTGTTGTTTCTATTGGAGCAAGATGTGATATAGAAGATATAGGTAAAAATTTATTTAGAGTTTTAAGAAGTTTTGATAGTATAGACATTGATATAATTCTTTGTGAAGCATTTGAAGAGAGTGGAGTAGGTACTGCAGTAATGAATAGACTTAAAAAAAGTGCTGGCTTTAACATATTAAAAGTATAATTGGAGGGATAAATATGAAAATAGCAATAGGTAGTGATCATGGTGGTTTAAGATTAAAAAAAGAAGTAATTAAACACTTAGAAAAAAAGAACATAGAAGTTAGGGATTATGGTACATATACAGAAGATTCTTGTGACTATCCAGATTTTGCTGAAAAAGTGGCTGAAGTAGTAGTTGCTAAAGAATATGATTATGGAATTTTAATATGCGGTACAGGAATTGGAATAAGTATATCAGCTAATAAAATACCAGGAATAAGAGCGGCGCTATGCAGTGATACTTTTAGTGCACATGCAACTAGAGAACATAATAATGCCAATATATTAGCAATGGGAGAAAGAGTTGTAGGAATCGGACTTGCTTTAGATATAGTTGATGCATTTCTTGGATCAACCTTTGAAGGTGGAAGACACGAGAATAGGGTTAACAAGATAATGGAGATAGAAAAAAAATATAATAAATAATTTTAGGAGGATAAGAACATATGAGTAAAGTTACACAAATAGACCATCCATTAATACTACATAAATTAGCATTCATGAGAGATGTAAATACGGGGTCTAAGGACTTTAGAGAATTAGTAGAAGAGGTTGCTATGCTTATGGCTTATGAGGTTACTAGAGATATGCAACTAGAAGAAGTAGAAATTGAAACTCCTATAGGAATTACAAAGTGTAAAGTTCTTGCAGGAAAGAAAATGGCAATAGTACCTATACTAAGAGCTGGACTTGGAATGGTTGATGGTATGCTTAAGCTTATACCTGCAGCTAAAGTTGGACATATAGGTATGTATAGAGATGAAGAAACTTTAATGCCGGTAGAATACTTCTGTAAATTACCTCAAGATATAGAAGATAGAGATATTATAGTAACTGACCCAATGCTTGCAACTGGAGGTTCAGCTATAGATGCAATAAATGCTCTTAAGAAAAGAGGGGCTAAAAATATAAGACTTATGTGTCTTGTTGGAGCTCCTGAAGGAATAAAAGCTGTTATGGAAGCACATCCAGATGTGGATATATATTTAGCTTCAATAGATGAGAAATTAAACGAACATGGATATATTGTTCCAGGCTTAGGTGATGCTGGAGATCGTTTATTCGGAACTAAGTAGTATATTATTACAATTGTAATATTGCCCTGATTAGATTTAGATTTCTAATCAGGGTATTTTTCTAAGAAAAATAATATTAACATATTAGATTCCATACAAAAAGGAGCTCTAGTTAATACTAGAGCTCCATATATTATTTAGGTAAATTTTATAAAATTGGGGGAATGGGGGTTATTTACCAAAATATCTTTGTAATAAACCGTTGAAAGCAGCACCGTGTCTAGCTTCATCTTTGCACATTTCATGAACTGTATCATGAATTGCATCTAGATTTAATTTTTTAGCTAATGTAGCAAGGTCTTTTTTACCTTGGCAAGCACCATGCTCAGCATCAACTCTCATTTGTAAATTAGTTTTTGTATCTGCTACAACTACTTCTCCTAATAATTCAGCAAATTTAGCTGCGTGTTCAGCTTCCTCAAATGCTATTCTCTTATAAGCTTCAGCTACTTCAGGATATCCTTCTCTATCTGCTTGACGACTCATTGCTAAGTACATTCCAACTTCTGTACATTCTCCAGTAAAGTTAGCTCTTAATCCTTCGATTACTTCTTGATCAACTTCTGCTGCAATTCCTATTCTGTGTTCATCAGCCCAAGCTAGGTTGCCTTCTGATTTTTCTACAAATTTATCAGCACCTGCCTTACATACTGGACAAAACTCTGGAGCTGAATCTCCCTCGTGAATATAACCACAAACTGTACATACAAATTTTTTCATAAATATTTCCTCCTTAAATCTTCATATTATAATAATTTTTGTTTTTAGATTTTCTCGATGTATTTATCTTATGAACTTATTATATACTATTAAATAATAATTATCAAGAGAAAATTATTATTTTTTATTATTTTTTTTTAGGTAATAAAAAAATACTATAACTTTATTATATTACTTAATAAGGTTAAGATCATATAATATTCTGTATTTTAATATAAAGTTCAAATATTTATAACTTAGTTTAGTATAGAAATAGCATCGATAAGATACAATAAAAATAACTTTAAAGGATAAAAGTAAAGCAATAAGCCTAAAAACAATGTTTCTATAGAGAAGAGTAGCCCTTATTAGTTAGAATTTTGAATAAGTTAATAAATATTTAATCAATATTAAGTAAAATTAAACGGAGCATCCGTTTTTCTAATAAATGCAATGCATAAAAAATTGCATACAATGAATATACAATTATATACTTTTTTATATATAAAGTGTAATGTAGAGGTTTAAATTGATTTATTAGAGTTTATTAGGGAATATTTTAGTAAGAAATCTTTTAATTCAGAAAATAATTGATATTTTAAATTCTTTTGACTACTTATTGTAAATTTTCAGTTTTAACAGACAAATGAATAAAAGTTTTTTTAAATAATCCTTTTATTGTAAAACCTCAAAAAATGTAGCAAAGCAGAGAGAACTTGTACTATTATTGATTATTTACTTCTTTAGAACTAATTTGACCTAATTTGGTGGAAATTTAGGTTTTAGAAGATTTGAACCTAGATGTATAATATCATATATGCAAAAGCGAGGTGGTCCAATCCAATGAATAAAGAGTGCTCAGAGGTTATTAAGCTTGTTGGCTTATTTGATTCTATTATAGGAATTATAGTTTCATTAATTTTAATGTTATTCTTTAACTGGATATCCTGGTTTTTTTTATTGGGGATAATTTGTAGTTTTGTGAATTTTATTATTAACTCACTGACAACTGAAATGATTATTATGAAGGATAAGAGATTTAAAGGTTTATTAATACTTTTATCCTATATAGTTAGAATAGGACTTGTTTGTGGAATATCTCTCGCTATAATTAAGAAAAGTGAGGTGAGCTTTTTTATTTTTATTGCAGGATATACGGCTCAGCTATTAGCTATATTATGTTATGGTTTTAGCTTGAAGAGTCAGAAAGGAGTATGATGTTATGGAAGAAATGGCACCTTTGTTTGCAATTAATATCTTTGGATATAAATATGAAATTATGTCAAGTGTTTTTATACAATGGGTATTTATTGCATTAGCATTGGTTTTATCCATTCTATATAGTAGAAAGGTTAAAAAAGTTCCAGGTAAGGTACAAAGTATTGTAGAAGTTGGAATAGAATTTTTATCTAATGTAGTTAAAGATAACATGGGACCAGGTTCAAGTCCTTTTATTCCTTACATAGGATCCTTAGGAATTTATTTATTTTTATTAAATATGGTAGGGTTATTTGGAATAAAGCCACCTACATCAGATTTTAGTGTAAGCTTAGGAATTGCACTTACTACTTTTTTTGTAATTCAAGGGCATACTATTAAAAAGCTAGGTCTTTGGGGTTATTTTAAAGGATATGCATCTCCTGTACCATTATTGTTACCAATAAATATAATGGAGAGAATTATGCTTCCAATATCATTAAGTCTAAGACTTTTTGGAAATATCTTTGCAGCAACAATGATCATGGAACTTCTATACGGAGCTCTTACAGGATTAAATTTTATTGCAGCAATAGGATTACCTATACCGTTCCATTTCTATTTTGATATATTTGATGGAACCATACAAATGATTATTTTTGTAATGTTAACAATGATTAATATTAAGATTACAGCAGAACATTAAAAACTAAATTTAACTAAATAAAAATTATTAATAGTAAATTACTATAAATATAAAAAATATTTATTTTTGAGGAGGAATTATAAATGGATTCAGCAGCTTTTATAGCAGGAATGTCAGCATTAGGAGCAGGTATAGCAGCACTTGCAGTTATTGGTGGAGGATTAGGAACAGGAAATGCTACTGGTAAAGCAGTAGAGAGTATAGCAAAACAACCAGAGGCTAGTAGTAAAATAATGAGTGCTTTAATAGTAGGGGGAGCTTTATCAGAGGCCACAGCTATATATGGATTTTTACTTGGATTGTTATTAATATTATTCGGAGTAAAAGGTTAATATCTTAGTAAAAATATTGAGAAGGAGGGTATAGTTCCATATCTTAATTAGTTGCATTTTGAAGAAGATATAGTAGGTAGTGTAGTATATATTTGTAATTAAATTAAGAGGATGATGTGGAACGTAGCTTATGAATATTGATTGGAGTATTATAGTACCATCAACCATCAATTTCTTTATATTTTATTTAATACTAAGAAAATTTGTGTTTAATAAGACTTTAGCAGTTATCAATACTAGAAAAGAAGAAGTGGAAAGTGCTTTCAAAAAGGCTAGGGATGAAGAAGAAAGAGCGAAGTTATTAAAACAAAAGTATGATGAAGATGTTAAAAGATATAGAAATGATGGCTTGAAATTAGTAGAGAGTTATAAGCAAAAAGCTGATAAAGTCTATGCTGAGATAGTTGAAGACTCACAAAGAGAAGTAGCTAACATAAAAGAACGAGCTACTAAAGAAATAAAAAGGGAAAGAGAAAAAGCTAGTAAAGAAATTAAGCAAGAAATTATTGATTTATCCATGAAACTTGCTGAGAAAACTTTAGAGAAAGAAATTAATGAAGAAAGTCACAGAGAGTTAATTGATAAATTTATAGCTAAGGTAGGTATTTAAAAATGTATGAATTTTTAGATAGGCGGTATGCTCTAGCTCTTTATGAAATGTGTAAAGAAGCAGGTAATATAGAAACTGTTTTGCAAGAACTAGGTGAAGTAGTTGAGGAAATGGATAATAATGAAGGACTTATAAAGATTATCAGAAATCCTCAAATTAATAAGCACAATAAAAAGAGAATATTTGAGGAATTATTTAAGGGTAAGATAGAGGATGAACTTTTAAGTTTTTTACTATTACTTATTGATAAAGGAAGGATACTTTATTTGAGAGAAAAGTATAATCAGTTTAGATTAGTATACCTTAAAAATAATAATACCGTTGTAGCTAAAATTAAGTCTGTAATTCCATTAAATCATAATGAACGAGAAACTATTAAAAGTAAGTTAGAAAAACGTTATGAAAAGACAGTAATAATAGAAGAAGAAATAGATAAATCTCTATTAGGTGGAATGTTAATCTCTGTAGGAGATGAAACCATAGATGGAACTATTAAGACTAAACTTATGGATCTTAAGAATATATCCGAAGGTAACGTAGGTAGATATAACTTTAGTGAGCTTAATAAAGAATTATTAGCAGATATTATAACAAACAAACCTCTAAATGAAGAAGAAATAAAAAAATTAAGAGGTTGGTTAATGGATTTCTATAGTAGAGAAATTGTCATAAATAATATAGTAGATGAGTCTTACAAAGATGATATCAAAGTTATTATAGGTGAAGATGTAACTACTAAAGCTACAATTGATGAGATAATTAATAGTGAAAAATGTAAGATTGGTAAGGCTAAATCTCAAGAGTGTATTATAGATTTAGATGAAAAAGGTAAAATTCTTAATGCCACAGTTAGGACTGTAATTCCACTAACTGATGAAGAGAGAATTAAGTTAACTAAAGGACTTGAGAAGTTCTATAGTAGAAAAATAGTAATCCATGAAGAAATAGATGAGAGTATAGTTGGTGGAGTATTAGTTAAAATAGGAAATGATATTACTGATGGAACAGTAAAAAGTAAGCTTAGATATGTTAGAGATGACATGTAATACAGGCTTTAAATCGTGGTGAGAATAGAGGTGGAATCATGCATATTAAACCAGGTGAGATAACATCTATTATAAAAAGAGAATTAGATAGATATGAAAGTCACATTAACACTATAGATTCTGGTACTATAATCCAAATTGGAGATGGTATAGCTAGAATATATGGATTAGATAATTGTTTAGAAGGAGAGCTATTAGAATTTCCTAATAACGTATATGGAATTGCCCTTAACTTAGAGCAAGACAATGTTGGGTGCGTATTATTAGGTTCTGAAGAAGGTATCAGAGAAGGCGATATAGTAAAAAGAACGGGTAGAGTAGTAGAAGTACCTGTTGGTGAAGCTCTTATAGGAAGAGTTGTAGATTCTCTAGGAAATCCTATCGATGGTAACGGAATGATAGTAACTTCAGAATATAGAGCTGTAGAAGTAGAAGCACCAGGAGTTATAGAGAGACAATCAGTAAAAAGACCTATGCAAACAGGTATAAAGGCTATAGACTCTATGATTCCAATTGGAAAAGGTCAAAGAGAGTTAATTGTAGGAGACAGACAGACTGGAAAAAGTGCATTAGCAATAGATGCTATCATAAATCAAAAGGGTAAAAATGTAACTTGTGTTTATGTAGCTATAGGTCAAAAACAGTCAACTGTTGCTAATATAGTTAATACACTAAAGGCTGAAGGGGCTATGGACTATACAATAGTTGTAGCTGCAACGGCATCACAATCTGCATCTCTTCAATATTTAGCACCTTTCTCAGGATGTTCAATGGCTGAATATTTTATGTATAAAGGTGGAGATGCACTTATAGTATATGATGATTTGTCTAAGCACGCTGTTGCTTATAGAACTATGTCATTATTACTTCGTAGACCACCAGGAAGAGAAGCTTATCCAGGAGATGTATTCTATCTTCACTCAAGACTTTTAGAAAGAGCTGCAAAACTTTCTGATGACTTAGGAGGAGGATCATTAACTGCTCTTCCAATAATAGAAACTTTAGCAGGAGATGTTACAGCATATATTCCTACAAATGTAATATCTATAACAGATGGTCAAATTTTCTTAGAATCTGACTTGTTCCATGCAGGTCAAAGACCAGCGGTAAATGCAGGTATATCAGTATCTAGGGTTGGAGGAAATGCACAAATTAAAGCTATGAAACAAGTATCATCAACCCTTAGAATAGAACTTGCTCAATATAGAGAACTTGTGAACTTTACTCAATTTGGATCAGATTTAGACAAGGAAACTGTTAAGAGACTTGAAAAGGGTAAAAGGCTTATAGAAATATTAAAGCAAGGACAATATGCTCCTATGGATGTAGAAAAGCAAGTAATAATAATATATTGCGGAGTTAATGATTTCTTAAGCGATATTCCAGTTCATAAGGTTAAAGCTTTTGAAAAGGAATTTTTAGAATATATAGGTACTCATTATAGAGATATCCCAAGTTCTATAAAAGAAAAACAAGAATTAGATTCAGAAATAAAAGAAAGACTTAATATGGCCATAACTGAATTTAAAAAAGTATTTTTAACTGAAATTTAGAGATATCACCTAAATTTTTAGGAGGTGAAAATATGGGCGTTGCAGGATTAGTTATTTTAAAAAAGAGAATAAAATCTATAGAGAATACAAAAAAGCTTACTAAGGCTATGGCCTTAGTAGCAACATCTAAACTAAAAAAGGTAAGGGTATCCTTATATACAAATGACACGTATTTTAAAAGCTATAGAGAAGTTATGAATGAAGTAATTCCATCACTGCCAAAAGAAAATAGATATATGCAATCCAATGGAAGTAAAAAGAAATTAATCATTGTTATAACTTCAGATATGGGAATGTGCGGTGCCTATAATAATAATGTTATAGATAAGCTTAAAGAAATAACTAAAGGCCATGAAGAGGATTATTTAATAGCAGTTATTGGTGAAAAAGGTAAAAGCTTAGCTAAGAGACATAGGATTAAGACATTAGATAAATATAATCAAACTATCTCTGATGTGCCTACAGCTACTGAAGCTAAGAGTATCTTTGAGTATAGCTTCAATATGTTTAGTGAAGAAAAAGTAGGAGAAGTAAGTATACTTTATACTTGGTTTAAAAATCCAATAGTAAAAGAACCAAAAGAGTGTAGATTATTGCCTCTTACTTTTGAAGAAAGTGAAGAAGACCATATTGGTGAAGATGAATTTGATATAGAAGGTAACAAAGAAGAGCTTATAGAGTCAATAGTACCATCCTATTGTAATGCAATGATACTTAATGCAATGATAAATTCTAAGGCTTCAGAACAGGGAAATAGAATGGAAACAATGAATAGTGCGACTCAAAATGCAGATGAATTAATAGCTTCTTTAAGGTTAAAATATAATAGGGTTAGACAAGGGGCTATCACTCAAGAGATTTCAGAAATTATTGGTGGAGCTCAAGCACAAAGTTAATAAGCCATTATATCGTAACCTATATAAAAAGTATAGATAGGAGGAGTTATATTTAACTTATATGTTAATATAGTTAGATGTAGCGAATTAATATGGCACAACGTATTGGTAAAGTAGTTCAAATTATTGGACCAGTAATAGATATAAAATTTGACACAGACTCATTGCCTAACATTTATAATGCTATCCAAATTAAGATGGATGGTAGAGTTATAGTTGCTGAGGTTGAACAACATATAGGTGATGATATAGTTAGAACTATATCTATGGAATCAACAGAAGGACTTAAACGTGGAGTTAAGGCTATAGATACAGGAAGACCTATTGAAGTGCCTGTAGGAGAACAGGTACTTGGAAGATTGTTCAATGTATTAGGTCAAACTAAAGATGGAAAAGGTCCTCTTGATACTAATAATTATTATACAATTCATAGACCAGCTCCAAGCTTTGCTGAGCAATCTGTGGAACCAGAAATGTTTGAAACTGGTATAAAGGTTATAGATTTAATAGCACCATATCAAAAGGGTGGAAAGATAGGACTTTTTGGTGGTGCAGGAGTTGGTAAAACTGTACTTATACAAGAATTAATCAACAATATAGCTAGAGAACATGGTGGATTATCAGTATTCACTGGTGTAGGAGAGCGTACAAGAGAAGGAAATGACTTATACAATGAGATGCTAGATTCAGGGGTTATAAATAAGACAGCTTTAGTATTTGGACAAATGAATGAGTCACCAGGAGCTAGAATGAGAGTTGCACTTACAGGACTTACTATGTCTGAATACTTCAGAGATAAAGGTCAAGATGTATTATTATTTATAGATAATATATTTAGATTTACTCAGGCTGGTTCAGAGGTTTCTGCATTATTAGGTAGAATACCAAGTGCTGTAGGATACCAACCAACCCTAGCAACAGAGATGGGGGCATTACAAGAACGTATAACATCTACTAACAGTGGATCAATTACTTCTGTTCAAGCAGTATATGTTCCTGCTGATGACCTTACTGACCCAGCACCAGCAACAACATTTAGCCATCTTGATGCAACTACAGTTCTATCTAGAGCTATAGTAGAGCTTGGAATATATCCTGCGGTTGATCCATTAGAATCAAGCTCAAGAGTACTAGATCCTAGAATTGTTGGTGAGGAACATTATGAAATAGCTACTCAAGTAAAGTATATTCTTGAAAGGTATAAAGAACTTCAAGATATTATAGCTATATTAGGTGTAGATGAATTATCAGATGAAGATAAAGTTCTTGTTAATAGAGCAAGAAGAGTTCAAAGATTTTTATCTCAACCTTTTACAGTAGGAGAGCAATTCACTGGTTTAAAAGGTAGATATGTTCCTATAAAAGAAACAATAAGAGGATTCAAGGAAATATTAGAAGGTAAACATGATCATTTACCAGAGTCAGCATTCTTATTTGCAGGAACAATAGATGATGTTATAGAGAAAGCTAAGACTTTGGGTTAATATTATTTTGGATGTGATAAAATATGAAAAAGGTCTTTAAGCTTACAATAATTACTCCAGAGAGTGAGTTTTTTAAAGGAGATGCAGTCTCTTTAAACTGTGAAACTACAGAAGGCAGACTAGGAATTCTTCCAGATCATTCTGCTATAATTGCAGGACTTATACCAACAATAACAACCTTTGAAGATGCAGATGGAAAGAAGTACAAAGTTAATACTTCTGACGGAGTCCTAAAGGTAAGAAAAAATAATGTTAGTATTCTCTGTACTATAGCACAGTGGGTAGAATAAATTTAGGTACCATATATTTCAAATATTTATATAAACTAAAGGAGCACATTAAATGATATGAAAATCATTTAATGTGCTCCTTTTAAATGTATAGGAATAAAATCCGATAAAATATTCAAAATAATAAAAATATTTCGAGAATAGTATTGCTATATATAGTATTACTACATATAATAATATTATATATATTAAGTAAAAGGAGGGGTGTGATTGGAAATAGATAAAGAGTTATTAAAAGGGTTTATAGACATTTTAATTTTATCTATTATTAAAGGTAATGATTATATTTATGGATATAACATAATGAAACTAGTTAATATAGCTGCTAAGGATAACTTTGAACTTCAAACAGGAACTTTATATATAGCTTTAAAACGATTAGAAAAACAAAACTTTATCACATCTAAAGTAATAGAAGGAGATAATGGAATCAAAAGAAGGCATTATTTAATTACAAAAGAAGGTGAAGTTCAACTTAATAAATTGAATGGAGATTTTAATAAGATAACAGAGCTTATTTTAAAGTTTAGAGGGGGCAGTTAATAGTGAATAATTTAAGTATTAAGTTAAAGAGAAAAATAAATAGATACTTAAGAAAGCTCTTTAGTTCAGCTTTTGAAGATACATTAGAAGTTAAGGAATTAAAGGAAGAATTAAAAAGTTACATTATAACTGAAGTTAGTGATTTAGTGGAATCAGGCAAATCAGAGGAAGAGGCTTTTGAAATAGCTAAGAATAATATAGGCAATAATTCTGACTTTGAGGAAGGAATATCAGGTATATTTAATAATACTAAATATTTATTTATCCTTAAATCTAGTTATGTATGTGTGCTTATATATATAATTATTCAATTACTTGTGAGACTAAAAATTATAGGTCTTATAGATATATCAAATTATAACATTAGAATCCTATCTAAATTTAGTTTTATAGTATTTATAATAGGAACTATAATATTTTTTATATGGACCTTTATGAATTTTATTTTTACAAGTCGTACTATTAAGTTTAAGATTCAAGCTATTGTTATAAATATTTTAAATATATTCATCAGTATGTTATGGGTCATGGCTTCTAAAGGGATAGTCAATGTTTTTAGAGTAGAAAAAAGTTATTATATAGCATTATTTTTAGATATGATATTGTATTTTTTTATATATTCAAAGAAAGTATTTAAATTTAAGTAAATATAGGGGGTATTATGAAAACTAAATTACTAAACATTTTTATTATCACATTTTTAGTAATATCAACATTAGTTTTATCAGGATGTAATTCAAAAGAGGATAAGGCAGAAGATACAATAAGAGGATTTATTGAGAAGCATTATGTAGCAGATGAAGAAGAGGTAAAAGCATATGGCGAATATGTTAAAAATGGTTATGGAATAGGAGATAAGTTAACAAAAGCTGATAAAGAATTTGCTGAATATTTATCTGAAAAAGGATTTGAGGTATATAGGACAGATGGATATTTTTACAATAGATTAAAAGAACTTTATGCTAAAAATTGTACTTTAGAAATAGAAAATTTAAAAATAATTGAAAAAGAAAAGTCTGAGGATATGAGATGTTTTAATGTTTCTTTTGACTGGATTATCAGGAATGATGAAGAGGAGATAGTAAAGGAACATAAGGTAGATAAAGATATGTATCTTTCAAAAGAAAATGGACAGTGGCTCATAAATGGATATAATAGATTTGAAATTATATATACTGATTTCGTGATGTGGTAGTATTTATAAAATATCTATTATAGGATATGAAATTTTTTCATTAAAGTATTTTATATCTTTGTTATAATTAAATATTTTGCTTGAAATTAAATATATTTTGGAGGGAAATCATGAAAAGTAAATTACTAAACATTTTCATTATCACATTTTTAGTAATATCAACATTAGTTTTAACAGGATGTAATTCAAAAGAGGATAAGGCAGAAGATACAATAAGAGGATTTATTGAGAAGCATTATATTGTAGATGAAAAAGATATAGAGATGTATCATGAATATGTAACTAAAGGTTATGTACCTGGAGATAAGTTATCTGAAGATGCAAAAGAGTTTGCTGAATATATGACTGAAGAAGGATATAATGGCTATGAAACTATGTTGATTTTTTCGCATAGATTAAGACAATCCTACCTTAAAAAGTGTACTGTAGAAATAGAAAATCTAAATATAAAAGAAAAAGAAAAATCCGATGATATGAGACGGTTCAATATTTCTTTTGATTGGGTTATAAAGAATGATAAAGAGGAAACTGTAAAAAAACATGAAATAGATAAGGATATATATCTTTCTGAGGAACAGGGTAATTGGTTAATAAATCAGAATAACTTATTTGAAATCTTAGATGAAAAAGACTTTTAATTCATAATTTAAAGATAGAAATAAAAAGATAATTTATGTGATTTCATAAATTATCTTTTTATTTTCTACATTATATTAAAAAGTAATTTATTTATGAACACATTTTAAAAGTTGCTATATATTATTAGTATAAATAAAAATATAACTGATTACATTATATGTAAATATGAATAAAAAAAGTAAAAAAGTTAATGATTTAATATAGGTGGATTTATTCTTATATTAAGGTGGGATATGTATGAAGTTATATAGTAAGTTATTAATTGTGGTGATGTTCACATTAAGCATATTAATTATAAGGGATAAAACCTTTTATGGGAAGAGTGAAGAGGATATGTTTAGTGGAATATTAAATAGTGTAAATGCTTCTACTGAGGAATATGTAGTGGAGGGCAGGTTTTATAGTCAAGAAAGTAAAGAAAATATATATGAAACTATAACAACTAATATAGAAAAGGCTATGGGACAAGTTTACCAAGAAGTTAATAAGGACTTAAGTTTTAAAATAGATTATAACCATGAAGAATATGATGGAAGGATTTCAATAGCTGATTATGGTAAAGGATATGATGTTGTACTAAGAATTTCTATTTGTAAACCTAATTTAGATATTGATGAAGAAAAAACTGTAGAAAAGAAAATTAAAGAAATTTTATCCCCAATTAGTAGTAAGGTGGAATACTCACTATATGTAAAAAGTAAAATCTTAAACGGCACAATAGATGAAACAAGAGATGTGATTTTAAAGCAATTATATTTAAATAAAGCACAAAATATTGATGAAGTAGAAATAAGTAATGGATATAGTATTATAAGCAATACAAATTTATACGATAAAGAAATAATACTAGGTGAGGAGATAGATTTTAACTGTGCTATAGTTAGATATTCCTCAGGATGCTATTTAATAATGGGGACACCTGTAATCAGGATAACATACTAAGAAATAGCATTTTAAATGGAGGATTAACATGAGTAAATTTTATATAAATGGAAACCGTAGATTAAAAGGGAGTGTAAACATAAGTTCAGCCAAGAATGCTGTATTACCAATACTAGTGTCCACTATACTAACAGATAGTGTATCAACCATCAATGGATCACCTATGCTAGAAGATGTATTTGTACTATGTGAGGTATTAAGATCCCTTTCAGCAGAGGTTAATATAGATAGAGATAATAATAAAATTGATATTAATACAAAAAACTTAAAATATGAAGGTATAGATAATGACTTAGTAAGAAAAATGAGAGCATCTTTCCTAGTTATAGGTGCAATGGTAGCTAGATTTGGAAAGGCAAAAATTTCTCTGCCTGGAGGATGTAAAATAGGATCTAGACCTATAGATTTGCATTTGAAGGGACTAAAAGCTTTAGGAGCAACAATTAAAGAGGAACACGGATATGTTGAAGTAGTTGCAGAACAATTAGAGGGTAATACAGTTTATTTAGACTTCCCATCTGTGGGAGCCACAGAGAACTTGATGATGGCTGCAACTCTTGCTAAAGGAGATACTTTTATAGAGAATGCAGCTAAGGAACCTGAGATAGTAGACTTAGCAAATTTTTTAAATAAAATGGGGGCTAAGATTCAAGGTGCAGGAAGTGGTAAGATATGCATAACAGGAGTAAAAAGATTAGAAGGAGTTTCGTATACACCTATATTTGATAGGATTGAAGCAGGAACATTTATAATAGCAGCACCCATTACAAAAAGTAAAATTACAATAGAAGGTGTAGATGAAGAACATCTCAAGTCAGTGATAGTTAAATTACGTGAAATGGGTGTTAAGATTGATGTATTCGGAAGTAAAATTGTTGTAGATGGAGATGTAGAATTAAAACCCACAGATATTATGACTATGCCTCATCCAGGATTTCCAACAGATATGCAATCACAAATGATGACATTATTAAGTATTACACCTGGAAGAAGCAGTGTGACAGAAACTATATTTGAAAATAGGTTTATGCAGGCGGCAGAGTTAAGAAGGATGGGAGCTAATATTAATGTTAACGGAAGAATTGCGACAATAGAAGGTGTTAAAGAGCTTACAGGAGCTGAAGTAGTAGCACCAGATCTTCGAGCAGGAGCAGGACTGGTTCTGGCAGGTTTATGTGCTAAGGGTGAGACTATAGTAGATCACATATACCATATAGATAGAGGATATGTAACAATAGAGGATAAACTCAATGCTCTAGGCGCAGAAATAACTAGAATATAATTATACTTTATATAGCTCAGCTTTTAATTTAAGGCTGGGCATTTTTATATTTACAAAATTATAAGCATATTACCATAAATGTAATAATAAATATAACTAAGTCTATCTAGTATAGGAGAGAAGTTTATTTATTAGGAGGAAGAAAAGTGAAGTACTATGGGAGGATTAAAATAAATTTTAATTATGATAAAGCTATAGTTATTATTAAACCAATATTGATGGTGGCTATTTATTCAGCAGTATTACTAGGATTTCTAATATTATCCTATAAATTGATATTAGGTGAAGGAGGTAATATAGGTAAAAAAGGAAATGACTCATCACAGGCTATAGAAGTGATGCAATCTAAAAATAAAGGTGAGAAATCAAATAAGGGCATTTCCTTTAAGCTAGATGTAGATACAATAAAGGTTTATTTGACAAAGGAAAATAGGATTATAGAGATGCCTTTAGAAGAATATATTAAGGGCGTAGTATGTAGTGAGATGCCATTAAACTTTAATAAAGAGGCTTTGAAGGCGCAAGCTATAGCAGCAAGGACATATACCTTAGCTCATACAAAAGCTGTATCAAGTGGATGTGCCAATGGAAGAGGCGCAGATTTGTGTGATACTGTTCACTGTCAGGTATATACACCCAAAGAAGTAAAAATAGCTCAATTAGGTATAGGTGGAGAAAATAAATGGAAACTAGTTGAAGATGTGGTGAATGAGACTGGAGGACAGGTATTAACATATAATAATGAATTAGTATTGGGGGCTTATTATTTCTCTACAAGTAGTGGAAAAACTGAAAATGTTGAAGATGTATTTTCTACAGCACTACCTTATCTTAGAAGTGTTGAAAGTTTAGGTGAAGATATTGCACCAAGATATAAAAGTACGGAAACTATAGACATAAACAGATTTGCGCAAGTGGTTAATAGCAGTTATAGTAATGCAAATTTATCACCTGCTAATCTACAAGATCATATTAAAATAAATAATTATACAGATGGTGGGTCAGTGAAAGAAATAACCCTTGGCAATGTTACTATAACAGGGGTTAAATTTAGACAGTTGTTTGGATTGAATTCCGCTAACTTCTCTTTAGAGTTTTTAAATAATCAAGTTGCTATAAATTGTAATGGCTTTGGTCATGGAGTAGGTATGAGTCAATGGGGAGCTAATGTAATGGCTAGCCAAGGCAAGAGTTGTGAAGAGATTTTAAAACATTATTATACAGGTATTGAAATAAAAAATATCAATGAAAATTAGAAAGAAATAGGGCTTTTGCCCTATTTTTTTAGTTTTTAGCAAAAAAATATGAAAAAGATGAGATAAATAAGAAAAAATTTTTCTTATAGTGTATTAATTTCCCAATAAACGTCCACAATACTGATGGAGGTGTTTTTATGAACAATAAACTTAATAAAGTGAAGCAATTTTTCAAAAAAGAAGGCTTCTATGTAATTTTATTTGTTTGTCTATGTGCTGTTGCTACAGTTGCAGCTATAACAGCTGGAAGAAATAACAATAAGAATTCTGAAGAAGATAAAGTAGCATTAGAACAAACAGAAAAAGAAGTTGTAACTCAACCAGAAAAACCTGAGAATGCATTACAAGTTAAAGAGGAGCTTGAGCCAGTACCAACAGTTAAGAATGATGATACTGCAGCAGTTTCATCTCAAACTAAAGTTAGTTTTAAAAATCCAGTAGAAGGTACTTTAGGTAGAGCATATTCTGAAGATCCAGTATATTGGTCAACAACTAAGAGTTATAAAAATCACTTAGCTATGGATGTTAAAGCTGCAGAAGGTTCAGCAGTTGTAGCAGTAAGTGCTGGAGTGGTTAAAAAAGTAGATGCAAATACAGAAGGTACCTATGTAGAAATAGACCATCAAAATGGACTAACTACAATATATGGAAACCTTAAAGAACAGGTTCTAGTTAAAGCTGGAGATAAAGTTACAGCTGGTCAAGAAATAGGGGCTGTAGGTAAAACTACAAACCTTGCATATGAGGAATATGGAGATTATCTTCACTTCCAAGTATTACAAGGTGGAAAAGAAGTAGACCCAGCTAAATATGTTAGTTATAAGAAATAACTAAAATAGAATTAATATTCTTGCTAGCTTTTAAACTTTAAAGTAAAAGGCTAGCAAGAATGTAATTTAAATAAGGAAGTTAGCATATTTATAATTATAGAAGGGTTAAGGAGGTAACGCTTTGAAAGACTATATTGAAGATAGAGTACTAGAAGTAGCAAAATATATAATAGAATCCGAGGCTACAATAAGAAAAACAGCATCGGTATTTGGTGTAAGTAAAAGTACAATTCATAAGGATATGACTGAGAGATTACCTAAAATAAATGCTCAAATAGCAGAGGAAGCAAAAAACATCTTAGATCTAAATAAAGCTGAAAGACATATTAGAGGTGGAAAAGCTACTAAAATGAAATATAAAACAATTGAAGGTTAGGTAGAATAGTAATATAATAGGTGTATATTGTTTTAGTAAATATTGTATAGTATTTCAATAAGAAGAAAATACTAGAGAGCAGGAGTGAATTTTAAGATGTTTTTTTTCGGTGTAGGAACAGATATGGGAATAGACCTAGGTACGGCTACAGTACTGGTTTACACAAAGGGTAAGGGTATAATACTAAAAGAACCTTCAGTTGTAGCAATAGATAAAAGTGCCAATAAGGTCTTAGCAGTAGGTGAAGAAGCTAGAAAAATGATAGGTAGGACGCCAGGAAATATTGTTGCAATTCGTCCACTTAGAGATGGGGTAATATCAGATTATGATGTTACAGAAAAAATGTTAGAGCACTTTATAAAAAAAGCTTGCGGTAAGAGAAAGATGTCAACACCAAGAGTTGTAATGTGTGTACCATGTGAGGCTACTGAAGTAGAAAGAAGAGCTGTTGAGGATGCGGCAAGAAATGCAGGAGCTAAAAAGGTTTTATTAATTGAAGAACCTTTGGCAGCAGCTATAGGAGCAGGGTTAGACATAACTAAAGCTAGTGGGAATATGGTTATTGACATAGGTGGAGGTACCACCGATATAGCAGTAATTTCTCTAGGAGGAATGGTTGTAAGAGAGTCTATTAAAGTTGCTGGAGACGATTTTGATGATGCTATAATTCGTTACATAAGGAAAAAGCATAAATTAATGATTGGAGAAAGAACAGCAGAAGAACTTAAAATAAACATTGGATGCGCATATCCTAAAGATGAGGAAGTGAAGGCAGAGATAAGAGGAAGAGATCTTATAACTGGACTACCTAAAAATATCACAGTTTGTTCTAGTGAGATGGAAGAGGCATTAAAAGAAGCCGTTACTTCCATAGCTGAATGTGCACATTCTGTACTAGAAAAAACACCACCTGAACTGGCTGCAGATATAGCTGATAAAGGTATAATAATGACTGGTGGCGGAGCTTTATTAGATGGATTAGACAAACTCATTGAACAAGTTACTAATGTACCAGTATATGTAGCAGAAGATTCAGTATCTTGTGTAGCTATTGGAACAGGGAAAATGCTTGACTATGTAGATAAGTTAGACGATTCTTTTACAGGATATAATGTTTCAATAAATAGTTAAGATGTACAAGTTAGAATATTAAACCTATATTTTAAATTATGTAAATAAGTTTATATGATGTCTAACAATAGAAGTTAAAAATAAAGGTTATATAAATATAAAAATGTGATTTAATATACCTACTATACAAATATTTATTTGTATAGTAGGTATATTTTATTTTGTATCATTTCTAGTTGTTGTAAGGAACTCATTTTCTATGAAAGGGAGAGTTAATAAAAACTATAATTCTATCTTTAAAATTAAGGGTTGTTAAAAAGATTTTAATAGTATAAATAGTTAAATAAGTCCATGTACCGTATATAATATCTAGATGATAATTGTTCATTATTAATCACATAATGAGCTGAGATAATACCCATGAACAAGTCCTTGAGTTATTACTTTAGAGATTTCCAAAATTAGATTTAATCGTATATTTCTACTTGTAAAGGGTTCATCAATATCGCTAGAATCGACAATACCTATTATTGATATATCACCTACAGGGGAAAGAGATTTACCAACACCTTTTCCAGGATTAATGGGGTAATCTCGAACTTGTATCTCGCCAATTTTATTAGGAGGACCAAGACAAGCATCGATACCAATAATTTTAGAATCTGGATGTTTTAATTTTATATCCGATAGTTTACTATCTAAATTTAATGCGTGTATAGGATTAGCTATAGTTCCATAGACTGGCAATGGAAAAAATTTTTCTTCTAACATGCTACCAATAAGAGGACCTAAGCAGTCTCCAATGCATCTATCAGTTCCTATACAAACAATAATTGTGTTTGCATTTAATTCATCTTTTAAAAAGTTGGATAAGGTATAATAACCTAATGAATCTTTGTAATGAATCTTAACTTTGCTCACAGAAACACCTCCATATGAATTTATATGAAGCAACTTCGGTATAAATTCTAAAAAATATGGAATAATTTAGATAGTTTTTATTTAAGGAGGATATGTTATGAATAGAAAGGGATATTCTGTGATCATAATTCTATATACAATAGTAAATATAATAGCATTAGTGAGCTTTAATATAAGTAATGAAAACTTAGATTACAAAGAGGAAAATAAGGTTATAGCTAAAAGCAGTGAGAAAGCTGAAAATTATAATAAAGAAATTACTACTGGTATAGAAAAGGAGAATATGGAGGCAAATACTTCACAGGATTTAATTAAAAATAATGGGATTAATGAAACTATTGTATCAGATGAAGAATTAAAAAAAAGAAGAATTCAAGCTAATAGAGAAAGGCAAAATCAGCTAAATCAAATTTATAAGAGTGATAATGAAATAGTTAAAATTGATGAAATAGAGTTTGATAAATATAATAAGCAGGTTAAGGAAAAGAACAAAGTAATGAAGGTACCACCAGAAGAATTAATAGATGAGTTAACAATTTCAGAGAAGGCAAAGATAATAGGTATATGTAAAGAGTTGAATGAAGAAGACTATTCAGAGATAAACGAATTCCTTACTTATAATAATGAACGATTAGCTGTATTAAGAACTCTCAATGTAATAGAGCGTAAGGTAGATGAAGAGCAAATAGAAGAATTAAAGAAGATATTTTCTAAATATATAGATATGGACAAAGTAGAAGGAAATTAATTATATAAATAACTATTTAAATATAAACTTATACTTATAGTTCTCTAGGAAAATAGATATCTAGTTTCCTAGAGAACTATTAAAATAGAGAACTATAAAAATAGTTGTTCTGTTCATACGGGTTTCAGGTATTATCGTGTAAGAAATAAATTAAATATATTGAAATAATAGTTTATTATTAATGCTTTTAATTAGTATAATGATTTAAATTTAAGTGACAAAATGCCTAAAATGAAAAAAATATGATTAATTGAGAAAAAAACAATAAAATTTTTATAAAAATATTGAAAAAAGGGGTTGAAAAAAAATCAATATAATTGTATACTAAGTCTTGTCAGTTTAGTGACATTTTTATTTATGTAAAAGATTGGAAATTAGCTCAGGTCAAGCTACTGCGAAAATCTAGTTATATTAAAATTATGGAGGAGTTCCCGAGTGGCCAAAGGGGGCAGACTGTAAATCTGTTACGTTTCGTTTCGATGGTTCGAATCCGTCCTCCTCCACCATATAAGGTCGCATAGCTCAGCTGGG